>JANNTD010000478.1:0-20714 GCA_031403315.1 Planctomycetota bacterium
GTAGTAGAAAATGTCCTGGAAATTGATGCCGATATCCCCACCCCACCGTGGCATCGGCTTCGATTCGAAAATCTTCAGCGACCGCAGCCGGAAGTCGCGCATCCACGTCGGCTCGCGCTTCATCTCGGAGATCTCGGAGACAATCCGAGCGTTGATCCCGCGCTGGGCTTTGAAAATGCCGTGCGTCTGGGTCACGAAATTGTATTTGTTAATTTCGCCGAGGCCGTCGGAGACGGGGGCGGATGCTAAATCGGTTGCCATGATGTCTATCCTCTTCTGGTTACGCCACGCCGCTAATCGCGGTGTTGGCGGCCATTTCTTTTTCGATCGCTGTTTCTTCCGGATGGGCCGCGCGAACGCGGTCATAACCTTCGGTGTACAATTCGCGTGCCAACTCGACGCCGCCCGTCTCCACGATCCGCCCGCCGAGCATCACGTGCGTGAAGTCGGGCGTATTGTGGTCGAGCAATTTGTCGTGGTGCGTGATAATCAGAATGCCCATCTGTTCGCCGCCGAGCTGCTCGCGTCCGATTTGGGCGATACTCTGGCTGGCGAGCTTCACGGCGTCGACGTCGAGCCCGCTATCGGTCTCGTCGAGAATCGCAAATTTCGGCCGCAGCATGGCCATTTGCAGGATCTCGGCCCGTTTCATCTCGCCGCCGGAAAAGCCGTCGTTCACGTAACGGCGGGCGAACTCCTCGTCCATCCGCAGTTGGGCCATCTTGTCCTTGAGCTCTTTGCGAAACTCGCGCATCGGGATCAGCTGCTCGCCTTCCT
The DNA here is from genome assembly GCA_031403315.1 of Planctomycetota bacterium. GTDB lineage: Bacteria > Planctomycetota > Planctomycetia > Pirellulales > Lacipirellulaceae > DASYDU01. The sequence goes on from JANNTD010000478.1 coordinate 778, forward strand.
TGCGCTCGGGATTGCGAACGTTGGTGGTCGCATGGCGGAGGAAATCGGCCATTTTGACGCCCGGAATCGCCATCGGCCGCTGGAAGGCCAAGAAAATGCCGGCCCGAGCCCGCTCGGTCGCGTCCCATTCGACAATGTTTTCGCCGTTGAGCTCGATCGAGCCCTCAGTGACCTCGAACGATGGATGGCCCATGATCGCGGACGCAAGCGTACTCTTGCCGGAGCCGTTGGGGCCCATCAGCGCGTGGGTCTCGCCGCGACGGATCGTCATGTTGACGCCGTTGAGAATCGGTTTGCCTTCGACGGCAACGTGCAGGTCGGTGATCTTGAGCGTTTCGGTCATTTCAATTCAGTTCTTATGGTCCTAGGCCGTAATCTTCTGGTGATCAAAGAGCGGCTCGAGGTCCGCTGGAGCCGATACATAACCCGAGTGATGCGGAATCGGCAATTCGTCGTCGACTTTCATGCCGACAGCCGCACCGCTCATCCGCGCGATCTTGTGTCCCTTGATCTTGTCCTGAATCCGCATCAGGCCTTCGAGCAGCGCCTCCGGCCGTGGCGGGCAGCCAGGCACGTACACGTCCACCGGCACCACGAGGTCGACGCCCTTCACCACGTGGTAGCCATACTTGAAATACGGCCCGCCGCCCACCGTGCAAGCGCCCATCGCAATCACGAACTTCGGATCGGGCATCATGTTGTAGAGCCGCCGCACTCGGCTCGCCATTTTGTAAGTCACCGTGCCGGCCACGATCATCAGGTCCGCCTGCCGCGGCGTCGCCCGAAAGGCACCGGCACCGAAGCGGTCCATGTCGAACCGGCTCGCCCCGGCCGCCATCATCTCGATCGCACAACAGGCCAGCCCAAACGTCAGCGGCCAAATGCTCGACTGCCGAGCCCAATTGATCGCCTGCTCGACCGTCGTCGTGATGACGTTTTCCTCGAATCGCCCTTCAATCCATGGCTCGGACATGATCTCTTTCACCTACTGTCAAAATGTTCGATTGGCTCTGTTTTCGTCCAGCTAAACCGCAAGCGGCGCATCCACACCGCGCTCGGAATCGACCATCTTCGCCTATGAGGTGCTCGGTGTGAAGGTGCAGCAGCTCGCGCCATCCAAACGGCACGCAGAAAGCCGCACACTCTCGCCCAAGACCTCCGATAACATCAGTTTTTCCATCGTACATACGCCTCGATCCGACTTGGCGAGCTCCGGGTAAGGGCATGCAAGCGCCGAGAGAACCGGCAAACCACCCGTGCTATTTACTTCGAACGGCACCTTCCGCTCGTTCATCAAACCCGCGAGCGAGGCCATCCGTTCGCCCAGCGTCTCGCCATGAATCGTATCGCGATATTTTTCCACGAATCGGTCGGCGATCCGCTTCAAAAGCCCACGCCTCACTTCCGGATCGGGAACCGCCTTGATCTCTTCCCACAGCACGGTCGCGAGGTCCGACAAATTGTTCCCAGCCTCACTCTCACCCTTTTCCGTGAGCGCGTAGCGATGATTGGGCCGACCGCGGCCGATCTTTTCTGCGTGCCGTTCGATCAGCCCATCGGCCATCAGACGCTGAATTCGCTGCCGCACCGCGGTGGCGGTGACCCCTGCCTCGGCCACAAGGTCCGAAATCCGAGCCGCCCCGTTGCGCCTGAGGTAATTCAGTAACACATCGTCAGAAGTTTCGGCTTGTCCGCTCATATACGCTGTCCACTCAAGACGGCTATCTCGAAGCGCCCCCAATGATTTAGGCACTCGATCTACCCACTCAATCGTACCCGGTTGGATATTTTTGACAACCCATTATTTGAAAAAGACGATTAATCGATACAAGTCATTACTGTATAATGACTTGCTATTTTCTATAAGAGGTGGCGACTGGGGCTCAGTGCCCGCCCAGATAGGCTTTTCGCACTTCGTCGCTTTGGGCCAATTCGCTCGCCGGGCCCTCCATTTGAATCTCGCCGACTTCGATCACGTACGCGCGGTTGGCGACTTGGAGTGCCATGCTCGCGTTCTGTTCGACCAGCAAGATCGTCGTCCCCGCGCTCGCAATCTCACGGATCACTTGGTACACCGTCTGCACCATCTGCGGCGCAAGTCCCAGCGAAGGCTCATCGAACATCAACAGCCGCGGACGGGCCAAGAGCGCCCGCGCGATGGCAAGCATTTGTTGTTCGCCGCCTGAGAGCGTACCGGCCGGCTGTTGGAGCCGCTCACGGAGGCGCGGTAGCAAGTCGAGCGCCCGCTCATGATCCGCTCGAATTGCCGCGCGATCGTGCCGGGCATAAGCGCCCATTTGCAGGTTTTCTTCCACCGTCAGATTGGCGAAGATGCCACGACCCTCGGGCACCTGAACCAGACCATGGCACACAATGCGATGCGGTTGCCAACCGAGAATCGATTCGCCATCGAACTCGATGCTGCCTGTCGTGGGTCGCAATAATCCTGAAATCGCGCGGAGCGTCGTGGTCTTGCCGGCGCCGTTTCCGCCAATCAGCGTCACCACTTCGCCTTGCTCCACGCGCAGCGAAATCCCATGCAGCGCCTGAATGGCGCCATAGCAAACGGACAAGTTTTCGACGGCAAGAAATGACATTTGTTCCTGAAAATTTTTACGTCGACGTCTCGCTGCAGCCCAAATACGCGGCAATCACTTGGGGGTCGTTCTGAATTTCCGCCGGTGTACCGTGAGCGATCATCACGCCGTGGTCCAGCACTGCGATCCGTTCGCAGATTTACATCACCAGTTTCATGTCGTGGTCGATCAGCAGGATCGCCACGCCGAACCGATCGCGAAGATCGCGAATCGACTGCGCGAGCGCGTGCTTCTCGCGGAAATTCAAGCCAGCTGCCGGTTCATCGAGCAGCAGAACCTTGGGCTCCGTGGCCAGTGCGCGGACAATCTCCAAATGCCGCTGATGACCATAACTGAGGCTTGTCGCCAGCATCTCGGCCCGCTCTCGTAAATCAAACAATCCGAGCAACTCCAAACAACGCGCGCGAACCGCCGCCTCTTCCTGTCGATGGTGCGTCGTCCGCAGCACCGTGCCCGCCAACCGTTGTGAGGCCCGCAACTGGCCCGCGAGACAGACGTTGTCGAGCACGCTCAAATCGGGAAACAGCCGGATGTTTTGAAACGTGCGGGCAATTCCGGCGGCAGTGATCTCGTGCGGCTTGCGGCCCACGAGACTCTCTCCGGCGAGCCGAATTTCACCGCTGTCGGGTCGATAAACTCCCGTCAGCAGATTGAAGACCGTCGTCTTGCCGGCACCATTTGGACCGATCAGGCCGTAGAGCGCACCAAGTGGCAGCCCAAACGAGAAGTTCTGCACCGCCTTTAAGCCGCCAAAGCTCAGGCACAGATTCTCGGCGCGCAGCAACTCCGCAGTCGATTCGCCAGGGACCATTCGGTGAGTGTGTTGCTGCGACATTATTCCGCTATGCTTCCGACTCCTGCGCCGTCTTGCCACGACGCCCCAGGATTTGCCAAATCTCGTGAATGCCAAACAGCCCCTGCGGCCTAAGCAGCATCATTCCAATCAGCAACAGCGCATAAACAATCAACCGATACTGCTCGAAGTCGCGCAAAAACTCCGGTAGCGCCGTAAGTATCACTGCGGCGAGCATCACGCCGCTGATCGATCCCCGCCCACCGAGGACCGTCATGATCAGATATTCAAACGAGCGTTGGAAACCCGCGTCCTTCGGGCTGATGATCAACCCCGGCTCGTGAGCGAACAGCCCGCCAGCCATACCCGCAAAGAGCGCCGCGAGCACGAAGGCCCGCACCTTGGTCTTGGCGATGTCGACGCCCATCGCCTGGGCCGCGACCTCGTCCTCGCGCACGGCGAGCATCGCCCGACCGATGCTGGATTGCTTGATCCGATAGGCCGCGACCACGGTGACCGTCAAAAACGCACCGACCCAAAACAAATTCGTGTATTTGGGGAGGCCATCGAAGCCGACCGCCCCGCCCACCGGCGGCGGCCACCAATCGGCCAGCGCCGACGCCCGCACGGCCGCGGCATCGTCCATCACCTTGTCCGTCTGCTGCAAAACAACTCGCAGAATCTCACCGAACCCGAGCGTGACGATCGCCAGGTAGTCGCCGCGCAACCGCAACGAAGGCAGTCCCACCAGATAGCCGGCTGCCGCTGCGACCAGTCCACCGACAACACAAGCCACGACGAAAAACCAATCGCCGGCGCCGAGGAAACCTCCATGCCGGGCCGCGGTTCCCCACCACAGCAGTGAGCCGTAGTACGTTATCATGCCGGCCGTGTAACCGCCCAGCGCCATGAATCCCGCGTGTCCGATCGAAAACTGCCCGGTCATGCCGCTCACGATATTGAGCGACACCGCCAGAATCATGGCGATGCCACAGTCGATCACGATCCGCGAATAGTAGGGGCCGATGGCGGCGGGCAGAGTGACATACAACGCGGCCGCGAGGGCAATTCCCACCAAGTACGGCCCGAAGCTGAACCACGGCGCGCGAAGTCCACTCGCCGTCGGCAGCGTCTGCGGCCTGCGAGTTGCACCAGCGGCTGGATGGCTGTTCTTCAAATTCAGACCTTGTCCCGAACGGGCGAACCCAGCAAACCGTTGGGCTGCACCAACAAAATGACAATCAACAAAGCGAACACATACACGTCGCGGTAGTTCGACGACACGTAGTACGCGCCGAACTGCTCGACGAAGGCGATCACGAAGCCGCCGACGACCGCACCGCGCACGTTCCCGATGCCGCCGATCACCGCGGCCACAAAGGCTTTGAGGCCCAGCAGCACCCAGATCGTGTGTGCCGGCTGGTTGAGGCCCGGATATTTCATCGCGTAGAGGAACCCGGCCGCGGCGGCGAGCGCCGAACCAAGCACAAAGGTGAATGACACCACCCGGTCCACCGGAATGCCCATCAACGCCGCGGTGGTCGGGCTGTACGAAACCGCCCGCATCGCCGTCCCAAGCTTGGTGCGAAACACCAGGTACTCCAGCCCCAACATCAACACCGCTGAGGTGACAAACAGAATCACGTCGACCAGGCCGATCGAAATCTCATGCGTCCCGCCGCTACTGGGAAACGAAAATGAGAACACGCTCCAATTCGGCAGCAGCGCCGGCATTTTCTGCGGGCTCGGGCCAAAAACGAAATCCAACTGCCCGACGTTTTGCAGCAGCAGCGAAACGCCGATCGCCGTAATCAACACGTTGAGTCGCGGCGCGTTTCGCAGCGGCCGGTAAGCCAGCCGTTCGATGAGAAAACCGACGAGGCCACACGCGACCATCGACGCAACAAGAATCACTCCGCCGACCCAAAACGGCGGCGGCGTGGCGGGATTGTGTGGATCGAGCCCGATGGCCGGCAGAATCCAGCTCGAGAGCGTAAAGCTGATCCACGCCCCGAGCACCACGATGTCGCTATGGGCGAAGTTAATGAACTTCAGGATCCCATAGACCATCGTGTAGCCGAGCGCAATCAGCGCGTAGAGGCTGCCGATTTCGAGCGTGGTGATCAGCGTTTGAACGAAGTCGGCCATGAATCGAAGTCAAACTCGGGCGGCGCCGCAAAAAAATCTCCCAACCTTGCGCCCGCCCGGTCGGACTCACTGCAGCGGCTCGATCGTGGACACGTAGGTCGACTCGCCGTCCTTCATTTCCAGCATCACGGCGGGTTTGACCGCGTTGCGATCCGCGTCGATCGAGATCTTGCCGGTGACGCCGTCGAAATCCTTGGTCGCGGCCAGCTCGGCCGCGATATCGTCGCCGCCCAGCGACTTGGCCCGTCGCATCGCCACGAACAGAATCCGCGCCGCATCGTAGCCGAGCGCCGCCAAGCCATCGGGCGTATCACCAAACTTGTCCTTGTATTTCTTAATGAAATCCTGGACGCGCGGACTGGGGTCCTGGTGCGAATAGTGGTTCGAGTAGAAACTGTTGTTGATCGCCGCGCCGCCGATCTGGCCAAGCTTCGACGAGTCCCAGCCATCGCCGCCCAACAGCGGCACTTTGATGCCGATCTTCCGCGCCTGCAGCGCGATGTTGCCGACATCGGTGTAGTAGCCGGGAATGTAAACCACATCCGGTTCGCTGCTGCGAATCGTCGTGAGCTGGGCGGAAAAATCCTGATCGCCCGCCGTATAAGTCTCATTGGCCGTGATCGTGCCACCCATTCCGGTAAATGCTTTGATGAATTCTTCCTGCAGGCCGACTGAGTAGGGCGAGGCCTGGTCGTAGAGGACCGCCGCCTTTTGGGCTTTCACTTTCTCGCTCTCTCGGGCGAACTTCGCACCCACCCAACCTTGAAACGGATCGATGAAGCAAACGCGGAAAATCTTGTCGCCCGTCTTGGTCACTTTCGGATTCGTCGACGAAGGCGACACCATCGGCACGCCGCTCTCTTGGCAAATCGGCGCTCCAACCAGCGACAACCCCGACGCCACTTCACCCAGCACGGCCACCACTCCATCCCGCGAGATCAGCCGCGTCACGGCCGATCCAGCCTCGCGTGGCTCGCCCTTGTCGTCGTAGGTCATTACCTCGATTGGCTTGCCGTGGATGCCACCCGCCGCGTTTTCTTCCTCCACGGCGATGCGGATGCCGTTGTCGGTCGAGCGGCCGAAGGTCGCCTCCGAGCCGGTCATCGAGGCATAGTGGCCCACCAGAACTTTGTCGGCGCTCCCCGACTTCGAGCCGCAACCGGTGATCGCCAGCGCGACCAATAATCCGCCGGCAGTCAAAAAGCGGTCCGGCCAACGGCAATCTTGCGGATTCATGGCTTCTCTCGGCGGACGGAGGGGAAACTGGTCATGCGACCTCAGTCTATCGGATCGCGCTAGCCTGCCTCAAGCCCGAAGGGCTGCTGCCGGCGGGCGATCACCCTTGCTCTGCCACGACGATTGCCGCATATTGCGGCGAATCACCCGCCGCCGTGCGGTCGCACTTGGCCCTGGCCCCACCTGCATCCCTGCCCGACCCGCTAAATGAATGGACTCGCGATGCCGCTCGTAGAAATGATCCCCGTGCTGCAGACCGCGATCGGCCCGATGATTCTCATCTCGGGCGTGGGCATGTTGCTTTTGAACATGACCAATCGGTTGGGCCGCACCATCGATCGGTCGCGACAATTGGTCGAATTCCTCAGGCATTGCGATGAAGACGACCGCCGCCGCTACAATCTACAGCTCGACATTCTTTGGCGTCGTGCCCATCTGCTTCAATCGGCCATCGCGCTGATTGCCACCAGCGCGCTTTTGGCCGCGCTGTTGGTGATCGTGTTGTTTTTCAGCGTGCTCTTCAAGATCGAGACGGCCGTCATACTCAGCGCACTGTTCATTCTCTGCCTGTCGCTGCTGATTGCCGCCCTCGTCTACTTTCTGCGCGATGTCAACCTCACACTCCACGCTCTGGCGCTGGAGCTGGGCATGGACGAAAAAGTACGCAAGTAAATTCCGGAGCCCCCAGAGTACGAGCATTGAGGCAACTTGAAGGCGATTCGCCAGTCGTTGCTGCCACGCTACTTCACGACGCCTGGCCGGCTGCACATCCGGAGGCCTGTTGCCGCCGGTCCCGGTAGTCGACGGATCGCGGGCGTAGCTGAAGAATTCGCAAAAAATCCCCTCGTGCCAAAAACGGGTGGGCGCAGCTTGTTACAATAGCGTTGATCCGGTTCCGGGTTCTGTTTCTCTCAATTGTGCTCCTCCACGCGATCGACATCTTGGATTGGAAAGGACGACTCATGAAGTTGACCAGATTCCTCGCGCTCCTCTTGCCCGCACTGTTTTGCGGTGTCTCCGCCAATCGCGCAGCAGCCGACACCTTCGGCAGCGGCGCCAACGCGTTCGACATCGAGTTCGTCACGATCGGCAACCCTGGCAACGCCGCCGACACCACCGGCGTCCCCATTCCGCCCTATCCGACCGGCTCGGTGGCCAAGACCTATCGCATCGGCAAGTTTGAAATCTCCGAGCAGATGATCGACAAGGCCAATGCCTTGGGAGGGCTCGGCATCACAAAAGACATCCGCGGCTCCGACAAGCCGGCGACGAACGTGAGCTGGTTCGAGGCAATCAAATTCGTCAATTGGCTCAACACGAGCACGGGCAGCACACCGGCGTATAGAGTCAACGGCAGTGGCAACTTTCAACTGTGGCAACCAAGCGACGCGGGCTACAACCCGGACAATCTCTACCGCAACAGTTTAGCGAAGTACTTTCTGCCTAGTGTCGACGAGTGGTATAAGGCGGCCTACTACGATCCGACCAGCGGCGTCTATAACAACTTCCCCACAGGAAGCAACCCTGTACCCGACGGGATTGATTTTGCCGGCGACCCAAATTTTGACGCTGTATTTTCCGATCACTATTTTAACCCCCAGCTCAACGACATCGCCAATGTGGGAGTGTTGAGTCCTTACGGCACGGCCGGTCAGGGGGGAAATGTCTGGGAATGGGAAGAGACTGAATTCGATCTGGTGAACAATTCGATTTCGTCTGCTCGCGGGATTCGCGGTGGCAATTGGGACAGCAACTTCGACAGCTTGTCGTCGTCGAGCCGCTTCAACATCTTCCCGGCCTTCGGGTTCGACTTCATTGGTCTTCGCGTCGCAAGTATCGCAATCCCTGAGCCTAGTACGCTAGCGATACTCGGAATGGGATTCGTCGGAGTCTTAGGACTGTTGCTTCGGAGACGATCGCGCTAGCTAACCCTTTAGCGTGATTTCTCTCTTTGCGCCGCCATAAGCGGCGCACGATCTTTTTGGCCGAAGGCTTCCCCTCACCGTAGCCTGGGGCAAGCGCAGCGCCGCCCCAGATGGTAACGCAACAACCAACGTTTGGCCAAAGGCCATATTCACCGAATTGGTTTGGCGGCCGGGTATTCATGACCTTCGGCCAAACGATGGGAACACGTACCGTTTTCCTAGGGCGTTGCCCTAGGCTACGGTGATTATGGCCTTCGGCCAATCAACGACAGCCGCGGCGCGCGGAAAGTACTGGTCGACGACAGCGTGGAATTCCGCCGGTGTCGACACCTTCACCACGCGGCTGCGAAACTCGCGGGCCCCGCGTCGACCCTGTGCGTAGCAGCAGGCGTATTTCCGCATCAGTGACGCGCCTTTCTCCTCGCCAAAACGTTGGCAGATCAAGTCGAAATGATGCAGTAGCAACTCGCGCTCCTCGGCGAGTGTCGGATCCGCCGGCACGGGCTTACCGCGGAGCGCCGCCGCCGCCTGACGGAACAGCCACGGCTTCGCCAGCGACGCCCGCGCGATCATCACGCCATCGACATCGTATCGCCGAAATGCGTCGACCACTTTGCGGGCCGAATCGAGGTCACCGTTCCCGATCAGCGGAATCCGCTTCAAGTACGGCTTGATCGCCGCGATGCGGTCCCAATCGGCCGAACCGCGGAACATGTCGGCCGCAGTCCGCCCGTGGACCGTGAGCGCCGCCGCCCCGGCCCCTTCGACCACTTGCGCAATGTCGATCGCATTGATTTGGTCACGCGTGCAGCCCAAGCGAATCTTGGCCGTCACCGGCGTGGGGGCACAGGCGGCTACCACGCGTTCGATGATCGTCCCCATTCGATCGGGACAATTGAGCAAATACGATCCGCTGTGGGCCTTTTGCGCGACATCGCGGACCGGGCAGCCAAAGTTGATGTCGACAACGCTGACCTTGTATTCGTTCGCCAGCCGCTCGCCGACTTTCGCCAGTGTGTCTGGATCGTTGTCCCACATCTGCACCGCGAGCGGCCGCGGCTCGTCGGCCACGCCCCATAACCGATCCGGATGCTCCGCCTCATGCTCGTCAAGCCAGACGAATCCTTTGGCGCAAACCATCTCGGTCGCCAGCAGCCCTGCCCCGCCAAACTCGCGGACAATCTGCCGAAACGCGTAGTTCGTGAAGCCCGCCATCGGGGCCTGCAGAATCGGTGGATCGACTTCCAGCGGACCGATCCAGAGCGGGCGGATTTCCGGCAGCGGCGCATCATCCGACTCACTCTGTTTGGAGGCGGTTTCGCGCAGAAGTCGAGTTGCGGCCAGCGGTCCCATGCCAGCCATTATGGCCGGAACCGAGCGACGTGTCACTCCGAAGGCACCAGCAGCGAATGCTCGCGGCGCGGCTTCGGCCGCGGCGATTCGGCCGACACGGGTTGCACCGCATCGTCGCGCGGCGGTGCCGCGGCACTCTTGGTCGACTCCCAGCCTTCGGCAAACGTCTGTGCCGGGTCGTCGGCCGGGTCGTCCGCTGGCACGTGCGATTGCCGATTCGGCGGCGGGACGAGCGTGGCTGGCCGCGTGGCCGTATTCGACGCCCCCTCGCGCATGATCAGCATGCCGATCAGCCGAACGGAATCGATCTGCCCTGGCGACGCCAGCTCCGTGTAGCGGGCGATGCGGCGATTGTAGTCGCGGGCGATCTGCACGAACGCCCGCCGCCGTAGCGCGAGCAGTTCCAGCGCCCGCAGCGTACCGGTGCCATCGCCGCCTCGCTGCGACGCGATCGCACCGAGAAACTCTTCCGCCCTCGTAACCGCCAGCGCCGCGTCGGAGAGTTCTTGGTAGCGCATCGGCAGCAGATCGCTGAGTTGCTGCGCCTCGGGCGACTGCCGTCCGGCGAACACCTGGTCGTAGCGGGCATAGTAGTCGCCGCAATGCGGCAAATCGGTCGGCAACGGCAGACTCGACGCGTCGGCTCCGCCCATGAGGCTAGAGAGTCGGTACTGCGACGCAACCGCTGCCCGTTGCGATGTGCCGATCCGCACGCCCAATTCCGACTCGGCCTGCTGCCACACCGGACTGACATTTGCCACGCTCGACCGCAACCGCTGCAGTTCGTCCTGCTCGCGCACGCCGAGATAATAGTCGGCGACCGATGAGCACAAATCCCAGTACGCATCAACCCGCTGCGATTGGTCCTGTCGCGTCGGCATATTGGTCAACACGTCGGCGAGCCGCACGGGCTGACCGGTAAGCCGCGAGCCGGGCGGCGCGGTGAGCATCGCCCGCATCATCGCCGAGGGCTTGGTATTTGGAACCGCTTCATTGTTTCGAGCCGCGACCGGCGGAGAACTGGACCGGCTCGCCGGGGCACCGTACCCAAAGTCTTCGGCCGTCGCGGCGGGAGTCGTCGCGGGCGCCGTATGCATTTCTGGCGCGAACGGCGGTGGCGGACTAATACTGTTGCCAGAATTACTGTTGCCAGAATTACTGTTGCCAGAATTACTGTTGCGGGAACTGTTGGCTGCCGGCGGCGGCGCGTTCACCGACGCCGGCTCGCCGGACGACAGACCGTAGCGATCGCCGTCGACGACCTGCCCGCTAAGGGCCAATGTGATGATAAGGACATAGACAGACATGACCAGCCTCCCAACTGGAGCCATGCCAGCGGCGGAAACTTGCCGTTGGTGACCTAATAGAATGCCCCGCAATCGGCTTGGGCGTCAATGCCAGCTGGGGACGATCGGGGGGAGAAATGCAAGTACCGGGTACTGAGTACTCGGCCCGTTCGCCGCTCTCTCAATCCAGCTCTTCGAGCCACGACCGCAGCTCGTTTTCATACTCGCTCGCCAGATTGACGCGAACAAGCGTCCGCTGGAACTCGGCGAGCCCCTCGCGGCCGATGTCGGCTTGCTCGGCACTCGCGTATCGCAGCATTGGATCGGGCGCGGTCAGCCGGCGGCAGATCGTCATCAACAGCTCGCTGTGCGCGATCTCTTTCGGCAACAGCTTGTGAAGCCGCTGCGGCAGCGTCCGCTTGGCCTCGAGTAGCGCCGCGTATTCGCGGATCCCCGCAAAGAGCGGAGCACCGATCAAGAGCTCCACGAGCACGTAGCCCAAGCTGCACAAGTCGCTGCGCGGCGTGATCTCCTCGCGGTCGAGCATCTCGGGCGCGGCGTACTGCGGCGTGCAGGTCTTCATCTGTGGCATGTCGTTCAGATCGATGGCCGAACCGATGTCGATCAGCTTCGCGTTACCGGTCCGCTTGACCATGATGTTCGACGGCTTGATGTCGCCGTGCACGATCTCCTCGCGATGCAGGGCCGCCAGCCCCGCCAGGCACTCGCGGATGATCGAAACCGCCACGCCCGGCTTGAAACGCGTCCGCGATTCGGTCTGCGTCGCCACCACGCGGTTAATGTATTCCCAGCGGCTGTGGCTGACTCTCGTTTGGGCCCGGGCGAGCATGTCCGGGTGCAACAGCATGTCGAGATCGTAGCCGTCGATCCATTCCATTTCCTGGATTCGCACGCGGCGGCGCTCGATGAAGTTTTGCACGTCGATCAGGTTGTCGTGCTGAATCTGGGCGACGCGGCTCGAGATCGCCGCCATCCGCTCCATCGACTCGCGATAGTTCCGCTCGTCGGAAAACCGCTCGGGCGAAAAGAACTTGAGCGCCACGGGCAGCGTGAAATTGTCGGCCCCGCGCCGCTCGCTGAGGTACACCACGCCCTGGCCGCCGGTCCCCAACAGCCGCCGCAGCCGCAGGTGCTCGGTCCACCCCAACTTCGGCTGCGAAATGAGTTTTAAATAATGATCGTAGAGTTCGCTATCTGGTTGCTCCGCGACGTCGCCCCCGTAGGTGATCGTGCGAGTGCCTTGCAGTATCGTGGTCGTCATAGGTCACTAGAAGCCCTGGCCATACGTCGATAGAAATCCGTTTCTCGCCCCGAGACTTGTCGCCCCGGATACCTTACATCTTATGCGCAAAACTGCGCGGGAGTCCAGCCGGACGTCGTTGCGCAAGTGTGTCAAGAGCACTAAGTTGCGGCGTGCCAACGCATTGCTAAAGACAATTTCAGCCAGATTGCGGTTCGGGCCGCGGGAAGCCTAGTTCCTTGACCACCAGATTTCGCAACGGCCGACCCGCCAGATAGCGCGCGAGATTGTCGCAGAAGAAGTTGGTCATGTCGTCGATCCGCGTGGACGACTGGCCCCCGACATGGGGCGTGATGATCACATTCTTGAGATTCCACAGTCGGCTCTCAGGCGGCAGTGGTTCGACATCCGTGACGTCGAGCCCCGCACCCGCGAGTTGGCCCGACTCGATCGCGTCGACCAAATCGTTCTCGACGACCAGGCTGCCACGGGCCACGTTGATCAGGATCGCACCACGCGGCAATAGCGCGATCCGCTTGGCGTTGATCATGTGCCGTGTGTGATCGTTGAGCGGCGCGGCAAGGATCAGAATGTCGACGCGCAGCAGCATCTCGTCGATCGCGTCGGCCGGTAACAATTCCGCCACGCACGCCGGTTTGTTCTCGGGAAACCAATCGGTGGCCAGGATCGTCGTGCGAAAGACGCTCAGTACCTCCGCCAGCCGTCGCCCATTGCCGCCCAGTCCCACGATACCGATCCGCGCGCGGTGCAGATCGCGCGTCGGCCGACGGATGAATTCTCCGTTCTTCTGGGCCTCCCAAAACGTCGGCAGGCTCCGCAGCAAAGCCGTGAGTAGTGCGATCGTGTGATCCGCCACCTGGTCGGCGAGCACCCCCGAGGCACTCGTGACCGTGATATCGGACCCGATCACCGAAGGCACCAGGCAGTGATCCATCCCGGCCGCCGAGGACTGAATCCACCGTAGCCGCCCCTTCCGCACCACATCATCCCACGGCACCGGCACCTTGGCGTGGCCGCAAAAAATCTCGGCCTCAAGTAGTTCAACCGCCACTCGCTCCTGCCCGGCATCGACGATTTCGGCCGCCGGTGCAACGGCCGCAATTTGGGCGATGTGCTGTGGTTCCACCGGATAACACAGCACGATCCGCTCTGGCCCATGTAACGCCGCTGGCGAGGTTCGTTGGTTTGGCATAATATGAAGTTGTCGCCAGAGTCGTCCTTTCTGGCAAGGTCCAGGGGTGCGTGAAGTGGCGGATCGTCGCAGACAACTCGGTGGATTCGCCGTCTTGGCGCTGGTGCTGCTGCGGCTGGCGATCGGCTGGCACTTCTTCAGCGAAGGCCTCGAGAAAGTCGAACGCGACCCCGCCACAGGACAGTATCGCATTACTTTTTCTGCCGCCGGCTTTCTTTCGCAAGCCAAGGGACCGTTGGTCGACGTTTTTCACGGCCTAATGCCGGATGGCCACGGCTGGCAAAATCTGCTCGCAGTGCCACATCAGAATCGGCCGCTCACCGCCGAGGAAGCAAAAGCAGCGACAGGCCAAGCACCCTATCAGAATTGGTTCGCTCGAGTCGTCACCGATTGGCAGGCAATCCTGGACAAAGCAACCGCGGTCCCCGGTCTCGCGGAGGACCAAATTCAACGAGCCAAAGCAGCCTTCGAACTTCGGCAGCAAGAGCTGAAGGATTATCTCGCGAGCGAATCGGCCGCGATCGCGGAATACCAGCACGAGTTGTGGCGCCTCGGCGAGTGGCGGGCGAAGCCCGAGGCGACGAGCGTGCCGTTCCAAGAGGAGCGCATCGCCAAGAAAGCGGCCGAAACTTCAGCCGTAGTCAAACCTTGGGTCGCCCAAGTCGAGGTGCTTGAACAGAGTTTAGTTGCCGACCTCCGCGAGATCCTGTCGCCCGAACAGCAGGCCAATGGGACGACCACGGCAGCGATGAATGGCGCGATCACCAGCCCCGAGCAGGCGCGGCTAGAATGGGTGAATCTGGCGGCAACGGTGCTCACGATCGGCGTCGGGATCTGCCTGTTGTTAGGCTTATTCACACGCTTATCCGCGTTGGCTGGGGCACTCTTCCTGCTTTCGATTATCGCCACCCAGCCGCCCTGGCTCCCCACGGCCGAACCGACCATTTATCAAACCGTAGAACTTGCAGGGCTGTTGGTCCTCGCTGGGACCGGCGCCGGCCGCTGGCTCGGCCTCGACTACTTCTCCTGGGCTCTGTTCAGTAAGCACGACGACTAAGCGAGCACATCTTAGCGAGCACTGCATCGATGAACCTATCGCCCGAAGAAAAAAAGATCGGCAAAGAGAATTTCCAGGAAGCCGTCGGCACTACGCGCCGCGACTTCCTCAAAGGCTCGATCGCGGCCACCGTCGCCGCGGGCAGCGTCGGCGCGCTCGGCGGCTATTATTTCAATTACAAGAAGATCGACGACCCCTTGCGCGTCGGCGTCATTGGCACCGGCGATGAAGGCGGCGTGCTGCTGGGTGCGATCAACCCCGACTACGTCGACGTCGTGGCGATTGCCGACATCCGGCCCTACAGCGTCCACCGCGCTTTCTACGGCGACTGGTATTCGCCGGGCGCCCACGAGGCTCGTCCGGGTTTGCTCGACGTCTACAAGCGCGAAGGCTGGGCCGACCGCTCGGCCGCCGAAAATCACATCAAGGTCTACACCGACGGTTACGATGCGCTGCTCGACGATCCGAACATCGAGGCCGTGATCATCGCCCTGCCGCTCCACATGCACCATCCGGCCGCGATGGCCGCCATGCGTAAGGGCAAGCACGTGCTCACCGAAAAGCTGATGGCCCACGACGTCGCGCAGTGCAAGGAGCTGGCCCGCGCGGCCGGCAATCTGCGCGACCCCAGCGGTAACCCGATCATTCTCGCCGTCGGCCACCAGCGCCACTACAGCATCCTCTACGACAACGCCGTCGACCAAATCAAGCAGGGCCTCCTCGGCGACATCCATCACATCCGCGCACAATGGCACCGCGCCAACATGCCCGGCAACGACAGTTGGCAACCGCCGCTACCGGGCGACAAAAAGCTCGAAGGCGATCTCAAGAGCTGGGAATCAGTCCTCGCTGGCAAGCACAAAGTTGTGCCTAAGCCCACCGATCCCAAGGCCATCGCCGAATGGACGCGGAAGATCGAGCAAAAGCGGGCCCAGATTAACGACGCCTCGAATGACCTGGCCGAGAAGTACGGCTATCAGGCGGCCGTGCTCGAAGGCGGCTACAACCGCACAGCACTCGAAGAACTGATCCGCTGGCGGCTCTGGAATCGCACCGGCGGCGGTCTCATGGCCGAGCTCGGCAGCCATCAGCTCGACGCGGCCAGCATCTTTCTCACCGCCCAACGCCGCGACGGCCGCAAAGCCAAGCCGCTCTCGGTCGTGGCCGTCGGCGGACGCAGCCTCTTCCCGCACGACCGCGACTGCGAAGACCACGTCTATTGCAACTTCGAGTTCCCCGGCCCCGGTTACTACGAAGACGAGGCCAGTCACACCGTCGCCAGCCACACCGTCGCCAACCCGAACGAAAAAATCGTCGTCACCTATTCGTCGATCAACGGCAACGGCTTCGGCGGCTGGGGCGAGATCGTGTTCGGCACCAAGGGCACGCTCATCCTCGAACAGGAACAGGACGCCCTGCTCTTCGCCGGCTCGAACACCGGCACGAAGATCGAAGTCAGGCCCGGCGCGGGCGGCAAGCCGTCGCTCGACACCTACGAAACCGGCGGCGGCGCGGCGGTCGCCCAAGCCGCGACGGCCGAAAACACCAGCCGCGGCTACCGCGAAGAGATCGAGCACTGGGCGTGGTGCATCCGAAATCCCGCTCCCGAACATCAGCCTCGTTGCAAACCGGAGGTTGCGCTCGCCGACGCAGTAATCGCGCTCACCAGCAATATCGCCATCGCCAAAGGCGGCCGCATCGACTTCGAACACGAGTGGTTCGACGTAGAGAGCGACGTTACGCCCGACGGCAGCAAGCCCGCGTCCGCCACCAATCTCACCTAGCCGGCACAAGCGCCGCTTGCGTCTTCGCGGCGCGACAATGCGGCTTTCCGCCAGTTTAATTCGCCTGCTCGCCACGCTACACTGGAAGGCCTGTCGCCTCGCGCGCGCGACGCGGCCACCCAGCTCTTCACGCAGGCAGAATTTCATGAGTGACGCGAATCGATCGTCGGTGGGGCACTATCGTTGGGTCATTTGCGCGCTGCTGTTCTTCGCCACCACGATCAACTACGTCGACCGGGCCGTGCTCAGCGTGCTCGAGCCGGAACTCGGAAAAGTCATCGGCTGGACGGCCACCCAATATGGGAACATCAACGCCTCCTTCACGCTCGCCTACGCGATTGGCTTTCTCTTCGCCGGCTGGATGATGGACAAACTCGGTACGCGCGTGGGCTACGCGCTGGCGCTCATCGTCTGGTCGTTGGCCGCGGCCGGGCACGCCTTTGCCGACAGCGTGCTGGGTTTCACCATCGCGCGATTCGCCTTGGGCCTCGGCGAGGCGGGCAATTTCCCGGCAGCCATTAAGACCGTGGCCGAATGGTTTCCCAAGAAGGAACGCGCCTTCGCCACCGGCATCTTCAACGCCGGCTCGAATGTTGGCGCCATTGTCGCCCCGTTGGTCGTCCCAATTCTTTTCGCCTGGCATGGTTGGCAATCGGCGTTCGTCGCCACGGGCCTCGCCGGCCTGGTGTGGGTGTTCTTCTGGTGGCCCCTCTACCGCCGCCCGCAGGAGCATCCTCGTGTCTCGCCGGCCGAATTGGCACACATCGAAAGCGATCCGCCCGATCCGCCAATCCGCGTGCCCTGGCTCGATCTCTTGCCGTTCCGGCAAACGTGGGCCTTCGCGATCGGCAAATTCATGACCGACTCGATCTGGTGGTTCTATCTCTTCTGGTTCCCCAAGTTCATGAACGACCAATTCGGCGTCGACATCAAAACGATCGGGCTGCCGATGATCACCGTCTATCTGCTGGCCGACGTTGGTTCGGTCGCCGGCGGGTGGCAGAGCTCGCGGCTGATGAATCGCGGCTGGACGGCCAACGCGGCCCGCAAGACCGCCATGCTTACTTGTGCGATCTGCATCGTGCCGGTGGCCGCCGCACCGCTAGTCGCCGATAAGTGGGTGGCGGTGCTGTTGATTGGCGTCGCCGCGGCAGCTCACCAAGGATTCTCCTGCAACTTGTTCACGCTTGCCTCGGACATGTTCCCGCGGCGCGTGGTGGGTTCGGTCGTCGGCATCGGCGGATTTGCTGGAGCGATGGGCGGATTCCTGATGAATCTCAGCGCCGGCCGGCTCAAGGATCTGACCGGCAACTACATCGCCATGTTCACGGTGGCCGCTTTTGCCTACCTCACCGCGCTCTTGATCATCCACCTGCTGGTCCCGCGGCTCGAACCTGCCAACATCAAGGTGCCGGAAAAGGCTTGAAATAATTAGCCCAAAACGAGCGAAAATCCTGCACAGCCCGCGCGACCGGCTCTGGTGAACTACAATTCTGAAGAGTGCGTAACATGCCAGGAGGGGGCTGCGGGCGGACTCTGCAATTCCGCGCGACGGGTCAACAACGATGAATCGCTTCTACATGGCGGCTGCGGTGGTCTGTCGGTTCGCTGCTCTGGCGATCGTAGCGCTCGGCCTGCTGGCAACGGGCTCGGCCGCCCTAGCCGAGACCGGCTACGACGCCTGGCTCCGCTACGCCCCGATCACCGACCGCGCCGCCCGCGAACGCTACGACTCGCTGCCCGCCGTCGTGCTGGCTCTTGGCGATTCACCGATCGTCGCTGCCGCCCAGGACGAACTCACGCGCGGTGTCCGCGGCATGCTCGGCCGCACGCTTCGCTCCGCCAGTGAACTCCCCGCCGAAGGAGCAATCCTCCTCGGCACCTACGATGCGGTGTCCGGCGTACTCAAGACGCTCGGCAAGCTGCCGGAGCTGCCGCCGGAGGGCTTCTGGCTCAAAACGATCACCGTCGACGGCAAGAATTATCTGGTCATCACCTCGCCGTCGGAGCGCGGCGTCCTATACGGCGCCTTCACGCTACTTCGCATGATCGGCCTCGAAGCCCCAATCGCAGATCTCAACGTCCGCGACAAACCCTACGCCCCGATCCGCTTGCTCAACCATTGGGACAACCTCGACGGCACGATCGAGCGCGGTTACGCCGGCCGTTCGATCTTTTGGGAAAACGGCCACATCACCAAATACCTCGGCCGCGTCCGCGACTATGCCCGCCTGATGGCGTCGGTCGGCATCAACGGCTCGTCGATCAACAACGTCAACGCCGACGTCCGCGTGATCTCGGCCGACTTGCTGCCCGAAGTCGTTCGCGTCGCCGACGTCTTCCGCCCCTACGGCGTGAAGTTGTTCATCTCGCTCGACTTCGCCAGCCCGCGGAAGATCGGCGGCATCAGCACGTTCGACCCGCTCGACCCGGCCGCCGTTGCATTCTGGAAACGCAAAGTCGACGAAATCTACAAGGTGATCCCCGACCTCGGCGGCTTCGTCCTGAAGGCCGACTCGGAAGGCCGGCTCGGCCCCTCCGAATACGGCCGTTCCCACGCCGACGCCGCCAACGTCATCGCGCAAGCCCTCAAACCGCACGGCGGCATCCTCTTTTATCGCGGCTTCGTCTACGACCACAAAATGGATTGGAAGAATCCCAAGAATGACCGTGCACGCGCCGCCTACGACAACTTCAACCCGCTCGACGGCAAGTTCCTCGACAACGTCATCGTCCAAATCAAGCACGGCCCGATCGACTTCCAAGTCCGCGAGCCCGCCTCGCCGCTGTTCGGAGGCCTGGCCAAGACCAACCAGGCGATCGAGCTACAGATCACCCAGGAGTACCTCGGCCAGCAGCGGCACCTTTGCTTCCTCGTGCCGATGTGGAAGGAGGTGCTCGACTTCGACCTGAAGGCCAACCCCGACGCCAAAGGCGATCGCAACGTCACGCGCGTCAAGGACCTCGTCTCCGGTCTCACGTTCAACCGGCCTTACGGCGGCTTCGTCGGCGTCTCAAACGTCGGCCGCGATGCGAATTGGCTCGGCCATCAGCTCGCCATGGCAAACCTCTACGGCTTCGGCCGACTCGCCTGGAATCCCAATCTCGAAAGCCGCGCGATCGCCGAAGAGTGGACCCGCCTCACCTTCGGCCCCGATCCCAAAGTCGTCGGCACGATCGTCGACATGCTCCTCAAGTCGTGGAACATCTACGAAAACTACACCGGCACCAACGGCGTCGGCACTCTGACCGACATCATCCACGTCCACTACGGCCCCGGCATC
>JANNTD010000479.1:0-11070 GCA_031403315.1 Planctomycetota bacterium
CGCAGCACCGGCACGTCGATCTCGCCGAGGCGATAGGTCTTGTAGACGTTTTCAAGTCGCACGAGCGGCATGCAGGACGCCTCATTGCGCGGGCCGACGGTTGCCCCACATTTGCGTGGTGAATGGATTGGTGGTTTCCGGCGCGCCCGACTCATACGACTCGCTCAGCACGACCCGCACGCCGGCGTCGAGGCCTGCGGCGGTGATTTCGGTGCGTGTGCCGTCGCTGAGAACTTCTTGCACCCGTACGGGCCGCAGGCGGTCGTTTTCCAATACCCAGACGATGCCTTGGCCGGAGTCGTCGTCGTCGGCCGGGCTCGTCGTTTCGGCAGCGGAGTCGGCGAGTCCAGAGGCCGCCAGCCACTCGGGCGACGGGCGCCAACGGAGCGCGGCGCTGGGGACCATGAGCACGTCTTGATGCGTCGCGACTTGAAACTCGAGGTCGGCCGTGAGATACGGCAACAACTTCCCGTCGGCGTTCTCGGTGTCGACGACCACCGTGTAGGTCACAATGCTCTGATTCATGCTGGCGTTGAGCCGCGGCTGATCCTCGGCCACGACACCCTGAAAGACGCGGGTCGGATAGGCGTCGACTGTGAATCGCACGTCCTGGCCCGAGCGAATGTTGCCGATGTCGGCTTCGTTGACCGACGCCCACACTTCGAGCCGCTTCAGGTCCTTGGCGATCAAAAACAGACTCGGCGAATTCAGGCTCGACACGACGGTCTGCCCGACGTTGATCCGGCGGTCGATGATCACGCCTTGGACGGGCGATTTGATCGTGCAATAGCCGAGATTGGTTTGCATGCGTCGCAGCGTGGCCTGGGCCTGACTCATATCGGCACGAGTCTTGGCGACGTTGGCCTTGGCAAAAACGACTTGTGCCGCGGCCTGAGCGATCGTGGCATGCCCCACGCCCAACGCCGCGTCGGCCGCCTGATAGGAGAATCGCGCCAAGTCGTATTCCGCTTCGCTGATCGCGCCGCGCGACGAAGTCCAGAGATACTCCGCGCGCCGCCAATCGCGCTCGGCCTGATACAACTTGGCTTGCAATTGCAGCAGGTCTTTGTCCGCCCGAGCGACGTTGGCATCCGCTTCGGCGACTTGTGCGATGGTCGACTCGTTGAGCGCCTGGGCCGACTCGACCTGGGCCTGGGCCTGCTCGACTTCCGAGGCGTACAGTGAATCGTCGATCCGCGCTAGCACGGTGCCGACTTCCACCGGCGAGCCGTAGTCGATCGTGCGCTCCGGATGCCGTGGGTCGATGCCCAGGCCTTCGATCTTGCCGGCCACTTGGGCGCCGACGTCGACGACCTCTTCCGGCTCGACGGTGCCGGTGGCGTCGATCGTGTATTCGAGATCGCCGCGCACGACTTCCGCGGTGCGGAGCGGCGGCAACTGGGTGCCGCCGTCGCGTCCAAACCAGTACGTGGCCGATCCCGAAACGGCGATCAGCATCAACAAACCGAAGACGGCCTTGGTCATACGACGGTCCGTGAGAAATCCTTAAGTGAGGAGTAGCGCAGTATCCCCATGGTATCAAACGCCGGGCAAGGATAGAATGTTCGGAAAATTGCCGCTTTATTGCCGACGTTTCACCATCTCGGCGTTTCATTGTCTCGAATCGGAGGCCCCGGCCGACGCCATGAGTGACCCAACCAAGAAGCCGCTGGTCGGCATCATCATGGGCTCGAAGAGCGACTGGGAGGTCATGAAGAACGCCAGCGCCGTGCTCACTGAGTTCGGCGTTGCGCACGAGAGCCGAGCGATTTCGGCGCATCGGTCGCCCGATCTGGTGGCCGACTATGCGAAGAGTGCCGAAGACCGGGGGCTGGAGGTGATTATCGCGGCGGCGGGGATGGCGGCGGCTCTGCCCGGCGTGGCCGCAGCGATGACGCTGCTGCCGGTGCTCGGCGTGCCGATGGAGGGCAAGCTGCTGGGCGGGCTCGACGCGCTGTTGTCGATGGCCCAGATGCCGGGGGGAGTGCCCGTGGGGACGCTGGCCGTGGGTTCGGCGGGGGCCAAGAATTCGGCCTTGTTGGCGGTGCGGATTCTGGCCAATTCGCGGCCCGAGCTGCGGGAGAAACTGCGGATGTATTATGCCCAGATGGCGGAAGAAATTGGGCGGAATTGTGAGCTCGGTTAGCCGCGTCGCTCGCGACGCGCGTTTCTCAGGCCCGCGCGTCGCAAGCGACGCGGCCAAATTACAGCGAATTTTCCCAGCTTGAAGAACTACACCGAACGCCTTATACTGGCGGGTCTTCGCAAAATAGCAAATTTGAGAGCCTGGTTGGGGAAAAGTGACATGACGCTGGATAAGAGTCTCAAGGTGAAGCGCGGCGCCAATCGCAATCGCAGCGTGATGACGCGCGTCGAGCGGCTGGAGCGGCTCAAGGAAGCCGATCGCTGGAAAGAAGGCGACTCGCCGCTGGGCCTGCCCAAGGTCCGCGTCCGCAAGATGGTGATCAAGAAGAAGAAAAAGAAGAAGGAAGAAGAAGGCGCCGAAGGTGCTGCCGCCCCGGCCGCTGGTGCCGCTGCGCCCGCCGCAGGTGCCAAGACCGCTGCGAAACCCGCGGCCAAAGCTGCTGCGAAGCCTGCGGCCAAGCCGCCTGCGAAGAAGAAATAGCCCCTGCGTCGAGTCTCCGAGTCGGGCGCGCACGTCGCCAGCGACGCGACCAAGTTTTTCGCGCTCCAAGCGCCGCTACATCGGGGCCGCTTGCACCGGGTCGTCGGTGAACGGATCGAGCACGCCTGGCGAACGGGTCGAATCGTTGTCCTGGTCGATGGGATTAACCCGCGGCATGGGCGGCAGGAAGTCGTCCGACCCCGGCATCGAATACTTGAGCGATGTCCGCAACCATTGAGTCATCTGCACTTGCTGGTCGACGCCCTTGGGCGATTTGTCCCATTCGTCCATCACGTTGCGATAGTGGACGTAGCGGCGGTTATACTCGGGAACGTCGTGCCGATACGACATCTTCATTTGGTGATCCAACTGACCCGCCAGGCGACCGATCTGATCGTCGCCGGTCCGGGGTGCACGGAAGTAGGCATTGGTGGTCGGCATGGTGCGGGTGTATGCGTGACCGGGAGCGTCCTCGACGAAACGGTAGGGCTGGTCGCCCAAGCGGAGTGTCTGCGCTCGAACAGCCGAAACCAGTGTCGGCGCCAGGCAGATCGCGGCCAGGAGCGTGCGTCGAGTAAGCATGTTCGTCGTTCCGCTTGAGATAGGGAGTTGCGGCCGCTAACCTCGGCCGCACAAGCGTACTTTGCCGGCCTTGCCAGTCAAATTATATTAAGACGCGCAGCACGGTTGTAGCGGCCGTGCCAGTTTTGCCGCGAGACTGCCGCCATGCTTGACGAATTGAGCGACGACACCGGAGCCGACCTCCAGTACATGCAGCTCGCATTCCGCGAGGCGCTGGCGGCGGCCGTCGAGGACGAGGTGCCAATCGGCGCGGTCATCGTGCATGCCGGCCGAGTGATTGCCTCGGCCCACAACCAGCGCGAGCAGCTCCACGACCCGACAGCCCACGCCGAGATGATTGCCATCACGCAGGCAGCCGGCGAACTCGGCGACTGGCGGCTCGAGGGCTGCACGTTGTACGTGACGCTCGAGCCCTGCCCGATGTGTGCGGGCGCGATCGTGCTCGCGCGAGTGCCGCGTGTGGTTTATGGCGCAGCCGATCCGAAAGCGGGCGCGGCGCAATCGCTCTACCAATTGCTGAGCGACGCGCGACTCAATCACCGCGCCGAAGTGACGGCGGGCGTGCTGGCAGATGAGTGCGGCGCAATCTTGTCCCGATTCTTTGAGCAGAAGCGGCGGGAGGCGAGGAAGTAGGAAATGCTGTTAACTATTAGCTGTTAGCCAAACATGAGTAGAACATTCTGGCTAAGAGCTAATGGCCAATAGCTAACAGCTACAAAAAAGAGAGGCCGCCGGGGGGTCAGTCCGGCGGCCCAGGGGGTGCTCGCTAGGCCACGAGCAAGGGTTTCGGTGTCGTGCCGCGACGCGTTGGACACGCACTGTCGACCACGCTGCGCGTCGCGGCGAAACGTTTCTAATCCTCGTAGAGCAACTGGGCGGCGGGCACTTTCGCAGCGATCTGCGAGAAGGCCGCGCTGAGCTGCTCTTCGATTTCTTCGACCGTCGAGTGGACCGGCACATCGATGAACACGCCACCGCCGGCGAAGGCGATCGCTTCCATCAAGCCGCGGTCGGCACCGGCGCCAACGGCGATCGTGTGGATCGTGATGCCACGCTTGACGGCCTCGCTGGCTTCCCAGAACGCGTAGCGCTTGTAGTTGTCGCTGGTGCTGTAGTTGGCGGCGCCGTCGCCGTCGTAGTCGGTCCAGTCGTTCCAACTGAAGCTCGAGGGCAGGCTCCAGCCGCTGGGCTTTTGGTTGGTCTGGCCGTCGGTCATCACGATCATCGTGGGCCGCGCGCCGTAGCGGCTATAGCCTTCATCCTCCGGGTCGCTGGCGAGGCCCACCAGCAGTTCGCGGGCCTTGAGGATGCCGTCGCCCATCGCCGTCCAGCCGTTGTACTCGCCGGCCTGATGACGGCTCTGGATCTCGTCGATGTCGCCGAAGTTGGGGGTGATCGGATCGCAAGAGATGTCGACCGTCACTTCGCCGTCGTTCATCGACATTTCCTTGACGGCCCACTGACCGTAGCCCACGAGGCCGACTTCGTCGCCGAAATCGAGGTCTTCCAGGAACTGCAAAAACAGCGTCGCCCCCTTCGAGTTGGCGGCATACGGATAATGAGGCGTCCGCCAGAGATCTTCCGAGTACGAGCGGTCGTGCCGCTGTTGTTGCAGGTAGTCCATCAACGTGCGATAGCCGTAGCGCTTCTTGTAGGTGGTATTGCTATGATTCTTCACCCAGTTGATGTAGCCGTCCCACAGCGAATCGCTAGTCGAGTTGCTGGGCTTGGACTTCGGCAAGCCGCTCGAATAGCGTCCCGCTTGCGGGAAGGGAAACTGGCGGCTGCCAGCGACGTCTGCGTTCAGCCCGAGCGTGCTGCGGATCGTCGAAGTGGTCGTGCTCGACACGTAGGTGCCGTAGTACGAATTGATCGAGCCCAATCCCGTGCTGGGGAACTTCGAAGTCGAGGTACCGGGCCATTTCGGATCGGCGGTCACGAGCGAATCCCAGCAACCGTCAAGCAAGCCTTCCACCGTGCTCAGGCTGAGCGACGAGTTGAGCGAACTGTCGTCGTTCATCGACGCGGACCAGTCGAGCACTAGCACCAAGTCGCGGGCCTCGGTGAACGCCGTTGACGAGACCAGCAAGGGCACGCTTTCCCTGCCGATGGCCCAACCGAAGGCCAGCGGGAACTCGCCGTCCGGCGCCGAGGTGTCGGCGCCGTCACGGCGGGCGGAAACTCGCACGACGTTGTAGGGCGCGCCGCCCCACTGAACGCTCCAGTCGCCGCTCGACGGATTATAAATGCGTTTGCCGAACTCGACGTCGCTATCGGCGTCGACGTAGACGCCGTTCGCCTCGGCGACCTCTGCCGCCATCTGCCGGGCTGCTTCCACCGCAATCGAATTGGCGTCGATCGTGGCCGACCCCACACCCTGGCCTGCGGCATAGACGGCTGCTTGAATCTCTTGCGAGGCTGCCAGCGATGCCGCGTCCGCGGCGTTTTGCATTTCGGTCTCGGTCAATACGACTCGGCCCGTATCGACGGACAAAGCCAGGAAGGCAAACAAAACCGTCAGCAGGAAGGCCGTCAGGACGACGATCACGCCCCGTCGATCCCGCCAACGCCGCTGCGCTTGCCCGGTGACTTGTAGTTCGTGGCAACTCATGGTGTTTTTCTCCTCAGTATCCGGCGAAACAGGTTTTTTAGCGCTTCGCAGCGCGTTGGAACGCAAACTTCATATTGGCGATGCGGAGCTGGCGATTCGGAAATCACTACTCGGAAATGGTCGCCCGGCCGTTGCGGAAGACGACGCTGGCCGTCATCGTGTGATCCGCGCCGGTGGCAACCGGCGCCAGGCTCACTTCCGACCAGTCGACCGAGATTTCGACTTCGAACAGCTTGAGGTCGTTCGCTGGGTCGTCGAGGTCGAAATCCTGCTCGGGGTTTTCGTAGTCTTTGATTTCCACGGAGATATTGTCTTCCGGGATGCCGTTCGAGGTGAGCATCGTGGTCACGTCTTCGATCATTTTGTCGTTGGCGCTCTCGCCGGGAGCGAGCATTCCATCGCGGTCCATTGAGGCGAAGCGAGCCCCTTCGCGGGCCGCGACTTCGAGCAGGTTCTGCATCTCGAAAGCGCGTCCCAGCTCGATCAGGCCGAACAATATGGCCACTAAAATCGGCGCCACGATGGCAAATTCGACGGCCACCGCGCCACGGCGTTCGCGTCGCACAAAGTCTTGTCGGCTGGTTTTCATAGTTGGTTTCTCCGTGTCGACGCGCAACCTATTCGTGGCGCATGAAAGCTTGGCCTTCGAGGATCACGTCGCTCAAAAAATCGCCCAAATATGGGACGTTCGGCACGATCGCGATGTCGTTGTAATGAATTTTGGCCCGCACTAGGAACAACTGGCGCGGCGCGGCTTCCGAGAGTTCGATGGCCGGCAAGCCTTCCAAGGACTGGCCGTCGGTCGAAGTGCCGCCATTGTCGTCAAACGCGCTCGCGTCCTTGACGAAGACCTCGACGGCGGACACGTCGCACGCGGAGCCGATCACGTCGAGCACGCGCTGCTGGACCTCGGCGGTGGTGTTGCCTTCGGTCGAGCCGATGCGGGCCGCCTGGCGGCAGGCGCTGCGGAGCACGTTTTTCACCATCTGTGCGTGGCCCAGCTCGATCAGCCCGAGCACGAACAGCAGAAACACGGGTAGCACCAGGGCCGTCTCCACCACGGTTGTGCCGCGGCGAGAGCGAGTCGGACGCAAACGTGTTGAGAAGTTCATCATGTGGAGCAAGTCCGTGTTGAGCGGACTGCCGGTTACACAGTGTTCGCTCTGGAGAGCGAACAAAGGACCAGGACTCGAGGCTGGAAAAGGTGGTTGGAAAAGTGCGGCGAACTGGCGGGCATCCTGTTTCTTACCCACGCTCGCAAGCGGTCGATGCGGCGTATCCTCCGCCACTTGGAAACGTAGCTCGGTTCCGCTAGCGAGACGGGGTGTGCGGCCCAGTCGGTCGGAGATTATTGGCCAGAATTTTCGCCCGGGGCCAGGCGCGGCGTGCACAATCTGCGCAGACGGAACCAACGGCGATGCGCCACGCGGATCGAACCGCAAAGGTGTCGGCGGTATTCAGGAGCCGAGCAGGACTACAGCTCGCCCCACGACTGCCAGGCGGCGGCGAGTGCGCCGTCGGCGAGGTCCGCTTCGGCGAGGTCCGCTTCGTCGTCGGCGAAAGCGGCCCCGCCAAAGTCTTCGAGTGCTTCGTCGACGCCGGCTGGCGTTCCTGCTTCGAGCAGCAACAGCAGCGATACGTACTCCACCTGCGACAGGAGGGCGGGAGCCACGGCCGGTTCCGTCGGCCCGATCTCAACTGGCGACGGTAGATCGAAGGCGAAAAACGTGAGCGCCGGCTCCGAGCTGCTGGCCACCCCGCCTCCTCCTCCACCAGAAACGCTGCCGCCGCCCGAACCGCTTCCCGCCACCGCTCCGAGGCTATCGCGCCACCGCGTGTAGTCGGCGGCGTCGACGCGGCCGTTGCCGCTGCCGTCGGCGGCCAGGTTGGTCATCGACCCAAACGAGCCTTTCCAAACGCCAAAGTCGGCGTTGGCGACTTGCCCGCTGCCGTCGTAGTCGCCGGTCGCGGCCAATGTCTGTGCGGCAGTGCTCACCGCACCCAGGTTGTTCCGCCAGATGGAGTAATCGGCGCTATCGACCGCCCCGTCTCCATTGCCGTCGGCGGCCAGATTGGAGTGCGAGCCGAAACTGCTCTTCCAGACGTTGTAATCGGCCTGTTCCACTCGGCCGTTGTGGTCGTAGTCGCCAGCCAGCGGGCTGGCGCTGCTGGTCGTCCGCGGGACAACCGGCGGGTCGAAGTTGCCGACGATCGGCATCGCGCGGTCGTCTCCGAACTCGGCGTACAGGTCCTTGCCAAATGGAACCGGCGTAAAAGCGTGGTTCAGCCGGTTGATGTTGCCCGTCGTCCGCAGGTTGCCGGTCGGGTCGTTCGAGACCAGGAAATACCACTCGGAGAGCGCGCCCGGCGTCGCAGCGCTGTTTCGCGGCACCCACAGGCCGATGTCGTCGATGCCGTCTTGGTCCATGTCGGCCGCCACCGGCTGGTCGAGCACTCCCGGGAAGCCCCAGGTGAGCGAGCGGTCATTCGCGTCGCCGAAGCCGTCGTTGCGGAGATTGAACGAGAACACGTTGCTGTTGAACACGGCGAGATCGTCGAGTCCGTCGCCGTCGAAATCGCCGACGATCGGCCGCCCGAACAGGCCGGTGCTGATGACTTCGCCCGCTTCGATCACGAAATTGTGGTTGAAGTCGAGGCCCCACTTGCCCGAGTTGTAGAGGCCGATTTCGTCGCCGTTGTTGAGGTTGTTGTCGAAGTTGCCAGCCACGGGAAGGGCGCCGGCGACGTTGAAGTTGCCCAGCAGTGGCTGCGTGGTCTTGATGTCGGTGCCAATCGTGACGACGCCATCGCTATTGGTATCGATGATCCAGCGGAAGATGCCGCCTTCCTGGGCCGAGTTGCCGAAGGCCGCCAGTTGGTCGAAATACCGCGGGCCAAGCACGGCGGCCTCAGCACCATTTCCGTTGAGCGGCCGGAACTTGCCGGCAAACAACAGGTCGTGGACGTTGAAGCCGCCCAAGCCGATCGTGCCATTCGCGTTCTGCACGGGCAGCGTCCACGAGATGTCGACGTTGGTGGCGTCGTTGCCGATCTGGCCGTTGGCCGGGTCCCAAACAAAGTTGCCGTTGATGTCGATGCTGATGTTCTGGGAGACGTAGCTGCCGATTTCCGGCCGCGAATCGATCGTGAAGCGGGCGATGAAGCTGCCGCCCGGCACACCGTCGCCGCTGGGAAACGTGGGAATATCGGTCGGCTCGTCGGCGTTCGATTCGCCGTCCAGCTTGTTGCCGGCCGGGTCGACGAGGTTGTCCGAAATCGTGAAGGTGTAGCGGTCGTCGGGAAGCGGCGTCGCAAAGAAAAGCTCGATCGTGGCCGTGGCCGGTTGGCCATTCACCGCCGCGACAAGCGTCGCCACGACGCTCTGAATTACCACTGTGCCGACGTGGTCGCCCACGACCAGGTAGTTGCCTACCGTCTCCGCGATCCCCTCGACGATTGCCGCGTACAAAAAGTCGGCCGCTACGCGATTCGGCAGGTCGCGAACCGCGATCTTGAGGCTGTTCACCAGCGGCGTCGTACCGGTGACCGACGGTTTCGGGTCGAACAAGTCGTACTGGGCCTCGGTGAGATTGTTCACCGTGACGGCCGTGACCTGTGGACCTTGCGTGTCGATGAAGATCTGCAGCGCGTCGACGCCTGCGGATATCTGGTTGTTCATCGGCATTGGGTTACCGGCCTGGTCCTCGGCCGTCACCAACAGCTGCCGCAAGCCGTCCTTCGGCAGGCCGAAGATCTGGTTCAGGTCGAGTGCGGACGTGATCTCCCAATAGCCGTCGGGATAGGCGTCATTGCCGTCGTACGGCAGGGCCGTGGTCTGACCAAGGAAGGTGTCGGTCAAGAGGTCGACGATGCCGTTGTTGTTGGCGTCGAAGAAGACGCGAACAATCGTATCGGCCTCGGCGCGGCCCCACAAGCGGGGCGTCGTGTCGTTGGTGATCCGGTCGGCGAACGTCGCGGGCACCGTCGTCACGCCGCTGTCGCTGTCGGCGGCGAGCCCGTCGATCGTGCTCGCGGCGTCGGGCAGCCCGAACGAAACCGGCGGAGTCGCCGTGTCGACAGTGATCGTCAGCAGGAAATCGTGGCTGATGTTGCCGGCCCGATCCTCGACTTCCAGCTTGAGATTGTGGACGCCATCGGAAAGGGCCGTACCTGTGATCGCCGGACTTACTGGCAACAAAAACGGCATTGTCTTCGTGAGCTGCGTCGCCGAGGTGAACATCGCCTCGAGACCAACCAGACTCGTAATTGCATCTGCGGCCAAATCCTGAGCCGAGTCGTAGATGAGAATCTCATTGGCGCTGTTTTGGAAGCGATCGTAGATGCGGAACTTTAGATTGTCGGCGAACAGCAATTTGGCGAAGTCGATGCCCGGATCCGACGTCGTCATCGACACCATTGGCGTGTTGTCTTTGGTGATGTTGTCGGCATTGTTACGGCCCGTGTCGTCCAGGAGGTCGAGGTACGGCGTATTCGGCTCAACCGTGTCGATCACGACCATGAGCGGCGTCTCGACGGTGAGCGACCAATCGAGGAGCGTTCCGACCGCTTCATTGCCGGCCGCATCAACGACTCGCAAACCCCATAAGCCGGCCGATTGCTTGCCGTTGAGACCGGCGAGCGGCACTTCGGGACGGAATGTGCCCGTGAATGGCGCCACCCCGGCCGTGATGCTGATCCCGGCCGCATCGTCAAAGATCGTGTTCGTGTAGTTGTCGCCGGAACCGCCATTACCGCTGGAGAGTTCGATCGAAGTGCCGTCCGGATGGACCAGGAAGATGCTCAGGTCCGCGTCGTTCGTGTGGGTGATGTTGACCCGCACGTTCACGTCAACAATCGTCCCGCCCTGCGCTGGCAAGATCGTAATCGGCGACAGGACCTGTCCCCCACTCGGAATCGGGAAGTCGGTGTCGTTGGTGAGCGCCGTCGTGAGCGCGACCGGGTCGCCGACCACGCCCGCGCCCGTTTCAAAGCGCGCGAAGAAGTTGTACTTGCCATCGGCCATCGGCTCGACGGTCACTTCCCACAGGCCGAGACCGTTGCCCGCGATGCCGTCGGTCGCGTCGGAGCCGACGAGGCCATTGCCGACCAGCAGCGGCAGGCCCACCGGAACTCCCGCCACATTGAAGGCCTGTGCGAAGACGTTCACTTTCGCGTTGGCCGGACCCTGGCCGGAGAACGCCGGCGACATCTTGTTCGTCACGTTGTCGTTGTTGAACATGCCGGTGTCGCT
>JANNTD010000480.1:0-6648 GCA_031403315.1 Planctomycetota bacterium
CTCGTGAAGGGTGAATAGGTTGGAGCCTCGCAACTGTCGCAACCCTCGCAGGCAGGCTAGGAAGGTTAGAGCGATGAATACAAACGATACTGATAGCGAGACAGAATACTTCACCGAGCTAGTCAACATTCTGTCTATGCATAAGAAGGCGCCGCGGACAATCGTTCGCCAAGCTGCATTTTTGTACGCCTATTCGATCATCGGCATTATCGAACATGCGGCGAGCGCCGCCAACGTATCCCGTCGCACCGTTCTCCGATGGCGTAGCAACGACCCTAAATTTGCCGCTGCGTATGCGGACGCAAAAGAGATGGCGGTCGATGGCCTCGTAGATCGAGCGATCCATCTTGCGATCGTGGGGAATAAACGTCTGGTGTTCCGAAACGGCCAAGCTTTGACCGATCCGCTCACTGGCGATTTTTACGTCGAAATAAAGCCGTCAGACTTGCTGATGATTTTCTTATTGAAATATCTGCTGCCGGAGCAGTACGGCGACAAAGCTCGCGGAGCGGCAACGAATCCGCATGAAATTCGTATCACTTTGGACAGCGATTACGGATCGCCAATTGATGCCAACGCCCAGTCCGCGTGTGAAGGCCCAGATTCACAACGGTTTGTGAAAGGGAAAGTTGATGCTGCAAACGCAGAGGCTGGAAAACCAGACATGTTGCCAAATAGTTCTAGTCCTGGAGTGACTACTGTCGGATTACCTTGACACCGGCTGGCTGTTTGGTGCAAAATGAGGGCGTCAAAACTGCATGGGAATTGCGGTTTGCTGAGACGATAATTCGACCTTCAGCGACGACTGCGGTTCCCGGAAGGTACTCGTAAATGTCGAATCCTCTCGTGAAACAAGAGCGCCAGCGTGCGCGGGTGTGCGGAATCCGTAAGGACCGCGGGTGGTTTACGAGCCACCTGACAACGCCATTGCACGCTGGCGCTTTTTTTGCGCGCCAATTCAGCGCAGGATGCAACGATTCTTTGGCGTGCGGAAGGGCTATTGGAATGGTTGCCCCCGCAGTTCCTCGTTTCGGTTACGTTCCCGAAGTCAACCTTGCTCGCGCGTTTTTGCACCGTGCCTATGATGCGGTGAAGTCCGGCCATCTCATCGAAGCGGCCGTGCTATTGCGTGAGGCCATCCGTCGCCAGCTTGTGGCCGAGTGTTGCTGGTACGATTGTTTGCCTAAGAATTTCTCGGATCGCACTTCGCCGCTTGCGCTTCTGGTGGCGATTCAGAGAGCCGGGCAATGCAGCGATGAATTCACGTTCGATATGTTAAAGGAAATTATTTGGATCGGCGACTGTGCTGCTCGCTGCCATCACGTCGGCAAGGTCGATGAAATAGCCCGATGCATTTGGTTCATGCATTCCGCGATTGACAACAATCCATGCGGCGAGCCGATCGAAAGGCTCGGGCATTGCTTACTTAAGAAAGAGGATAAAGCCACTGATTTTGGATGGCCGGAAGAATCAGACTGGTCGACGAATGACGAATGGGACGAACCAGATGATCCGGCCGACTGGTGGAAACCGGAAGGCGGTGCCGCATGACGCAGCTACTCTCCGAACTGTTAGATAAATACGTCGAACAGTCTCCGTTGCTTTCTTCTGAGGCGGCAATTTTCCAGTATCGATCGGTGGTCAATCGCTTTGATTGCTTCCTGGAAAACTCCGCGACGGTACGTGACTTGACGGAAGCTAATGTGTTCGCCTACTGCGAAAATCGGCAGAAGCTTGGCCGCGCGGAGCGGACGATCGAAAATGAATTAGAAGTCCTTCGGATGCTGTGGAGTTACGCGGCGACGCTTGGGTTGTGCGAGGCTCCACAGTGGAAGGCTGTTAGTACTCGCACGAAGAAAAAGAAGCCAGCGGCCGATTCGCTGCCGGATATTACGGTCGACGATGGGCCGGCACGCGAACCACCTGCGCCGCCACTGATGACCAGCTTCACGGCGTCGCACACTGTTCGCGCGTTCGTGCTCGCACTCGATCAGCAATGTCCGTTGACTCGTCAAATTATCAACAATCGAACCAGCAACGTCAATAAGCTAGAAGGCTTTCTCGGTCGCCCTGCTCGCCTTAAGGATTTGGACGATCGGACGCTCGCCATGTTTTTCGACGTGCTGCGAACGACGACGCGGCTTTCAAGTGCCTCAATTGCGTCGGTTGAGGACGTGATCCTGCGTATCGCCCGGCGAGCGGCGGAAATGGAAATTATCCCTTGGCCGATGGTGAGCGCGAAGGATCGTACTATCACGCTCGGCGTTGCTGGGAATAGCCTGCTGGCGTATTTCGAGGATCGCTACATGGTCGACCGTGAGCAACGCGGCAAGCCGCTTGCGCCGGAGTCCGTCAAGGCGTACCGTTCGGCGATCCGGTCGTTCTCTCGATTTGCGCCACGCATCCATAACCTTCACCAAATTAGCCGAGTGAAGCTCAACCGCTTCCGGAAGTGGCTTGTTGATCGCGGAATGAACGCCAAGAAAGCGGGCAACCATGCGTTTGCGGTGGCAGCCATCGTCAAGCACGCGAAGCCTGAGCGGTTTCTGGATCTCGACGACGCCCCACCAGCCGATTGCAACGCGAGCCGCAGATTAGCCTACGTGTTCGAGAAATACTACTTGCCGGCCAAGCAATCAATTGCATCAGAGAAGTCGGTAAAGAAGTACGCGTCAGTGTTTAATTCGTTTGGCCGTCACGTTGGCCACGTTGTTACGCTTGACGACTTGACTGATGAGAAAATCGGCTCCTACATGCGGGAGCTTCGGCGGACTGGCCGAGCTGCACGGACTGCGAACGGCTACCGCAGTAAGCTGCTCGCGTTATGGAGTTGGTGCGCTCGGAAACGGCTAGTCGAAAACTTCCCCACGATCGAAAAAATGCCAGAGCCGCGGGCGTTGCCGACAGCTTGGACGGTGGAGGATCTTCACAAGCTACTCGCGGGCTGTGAGCGAATGCCGGGGACCGTGGGAGATATCCCGGCGCCGGATTGGTGGCGGACCCTGCATTACGTTGCATGGGACACTGGCGAGCGAACTGGCGCGTTACTCGCCCTCACTTGGCAAATGCTGGACCTAAAAACCGGCCAGCTTGCGGTGCCCGCTGAATTCCGCAAGGGCGGTAAGAAGCCGATGCTCTACCGACTGAAGCCGGCGACGCTGCAAATGCTAAGTGTGATCCGCGAGCCTGAGCGGGAGCTGGTTTTTCCGTTCCCGCAAAAGTGCATGTTCTATTACCGCTACCGACTTCTGTTGAAGCTCGCGGGCCTGCCGTACTTGCGATACAAGTCGGCACTTCAGAAAATGCGACGGAGCTTTGCTACGCACTTAGAGGCAGCCGGCGGCAATGCGACCGATGCATTGTCGCACGCCTTGCGGTCTGACACTGTGAATTCATATTTGGACCCGCGACTAATTTACAAGACGCCACCGAATGAGCTGCTGTTTGCGCTCGGCGTGGCGACTGCATAACTCACCACTTCCTATGACCAATTGAAAGAGAGATTTGCTATGATCGAAGTGCTGGAAGTTCGCCAGGATGGAACGGCGGTAGTCTCGACCGCTGGCCTTCGTCGCGTTGTCACTCAACCCGGCAATGTTATTGTTGAAGGACTAGCAGGTCACTTTGTCTTGTAATCGACGTTGGACTTTGCATGCCCATGCCGCCAGCGCCGTATTCAATGCGGGGGCGGCCCGTTCCAAAGCTTTTCGTTGTAATGGAGTCAGCCTGCGTCCAGCCCTTGCCTTGAATTCATCGTCGAGTTTCTTCCGCTGGCGGTTGAACTTGTTTGATTTTTCCATGTCGAAAATGTAAATCAGTTTTG
Source organism: Planctomycetota bacterium (assembly GCA_031403315.1). Taxonomy (GTDB): domain Bacteria; phylum Planctomycetota; class Planctomycetia; order Pirellulales; family Lacipirellulaceae; genus DASYDU01. The sequence goes on from JANNTD010000480.1 coordinate 3,824, forward strand.
ACCGATCAACAACACCAGAAATAAAGCTTGGGTTGCAAGCCCAGGCCGCCGAACGAAAGCAGGTACATCAATGGCAAGTATTTCAACCAACAAAACGACCGGCGAAGTCACGATCCAACTTAGGCTCGGCAGCAAGCGACGGTCTATTTGGCTCGGCAAAGCACCGAAGCGTGTATCGGCCACCGCATTTGCCAAGTCCGTCGAGAAGGTCCACGAACACGTCCAGGAATTGGAGGCTGCGAAAATGGCTGGGCGTTCCCCAGTTCGTGCAACGGCGGACTGGGTGTCACGCATCGATGATAGGATGCATCGCAAATTAGCGAAGTCGTTGCTGGTCGATCTGCGTGAAGCTCAACAGAAAAAAGAGCGACATGATCTAGCGTCATTTCTCGATAGCTACATCGCCAGCCGGACTGACGTGAAGCCCGGAACGGAAACTGTCTTTGGTCACACTCGCCGCTGCCTTGTCGAATTCTTCGGTCCCGCGAAGCCACTTGCGGAAATCAGCATTGGTGACGTTGGCGACTGGCGGCGCTGGCTGAAGCGAGGTAAGTCGGATGGCGGACAAGGCCTCGCTGAAAATACGGTGCGCCGCCGATGCGGTATTGCCAAGCAATTCTTTGCCGACGCGATTGATCGAAGAATACTTATGCACAACCCGTTTGCTAAAATGAAATGGATGACAGTTGGCGCGAACGAAAGTAGATTCCATTTCATCACGCGCGACGATGCGGCCAAAGTGCTCGATGCCTGCCCTGATTCGCAATGGCGACTTCTGTTCGCACTGAGCCGCTTTGGCGGCCTGCGCTGCCCATCGGAGCACTTTGCCTTACGTTGGGATGATATCGATTGGGGAGGCGAAGAATCGACGGACGGCAGAATCACAGTTCATTCGCCAAAGACAGCGCACCACGAAGGATGCGGTGAGCGTGTTATTCCGTTGTGGGATGAAATACGACCGCACTTGCAGGCCGTGTACGACGAGTTTCTTGAGGATCTCGACCCAAAAGCCGAGCGGCTGAGCGAGCAGCCCGTTATTACCCGCTATCGCGGCGGTAATTCAAACCTGCGTACGCAATTGATGCGAATCATCAAACGGGCCGGTCTGTCGCCGTGGCCGAAGCTGTTCCAAAACCTGCGATCTAGTCGAGCGATAGAACTAGCGCGACAGCATCCCTTGCACACTGCAGCCAAATGGATGGGTCACAGCATCAAAGTTGCCGAGGCGCATTACCTGCGAGTGATCGATGCCGACTTTGAAGAGGCCAGCGGAAAACCTATGCGTATTCCTGTTCAGACTGATGCGGACAGCGGCGGACAGAAGCGGACAGATGAAAACGCGCCACGCGCAATCGTCGAGAAAAGTAATACGTCTAGTGCTCTTGTGATGCAAACAGTGGGCGACACAAGACTCGAACTTGTGACCTCTACGGTGTGAACGTAGCGCTCTAACCAACTGAGCTAGTCGCCCGGTGAGAGTTCGGCGGCAATTCTTGACAATTCTGCCGCCGACGACATGGGGACGATTTTACACCCGTCGCCACTGAATGGCTAGAAGCCATTTCAAAACCGCCGAATGAACCGGACGCTAGCGCGTGCCAGCTAATAGAATTAGCCGCGGGGCGCTAGCCCCTCGGTTTTGAAACTGCTTCTAGGTAGTCCAGTGGCTAGATCGTGGCTACTGGCTAGGTCGTCGCTTCGTCTGAGGGCGGGGCCGCGGCTTCGCTCGATGACGTGGCTTCGCTCGCGGGGGGATCGGCTGGCGGGGTGCGGTGCTCGATTTTTTCGTTGTAGCTGACGCTCTTGGGCGGGTCGGTGTAGATCGAACTGTGCATCTCCGACTCGAAATCGCGCATCCCGCGCTTGAATTCGTTGAGACTCTTGCCGAGCGAACGGGCCACCGACGGCAGCCGGTTGCCGAACAGAATCACCGCGATGACTCCCACGATGAGTAATTCTTGTGGTCCAATTCCGAACATCGCTACGTCTCCCGGCGACCACCCGCTCCCGGCGACGCGCCACTCGCTATAACCGATATTGGGGCCGACCCAACTACTTATGCTCGACCCGATCCTGGGTAGCGTCGTCTTCGTGCATGCCGTGTTTGAACTCGGTGATGCTCTTACCCATGGCGCGCGCGATCGATGGCAACCTCGTGCCGAAGATCAGCACGACGATGCCCAGGACGATCAGCAGTTCCCAAATTCCAATGCCGAACATGATGGAAACCATCCCGCGCGGCAGGCTCTCACCGCGAAAAAACAGCTCGCAAGAAATGTCGCCGCAGCTAAACCGCGGCACAGCACGAGCTTACATCTAATTCTACAAGACGCCTGCCGAGAGTCAAACCGCGCCCCAGAGAGCCCGGATTCGAGCCGGTTTATCGGAAGATGTAGACCGGTCGGCCCTGATTCCAAGAAAACGGCTGGCCGCTGCCCGACTGCCAGGCGGGGCTGTACATCGAACAAAACGGCGTCGGCTGTGCGGTCGGCCGAGAGTTGGACATGCCGTACCAATTCATGGCCGCGATGCGGTCGGCGCGCTGTTGGCCGCGGGCCATCGCCTTTTGCTGGACGATCAGCTTCGGATTCGGCTTGGAGACGGTCGGCTCGGTCGAGGGCTGGTAGTACCAACTGTCGTCGCGCGCCTGTGGGCGGTCTTGGTTTACCGGCGAACTGGCTTCGATCAGCTTGGATGAGCACACCAAAGTGGAGCGGATTGCCTAAAGGCCGACGATGCGTGTGGTTACGGCGACCGCGACATTCTGACGTCTCATCGTTTCACGGTTTTTCCCCCACCTACCCAAGTGTCTACCGGCGGAGTCG
>JANNTD010000481.1:0-17497 GCA_031403315.1 Planctomycetota bacterium
CACGGGCGACCTCAAGAAGGTCGTGGTCGAACTGGGCAAAAGCGGCCTCGCGGCGAGAGATGACAAGACGCTCGAAGAAGCCAATACGCGGCTCTCGGCTGTGCGGGACTAAACGTTACGCTGTATGAAAAGCCGAATCGATACATCGGGCCGCACCCGGTGGGCGTCTGATAATGCCAAGCTTTGGGATCCGGTCCCAAATAACCACCGTCTTTGAACCGCCAGTTAGCTGAATCTCTGGTCGATTTGCGCGCGTAGGTCGCTTCGATCGAACTGAAGCAACCATTGGTCAATCCGACTATGCGTTGGGCTCTTATCGTCGCCGGAGATGTGGGCGGCGGCCCAGTCGACGAATTCTTGGAGGCGTCCTTTGCGATCTTGAGCCATGCAAAGAGTATGCACACGGTAGAGTTTGGCGCAAGACGGGGGGTGGCAATTGGGATGCGAGAAGAACAAACGGGGAGGGGAGAGAGTCGAGAGCCGAGAGCCGGACGTAGGGCAGAGCGAACTTGGTTGTCGGGCAGGATTGCCCAACCTACGGTCAGGCTGAAGCGTAACTTACGCGTCGGACTGGGTTAGCATCGCGCGTGGGCCATTGCATCCGCTTCCACGGCAAGGGCCAGGGCGTCGCGCCCGTTTTGCTCGGTGAGCCGGCGTACGTGTCGACGGTCCGCAATCCAATCGAGCTGGTCGGCCAGCAGTGAACGAACTAGTTCGCCGTAGCGGTGCATCTTCAGGTCGCCCTGGCCGGAACGCATTTCCACGATCCGGTAAACGTCCAGCGGCTTGTGCCGGCCTGAACAGATCCGGTCCTTCCCACCGTACCAAGCCGTCACGTCGAGTTGGGCGTTCGGAAACAATTCGCACAGGGTACGAGTGTCGGCTTCGTCGACCAGCGCATGGATGGTCGCCTGGACGGGCACCCATTCGTCGAGCCTCACGTCGCCGCGCTCGAAGACCAGCCGCAGTTCTTGGCGGTCCATCCGGCCGGCTTGAGTGAAGCCGTGGTAAAAGTTGACCAGCACGCCGTTGCCGTAACGCACCGTACACTGGACCTGGTCTTCGATGGTTGTGCCGGGTCGCAGGCAGACTTGGGCGGCCTCGACCTTGCCCGGTCCGAGCCAACCGGCGAAGAGGTCGAAGAAGTGGACGCCGTGCTCGACGAAGATGCCGCCGCTCTGGCTGCGATCCCAAAACCAATGCTCGGGCGCAAGGGCCTCGTCGCAGGCGTAGTTTTCGAAGTAGGCGTGGAGCAGTTCGCCCAGCGGTTTGCGCTCCAAGAGCCCTCGAATCGAGTCGAACAGCGGGTTGTAGCGCTGCATCAGGTTGGTCGCCAACAGCAGGCCGCGCTGGTTGGCGGCGGCCAGACTTTCGTCCGCCTGGTTAGGGTGCAAGGCGGTGGGCTTCTCGACCAGGACGTGTTTGCCGGCCTGCAAAGCCTGCATCGTTTGGGAATGGTGCAGAAACGGCGGCGTGGCGATGTAGACCAGGTCGAGTCCCGGCATCCGAAGCAGCGTCTCGATCTCCTTGACGTCGGGCAAGCCGAAACGGCGGACGGCGGCGCTGGCCGCATCCGGATACGTGGCCGCCATGCCCACGAGCCTGACGCCGGGAATCTGGACGAACTGCTCGAGAGCAAACAGGCCGAATCCGCCACAGCCAATGACCCCAACCCCGATTTGTCGCTCGTCGGTACTCATGGGAAGTTCGGGTTCGACGGTAGATTTCTCAGCGCCAAGTCGATGCTGGAAAACGTCGATGCTGGCGAACTGTAGCTGGTTGCTAAAAGCCCCTAACAATTTGAACCGCCAAGGACGCCAAGTTCGCCAAGAAACCAAGAAAAATCGCGTATTCTCTTTGTGACCTTGGCGTTCTTGGCGGTTTGATTCATTCTGTTAGACGCTCTAGGTCTTAGGCCGGTTCTTATCCTGCTTCCCCTTCGACTCTTGCTTTTGCTGCGACGCCTTTTGTTTCTTGCTCTTGTCCTTGTCCTTCTTGCCGCCTTTATCTCCCATCGCGAGATCCTTTCTTATGAACGGTAAGTCACACCTCCACCTTCGCATTAACCTATGTTCTACGCGCTCGCATGTCTAGCGACCATCATGAGGTTAAATGGACCTTTGACCCGGACGGAGAGGAGTGAGTCGGTTTACTCGAATTCCAAAATCGGCTGGTCGACGGCGAGGGTTTCGCCGACACCGACTAGCACTTTCATCACCGTGGCCTCGCGCTCGGCGCGGAGCACATTTTCCATTTTCATCGCTTCGACGACGGCCAGATCCTGGCCCGCTTTCACGTCTTCGCCGGCCGCCACGACGATTTTCGCCAACAGCCCGGGCATCGGGGAGAGCAGGAATTTCGAGGTGTCGGGCGGGGCTTTCTCCGGCATGCGGGCGAGCAGCTCGGCGGCCCTGGCTGAGAGAACCCGCACGTCGATCTCGGTCCCCCAATGAAACAGGCGATACTTGAGGTGGCGTCGCTCGACCTGAACGCACACCTCAACGCCGTTGATGCGGCCGCGGAAGAGCGGCTGGCCGAATTGCCAGGCGGTTTCCACGCGGTAGGAGTCGCCGGCGTGGAGGACGTCGTAGCCGCCGTCGGCCGGCCGCACCGTGATCGAATATTTTTGGCCGCCCATGACGACGACCCAGTCTTGTTCGACCTTGGGCTCGTAGCCTTCGAGTTGGCCGCTGATCTGGGCCGCCCGCTCGCGATAGCGGCGGTGAATCGCACCGCACGTGGCGACCAAGAGCAGCGGGTCGTCGTGGACGACGTCGGCGGCGTCGAAGCCGTCCGGATATTCTTCGGCGATCATGCTCGTGCTGAGCTGGCCCGCCGCGAAACGTGGGTGATTGATGAGCGCGCCGAGGAAGCAGATGTTGTGGGACACGCCGCGGATGTAAAACTCGTTCAGCGCGTCGCGCATCCGGCCGATCGCCTGATCGCGGTCGCTGCCGTAGGTGATCAACTTGGCAATCATCGGGTCGTAGTGGATCGAGACTTCGCCGCCTTCGTAGACGCCCGTGTCGACACGCACCGAGTCCGACGCGGCGGGCGGCAGATAGCGCACGAGCCGGCCGACGGAGGGCAGAAAATTGCGGAATGGATCCTCGGCGTAGACGCGGGCCTCGATGGCCCAGCCGTGGAGCCGCACGTCGTCTTGGCTGATGGGGAGCGGCTCGCCGGCGGCGATGCGGATCATCAGCTCGACCAGATCGAGCCCCGTCACGAATTCGGTGACCGGATGCTCGACTTGGAGCCGCGTGTTCATTTCCAGGAAGTAGAAATTGCGCGACGGGTCGACGATGAACTCGACGGTGCCGGCGGAGGAATAGTTGACGGCCCGCGCCAGGGCGACGGCTTGTCCGCCCATCGCCCGGCGAGTTGCTTCGTCGAGAAACGGCGACGGCGATTCCTCGATCACCTTTTGGTGCCGGCGCTGGAGCGAGCATTCGCGCTCGCCCAGGTGGATCACGTGCCCGTGTTGGTCGCCGAGCACTTGAATTTCGATGTGCCGCGGTTCGTCGATGTACTTTTCGAGGAACACGCGTCCGTCGCCGAAGCTGGCTTGGGCCTCGTTCGTCGCCCGCTCGAATCCGTCGCGGCATTCATCGTCGTTGCGGGCGACGCGCATGCCTTTGCCGCCGCCGCCGGCGCTGGCTTTGAGCATGACGGGATAGCCGACGTCGCGTGCCACGGAGGCGGCCATCTGGGCGTTCGGAATGACTTCGGTGTAGCCGGGAATCGTGTTCACGCCGGCTTCGCGGGCGAGCCGCTTCGACGTGATCTTGTCGCCCATGCTGGTGAGTGCGTGGGTTCCGGGACCGATGAAGGCGATGCCGGCCTCCTGCAGCCGTTCGGCAAACGATGCATTCTCCGAGAGAAAGCCGTAGCCGGGATGCACCGCCTCGGCGCGGGTCTTCCGACAGGCGTCGAGGATGTTGTTGATCGCGAGGTAACTCTCGGCCGACGGGGCGGGACCGATGCACACCGCTTCGTCGGCCAGGGAGACGTGCAGCGCGTCTTTGTCGGCGGCGGAATAGACCGCGACCGTGGCAATTCCCATCCTGCGGGCCGTTTTCATCACACGGCAGGCGATCTCGCCGCGGTTGGCAATCAGAATCTTCTTGAACACGTCGAACTCCTCACAAATACATTTGTGCGGCGGCCGCGCGGAGCAATGTTACAACGGAATGTTTCCGTGCTTGCGCCAGGGGTTCTCGAGTTTCTTGTTGCGGAGCATGGCCAAGGAGCGGCAGATCCGTTTGCGCGTGAAGCGGGGTGTGATCACGTCGTCGATGTAGCCGCGCCGCCCGGCGACGAACGGGTTGGCAAACTTGGCCCGGTACTCCTCGGTAAGTTCGGCGATCCGCGCGCTGTCGTCGCGGTCTTTGCGGAAGATGATCTCGACCGCGCCTTTCGGGCCCATCACGGCGATCTCGGCACTCGGCCAGGCGATGTTGACGTCGCCACGCAAGTGTTTGGACGCCATCACGTCGTAGGCCCCGCCGTAGGCTTTGCGCGTGATCAGCGTGATCTTCGGCACCGTCGCCTCGGCATAGGCGTACAGCAACTTGGCACCGTGCTTGATGATGCCACCGTATTCCTGGGCCGTCCCCGGCATGAAACCGGGCACGTCGACCAAGGTCAGCAGTGGGATGTTGAAGCTGTCGCAGAAACGGACGAAACGGGCGGCCTTGATCGACGATTTGATGTCGAGGCAGCCGGCCAGGACCATTGGCTGGTTGGCCACGATCCCGACCGGGAAGCCTTCCATCCGGGCAAAACCGACGAGGATGTTCTTGGCGTTCTCGGACTGAATCTCGAAAAAGTCGGTGTCGTCGACGATCTTGAGGATCAGCTCTTTCATGTCGTAGGGCTTGGACGGGCTGTCTGGCACCAAGGTGTCGAGCGAGGGTTCTTCGCGTTCCGCGTTGTCGGGCGTCGGTCGGAATGGCGGCAGCACGCGGTTGTTGGCCGGCAGGTAGTTCATCAGTCGGCGCGTCATCAGCAGCGCTTCGACGTCATTCTCAAACGCCAGGTCAGCCACGCCAGATCTTGTCGAGTGTGTGACGGCGCCGCCGAGTTCTTCGTGGGTGACGATCTCATGCGTCACCGTTCGGACAACTTCCGGACCGGTGACATACATGTACGAACTGTCGTTCACCATGAAGATGAAATCGGTCATGGCCGGCGAGTAGACCGCGCCGCCGGCGCAGGGACCCATGATCAGTGAGATCTGCGGAATGACTCCCGATGCGAGCACATTGCGCTGAAACACCTCGGCGTAACCAGCCAACGACGCGACGCCCTCCTGAATGCGAGCACCGCCCGAATCATTCAGCCCGATGATGGGCGCCCCGACCTTCATCGCATGATCCATGACTTTGCAGATTTTCTCGGCATGGGCCTCGGAGAGCGAGCCACCGAAGACGGTGAAATCTTGGCTAAAAACAAACACCACTCGGCCATTGATCGTGCCAAAGCCCGTCACGACGCCGTCGCCGGGGACGCTCTGTTCGCCCATTCCGAAATCGACGCAGCGGTGTTCGACGAACATGTCCCATTCCTCGAAGGAACTGGGGTCCATTAGTAGTTCGATTCGCTCGCGCGCAGTCAGCTTGCCTTTGGCGTGCTGCGCTTCGATGCGGCGCTCGCCGCCGCCCATCTCCGCGGCAGCGCGTTTCGTGGCCAGTTCGCGAATTACGTTTTGCATGTTGCGTCTCGCTGGGTCGCATCTAACGAAATTCTACCCAGCGAATGCTGCAAATGCGAGACAGATTGTGTGAATGGAACACAACTAGTTGTCATTACCGAGTTAAAAGTAGATTTAACATGATATGTAATAACATGTTATGGATAATATTGCAAACGCAGCATTTTATGGTTGACTTTAACCTCGGTCGCGGCGAATAATTGCTGTAGCGGAGAGTTAATCGCGACGAGAGCGAAAAGAACTCGCTCCAGCGAGTTTTGTCCAGTGGGTATGCGTAAATGAGGAGAATCGAGCCATGGCAGAGACCAAAACCGCAACCGCCAGTCCCGTGTTCGAGGAGCTATTTCAAAACATTCGTAAAGCTGCTGAGGCAAATCTCAAGATGCAGCAGGAGGTGCTGAGCCAATGGTCGGTCTTGTGGCCGGGTATGCCGCTGCCACAATCGGCCTTGATCAATCAGGTACAGAATTTCCGCAAGCAATGGCTGGACACAGTGTCAGGCCTTGCGCGGAAGCATCGGGAAGTCGTCGATCGGCAATATGACGCAGCGATCGAATCGCTCGACGCGGCGCTGCATGTTTCGGATGCCGGTACTCCGGAGGAGCTCCGTCGTCGGACCGAGCAGTTCTGCCGCAAGACCCTCGATTGCATGCGAGAGATGACGGAGACGCAGATCCGCGAGTTCCAAGAGGCGGTCAGCAAATGGACGGATCTGTTCGCCAAGGCCGGGGCGTGATCGTCGCTTGATTGGCAAGTCGTGGCGAATCGGTGACGCGGCCCTGGCTGCGACCGCACGTCGCGGTTGCAGCCAGGGCGGGCGGATGGCACTCTTTTGCGAAGGGTGAATCGCGATGAATATCAAGAACAAGGTGGCCATCGTCACTGGTGCGGGGAGCGGTATCGGGGCGTCGGTCTGCCAAGAACTTGCGAACCGAGGGGCGCGGACCGTGGTGCTGGTGGACCGCCGCGACAGCGTCTACGACCTGGCCGATTCGATCAATGGGTCGGTCGGTCGGCAAGTAGCCGAAGTCAAGATCGGCGATACCACCAACGACACGTTTCGAACCCAAGTGTACGAGGAGGTGACCGCTCAACACGGAGTCGCCAGCATCTGTGTGCCGGCCGCCGGGATCACGCGCGATGCGCTGGCGGTGGCGATTAACAAAGAGACCGGGAAGGCAGAGCCCTATCCTGTCACGACTTTTCGCGAGGTGGCTGAAGTCAATCTGGTAGCGCCGATCTATTGGGCGATCGAGATGGTGGCCAAGATCGCGGAAGACCGCTGGAAGCGCGGCCTGAAGCGATGGGAGCCTGAGGAAGCCATTCAGGGAACCGTCGTGTTCATTGGCTCCGTCTCTTCGCAGGGAAACAAAGGCCAAATAGCGTATGCCGTGAGCAAGGCCGGCTTGGAAGGCGCAACCTCGACTCTGACGAAGGAGGCCATGTTTCACGGGGTTCGCTGCGGAATCATCCATCCTGGTTTCACGGATACGCCGATGGTCCGCAGCCTGGGCGAGGACTACATCAACAAGAACGTATTGCCCTATACCCAGCTTCGCCGGTTGATTCGCCCCGAGGAAATCGCCGACGCGATCTGCTTTATGATTTCGAACTCGGCCGTCAGCGGCCAGCTCTGGGCCGATGCGGGCTGGCACCCATCTGCCTAGGGACCAATGAACAGGATGACCAATGGCCGCGAGCACCATGCCTAGAGTAAAATCGAGGGAGCCGTTTACGCGATTAGCGGTATCGTTAGGAACCCCCGCGATGGCAGACGAACCGATCCAGATCAAACGCTACCCGAATCGCCGCTTCTACGCGCGGAACACGAGCAAATATGTCTCCTTACCGGAAATCGAAGAGATGATTCGGCAGGGGCACACGGTCGACGTGCGCGACAGCCAGACGGGCGAAGAAATCACTCACGTGGTGCTGGCGCAAATCATCATGGATCGGCAGCCGGAAAAGATGGCGCTCTTCCCGAGCGAAATGCTGCACTCGATCGTGCGCTCGAACGACATGATGACCGAGTTCTTGCGGGACTATTTCCGACACTCCCTGACGTATTTGGAATACCTCAAGCAGCACGGTTCGTCGGTCCAAGGCTTGGTGAACCCGGTGCACTGGGTCAAGGCCTGGATCGATGGATTCCGCGGGCCCAACGACGCCGCACAGGTTCCACCCGAGGCCGAAACCACGGGCCCCCCCAAATCGGAATTCGCGCAACGCATCGAAGAGCTGGAAGAGCGGATTCGGCAGCTGGAAGCGGCCAAGGCGTAACGTCACGTACGATCTTTGCCGGGACTTGCCGTCGCTCCTTGACGATTGATAGATTGTCAATTGCCGCGTTGCGAGCACGCACGCGCCACCAACAAGCAAGGGAGGATCGGTCGATGAGTGTATACAGGGTAATTGAGCTGGTCGGCACGAGTGAGGTTTCCTGGGACGACGCGGCGAAAAACGCCGTCGAGACGGCGCAAAAGAGCTTACGAGAGCTTCGCATCGGCGAAGTCACGAAGCTGGACCTGAAAATCGAGCATGGAAGACTCGTTTATCGCACTCGGCTCAACTTGTCTTTCAAGTACACGGGCAGCGAGTGATCGGCGCGGGCCGCGGGCTCGGGCTCGGGCTCTGGCAGCCCGCGAGCCGGTCTGTCCGCATTTCTGCTGACCTCAATGCCGATTGCCAGAATCCGCACGACCGGCTGCGTTTTGAAGACCGCGTCGGTGCATCGATAGCGCACAGGTGTGCGAATCTGCGCGCTTTCGATGTTCGCCAGATCGCACAATTGGCCACAGCCGGGATCTTGGCAGCGTTTGGGCGATGTACCAAACAATGGCGGTCCTAACCGCAGGTACAGCGTCTGAAGCGTTCGACGTGCGGCCCGCTGCGCGACACCATGCGAAGGAAAGTCCGGCTCGCGGGGAAGCTGGCACACTTTGTGCGTCTACAGTTGTGCATCGCTGCGAGTTTTCGTTGAGCGGCATCGCCTCGCAGCCGCCGGATTGGCCGACCGCCGGTGCAAGCTGTTTCGGAACACCCAGCCGCGCCACTGGGACTTGAGGAAGAAAGCACGAATCGTGAGCGAACCACGTTTCATCACCATCGACGGCAACGAAGCAGCCGCGTACATCGCCCACCGCACGAACGAAGTGATTGCGATCTATCCGATCACTCCGGCTTCCCCGATGGGCGAACTCTGTGACACTTGGTCCGCGCAGGGCCGGCAGAACATCTACGGCACGGTGCCGGAAGTTATCGAAATGCAGAGCGAAGCTGGGGCGGCCGGCGCGGTGCATGGCGCGCTCCAGGCCGGAGCATTGAGCTGCACGTTCACGGCGTCGCAGGGCCTGCTGCTGATGATTCCGACGATGTTCAAGATTGCCGGCGAACTGACGCCGACCGTGTTTCACATTGCCGCCCGCACGGTGGCCACTCACGCGTTGTCGATCTTCGGCGACCAGAGCGACGTGATGGCTGTCCGCAGCACCGGTTGGGTGATGCTGGCCGCAAATTCTGTCCAGGAGGCACACGACTGCGCGCTTATCGCCCAGTCGGCCACGCTTGAATCGCGTGTCCCGTTCTTGCATTTCTTCGACGGGTTTCGTACGTCGCATGAAGTCAACAAGATCGAGCAGCTTTCCGACGACGTCATCGGCGCGATGATCGATCAGGATTTGATCAAGGCCCATCGCGACCGGGCCATGGATCCGGATCGGCCAGTGTTGCGCGGCTCGGCACAAAACCCCGACGTTTTCTTTCAAGCTCGCGAAGCGAGCAACCCGTTTTACCTGGCGGTTCCAGGGATCGTCCAACGGACGATGGATCGCTTCGCCGAAGTGACAGGACGGGCGTATCGCTTGTTTGAGTACGTCGGCGCGGCGGACGCCGACCGGGTGCTCGTGATCATGGGCTCTGGCGCTGGCGCGGCGGAGGAAGCGGTCAACTCTCTGCGCGGGCGAGGCGAAAAAGTCGGCCTGCTGAAAGTGCGGCTCTATCGACCGTTCGACACGGCGGCGTTCGTCGCTGCCTTGCCGGCGACGACGCGACGGATCGCCGTGCTGGATCGCACCAAGGAGCCCGGCGCGATCGGTGAGCCGTTGTATCAGGACGTGGTGACGGCACTCTACGAAAAATGGCACGTTGCGAATGCGGATGCGACGACGATTCCGCAGGTCATTGGTGGTCGCTACGGCTTATCGTCGAAGGAGTTTACACCGGCGATGGCCGCCAGCGCGCTCGCGGAGTTGTCGTCCGACGAGCCGCTGCGTCACTTCACCGTTGGCATTCGCGACGACGTCACACATCTGAGCCTCGCTTGGGACCCGGATTTCTCGACCGAGCGCGACGATGTTACCCGGGCCGTGTTCTACGGACTGGGAAGCGACGGAACGGTCGGCGCGAGCAAGAACTCAGTGAAAATCATCGGCGAAAACACGTCGATGTATGCCCAGGGCTATTTCGTCTACGACTCGAAGAAAGCGGGGTCGGTCACCGTCTCTCACGTGCGATTCAGTCCGCGGCTGATCAGTTCTTCGTACCTGATCGAGAGCGCCAACTTCGTCGCCTGCCATCAATTCAATTTTCTGGAGCGGATGGACATCTTGCAGGTCGCGGGGCAGGGGGCCGTGTTTCTCCTTAACAGCCCTTACGGCCCTGATGAGGTCTGGGACAAGCTGCCGCGCGAAGTGCAGGAGGCCATCGTCGAGAAGCAGTTACGGTTCTACGTGGTCGATGGATTTCGCGTCGCCGCAGAGGCGGGCATGAGCAACCGGATCAACACGGTGATGCAGACCTGCTTCTTCGCGCTGGCGAATCTGTTGCCGCGGGACGAGGCGATCGCGGCCATTAAAAACGCGATCAAGAAGACCTACGGACCGCGCGGCGAGGCGGTGTTGTCGCGCAACTTTGCCGCGGTGGACGGAGCGCTGGCTGCTTTGCACGAGGTGCACGTTCCGCGTTCTGCGACCAGCGAACTGCACCGCCGCCCGCCGCTGGCGGTGACCAATCAGTCCGATTTCGTCGAGCGGGTGACGGCGGCGCTGTTGGCCGGGCGGGGCGATTTGCTGCCGGTGAGCGCGCTACCCGTCGACGGGACTTTTCCGACCGCCACCGCCCGGCTCGAAAAACGGAGCATCGCTCACGAAATTCCGATTTGGGATGCTGACATCTGCATCCAATGCGGGCTCTGTGCGCTCGTCTGCCCCCATGCGGCGATTCGTATGAAGCCGTTTACAAAACAGGACCTTAACGGTGCGCCTGACAGCTTCGTTCACCGGCCGTGGACTGGCAAGGACCTCAGCGACTACCTGATGACGATCCAAGTCGCACCGGACGATTGCACCGGCTGCGGTGTGTGTGTCGACGTCTGCCCGGCCAAGAGCAAGGAAGTCGCGCGGCACAAGGCGATCAACATGCTGCCGAAGGACGACCACCTCGAACGCGAGCGCGTCAACTGGGATTATTTTTCAGCGATTCCCGAGATCGACCGATCACTGCTCGAGCACGATACGGTCAAGAGCACCCAAATGCTTCAGCCGCTGTTTGAATTCTCCGGCGCGTGCGCCGGTTGCGGCGAAACGCCCTACCTCAAGCTGATGAGCCAATTGTTCGGGGACCGGGCGATCATCGGCAACGCCACCGGCTGTTCGTCGATCTACGGTGGCAACTTGCCCACGACGCCCTGGGCGACGAATGCCGAAGGGCGCGGTCCGACCTGGAACAACTCGCTGTTCGAGGACAATGCGGAGTTCGGCCTGGGCTTGCGGTTGGCGGTCGATGCGAAACGCGATTACGCCGAGTACCTTGTCAAGCAATTGTCCGATGTCGTGGGCGACACGCTGGTGCACGAACTCTGTGAGGCACCGCAGACGAACGAGCGCGAAATCGCGGCTCAGCGCCAGCGAGTCGAGATGCTCCGCCATCAGCTCGCGACGTGCGAATCGCCGTTGGCACGCGCTTTGGCGCCAATCGCCGAGGCCTTTGTGCGTCGCAGCGTGTGGAGCATCGGCGGCGACGGCTGGGCTTACGACATCGGCTTCGGCGGACTGGACCATGTGCTGACGACAGGGCGCGACGTGAACATTCTCGTGCTCGATACGGGTGTCTACTCGAACACGGGCGGGCAGGCGTCGAAGTCGACGCCACGAGGCGCCGTGGCGAAATTCGCTTCCGGAGGCAAGCAAGCCCGTCGGAAGGACCTGGGCATGTTGGCGGTCTCATACGGAAACGTCTACGTCGCACAAGTGGCGATCGGAGCGAATCCGGCCCAGACGATTCGGGCCTTTGTCGAGGCGGAGTCGTATCCCGGGCCGTCGTTGATCCTGGCCTACAGCCATTGCGTCGCACACGGCATCAACATGACGACGTCCTTTACGCACCAAAAGGATGCGGTACAGAGCGGCTTCTGGCCCGTGTATCGGTACGATCCGCGCGAGGCCCACTCCGACGGTCATCCGTTCCATCTTGATAGCCACGCTCCGAGAAAGACATTCCGCGAATTCGCCATGGAAGAGGCCCGCTTTGCCATGTTGGCGCGATCCAGCCCCGCAGAGGCAGAGCGGCTGTTTGAACTGGCTCAAAAGGACATCGACGATCAATGGCATTACTACGAACAGATGGCGGGAGTCGTGCGGGAAATCTCGGGATGAATTTCACCGCACGGTGTTCGCAGATCTGCATGACAACCGTTTCCAGGTGATTCGATGAGCGTCGATCTGAGTACCACCTATTTGGGACTGAAACTAAGGAATCCGCTGGTAGCCTCCGCGGGGCCGCTGACGGGCAACTTGGACATGCTGCGGCAACTCGACGACAACGGGATCGCCGCGGTTGTGCTCCCCTCGCTGTTCGAAGAGCAAATCGAGCACGATGAATTGCAGCTCGATCGGCTCTTCGAATTCCAGGCCGATTCATTTGCTGAGTCGTTGAGCTACTTTCCGGACACGGCCGATTTTGGCAAGGGTTCGCGGGAGTACGTGGAACTTGTCGAAGATGCAAAGCGGCGTGTGTCGGTGCCCGTGATTGCGAGCCTCAACGGTCAGTCGCCAGGAGGCTGGACGCGCTATGCACGGATGCTGCAGGATGCCGGCGCGGATGCCCTGGAGTTGAACGTCTATTTCGTGCCAACCGATTGCGGGATGGATTGCACGGAGGTCGAACGGCGATATGTCGATTTGGTGGCAGAGGTGCGAAAATCGGTCAGCATTCCGTTGGCCGTCAAGATTGGATCACAGTTCAGCAGCATCCCGAACATTGCGTACCGCCTGATGAGCGCGGGCGCCGATGGCCTGGTGTTGTTCAATCGGTTTCTGGAGCCCGACATCGACTTGGAATCGCTGCAGTTTACGCCCGATCTGGTGCTCAGCCAGCGCCACGAGGTGAGATTGCCGCTGCGTTGGATCGCGATCCTGCGGGACCAATTGCGGTGCTCGCTGGCCGCAACCAGTGGGATTCACGACATGTCCAACGTGATTCGAGTGCTGCTGGCCGGGGCGGACGTGGCGATGATGACGACGGGACTGCTGAAACGCGGCCCGGCCGTGGTCGCGCAGATCGTCGACGAGTTGGCTGCGTGGCTCGCGGAGCATGATTACGCGTCGGTCGAGCAACTCAAAGGCAGCATGAGCCGAGCCAACTGCCCAAATCCGAGCATGTTGGAGCGAGCCAATTACATGAAAGCGCTGGCGACTTACACTTCGGAGTATTGGGCAACCTAGCATCGTTGGACAGCCGGCGACCATAAAATGCCACTTATTGCCACGTTCGATAATGAATCATATACTGCGCGGACAGTCTTCTCGTGCCGGTGGCTTAAAATCGTAGATTGTGGAGAAAACGAAATGGGCGGGACTAATCTTAGCGAATCGTTGCAAGGCAGTGAGTTCTTTCGCGGCTTTGACGACGAGCACTTGATGCGCTTGTCGGAGATCTGCGAGCGGCAAGAATTCCCGGCGCGTTCTACAGTGTTTGAAGAATTCGAACGGGCCCGAAAGGTCTATATCATTTTGAGCGGCGAAATTTCGCTGGCCATCTGCGAGGTCGACCAAGTCTGCCGGCAAATTGCCGTCGTCCGCGCGGGCGATTTGATGGGTTGGTCGCCCTTAGTAGGACGAAACAGACTCTATGACACGGCCCGCGCGCTAACGCCGGTATTGGCACTGGTATTCGACGGCGACGCCCTCATGGAATTCTGTGCCAAGAATCCATCTTTCGGCTTCCGTTTCATGCATCGAGTTGCCTGTACTCTTGCAGAGCGACTGAGCGGCACGCGGATGCAACTGCTTGAGATGGGCGGCATACATTTGCCGGAATTTCCGCTCGAGTCGGACTGACGATTCCGCTAATAGCCGTAGTGGGTGCCTGTGTCAGGCTGTGTTGGCGCGCTATTTTGACACGGGATGCTGGCGAGAACGCGTCGTTTCGTCGATTGATCGATCGACGGCGCTAAAGTCTCAGCGTTTCGGCCGGGAGTTTTGCGATTCCCACAGAACTCCGCAATCAGTCCGTCGCCAGGAATGCGGCGCGCGTTTTGCTCACTCTTGGCCGGTAGGGTTGGATGTCTACCGATCGAACGACTGCTTTGTCACTTGCCGCTTAGAATCTGCTCCTGACGCACCAAAAGGGGGCGCGGAGGACTAGCACCATGTCCGAGGTGAGCCGACGTGAATGCTGCGATGGCAATATATCAACAGGCGATGCGAAGCTCGAATCGTCCAGCTCGGACTTGGCAGATCGCGCACGCCAGACTCTGGAACAACGCGGCCAATTGCGCGGTAGCATCGAAAGCTTGTCGTTTGTGCTGCACGGCGAGGTGCTTGTGGTTCGTGGCAGCGTTCCATCGTTCTATCTCAAGCAGATGCTGCAAACCGCGCTCAAAGGTCTCGATGGCGTCTGCCAAATTGACAACCAAGTGGAGGTCGTCCTGCCGGGCGGACTTAGGTCGTCTAGCAGCTAGTCAGGCTCGCCCAAGCAGTCCGCTTTTCCCTACTGGCATTGGTTGAAGCCACGCCCGCGGAAGAAACTAGCGGTCACTTGCCAGTTGTACTGCAGGAGCATCGGTTCCGCGCTGAAAGGATCAACCCGGCCTATTCGAACTCGACAAGAACCTGACCCGCCTTGACCGCCTGGCCCGCCGCGACGTGGATTGATTTAATCTTTCCTGCAATCGGCGAAGCGATATTTGTCTCCATCTTCATCGCCTCCATCACCAGTAGCACCTGGTTGACCTCGACGGTATCGCCCGGGGCAACTTTGATTTGCAGGATCGTGCCGACGATGGGCGCTTTGACGACCTGTTCGCTGGTAACGGTGGAAGAGAGTGGGGCTGGAGAGGGGTCGGGGGTTGGATGGACTTTCGTCGAGGCCGCCGGTGGGGCCGCCGCCGTGCTGTGAACAGACGCCGCACCATGCAATGGTCCGGCTGGTGCCTCCTCCAAGACTTCCACCTCGACTTCGTACGTCTTACCCTCGACCGTGATGCGGAGTTTCATGCTTTCAAATCGTCCTACGTAGGTTATGCGACAATTGAATCGAAGTGCGCCCTGCTTCTGCCCAACCAGACACGGTGTTTCGATTGATAAAGGTGATCCGATGAACGACCACGCGGCGGCCGACAGCCACCGTCGCGGCGGCCACCAAGATCGGAAGCAGATGCGGGGCGATTCCGCACTGCGCAGCTGTTCGACTCACGGACTCTGTGATCGGCGTCGCACCGGCTTCACTGCTCTTGGCTCGACGATGGTAATAGCGTCGCCAAAGCGCGAATATTCCGACCACGACGCACAACGCGACGACAACGATCGTTACCGGGTCCGCTTCGTCCAACTTCTCGGCAATCGTCGCTGCGGCAAGTAAACTGATCGGGATCGTGCTCACAGGATTCTTTCGGCCGATGGCTAGAGTGGAATTAACCCGTGCTTCTTCGCGGGACGCATGTCCCGCTTCATTCGCAAGCTGTCGAGCGCCAGCGCAATATAGCGGCGCGTTTCCGCTGGCTCAATCACATTGTCGATCATGCGCCGGCCGGCGGCGACATAGGGCGTGGAAAAGGTCTCGCGGTAGAGCTTGATCAATTCGCTGCGCTTGCCAGCCTTGTCCGCTGCGGCCTCGATCTCACTACGGAATACGACTTCGACAGCACCTTCGGCCCCCATCACGGCGATCTCCGCCGTTGGCCAAGCAGCGCAGCGATCGGCGCCAAGATCTTTGGCGCACATCGCCACGTAGGCGCCTCCGTAGGCCTTGCGCAAGATAATGGTAATTTTGGGGACGGTTGCCGCGGAATAGGAAAATAAGAGCTTCGCGCCATGCCGGATAATTCCGCCGTATTCCTGCTCCAAGCCTGGCATGAAGCCGGGAACGTCGACCAAGGTCACAAGCGGTAAGTTAAACGCGTTGCAGAAGCGGATGAAACGCGACGCCTTGTCCGACGCGTCGATGTCGAGGCAACCAGCTTTCACCAGTGGTTGATTGGCGATGACTCCTATCGGCCGACCCAGCACGCGTCCGAAGCCGACGATCATGTTCTCGGCGTAGAGCGCCTGGACTTCGAGAAAATCGCCTTCGTCGACGATCCGCTGAATCACTTCATGCATGTCGTAGCTGAATTTTGAATTCTCGGGCAGGATTTCGTTCAGCGACGGATCGAGCTCGATCACCGGCTCGACCGCTTTCATCGGCGGGTCTTCCAGGTTGTTGGACGGGAGAAAGCTGAGCAGCTTCTTGCAGATTTCGATGGCGTGCCGGTCGTTGTCAGCCACGAAATGCACTACACCCGAAGTGCGCATATGGGCTTCCGGGCCGCCGAGTTCCTCAGCGCTCACGACCTGGCCGGTGACTTGCTTGATCACGGTCGGCCCGGTGATGAACATTTGGGCCTGGCGAGTCTGGATGATGAAGTCCGTAAGCGCCGGGCTGTAGGTGGCGCCGCCGGCGCACGGGCCACAGATCAAGCTGATCTGCGGCACCACTCCAGAAAGCAGCGTATTGTGGTAGAACACCCGACCATATCCCGCGAGACTGTCGATGCCTTCTTGAATCCGCGCACCGCCCGAATCGTTGATGAACACGAAGGGGCTACCAGTCTTCATCGCGGCGTGCATCATTTCGACAATCTTATCGCAATGAACTTCTCCGGCAGCGCCGCCTGCCACCGTAAAGTCCTGACTGGCCACGTGTACGAGGCGTCCACTGATCGAACCGCAGCCGGTCACCACGCCGTCGGCCGGCAGCTCTTTCTCCTCCATGCCAAACTGCGTACACCGGTGTCGGGCAAAGCCGTATTGCTCTTGGAAGCTTTCAGGATCGAGAAGTTCGTCGATCCGCTCCCGGGCCGATAGCTTTCCAGCCGCATGTTGTTTCTCGATTCGCGCAGCGCCTCCGCCCAGCACCAGGACTTGGCGGCGTTGTTCGAGCTCCAGCACGCGATCCGCCATCAGCGATTTACTCGCGGACTCACCGTTGGCGGAGTTCTCGGGCCGGTCTGTTTCGACTTGTATCGACATGATTGCGCAGCTCACTTTCTAGCTCAATGCGCCGGCTCGCAAAGTTCCGTCAGCACTCCGCACGAGCTCTTGGGGTGCAGAAACGCGATGCGGGTGTGGTGGGCGCCGGGCCGTGGTGTTTCGTCGATCAAGCGAATCCCGTCGGCTTTCAGCTCGGCCAGGCGTTCTTGAATGTCGTCAACTGTGTAGGCAATGTGGTGCAGACCTTCGCCGCGCTTCGCTAAAAACGCCGCCACGCTGCTCGTGGGATCAGTCGGTTCCAGTAGCTCCAGCCGCA
>JANNTD010000482.1:0-10733 GCA_031403315.1 Planctomycetota bacterium
CTAGGCACAGCGCCACGACAGAATCGACATAAGTCAAGTACACCCCAGAGGATTCGAACCTCTAACCTTCGGATTCGTAGTCCGATGCTCTATCCAGTTGAGCTAGGGGTGCCCAAAGTCAGTGACCCAAGTCTACAAAATCTGGTTCGGCCGACAAGGGCTGCTGCCGCGGGGGAGACGGTTCGCCGTGGTATTTGACGAACGGCTGCTGCGATTAGGTCACGCGGCGCGGCAGAGATCGGGCTGCGGCTTGGCCGCGTTGCCATGAATTTCGGCGAGCGTCGCGCGGATGGTGTCGGTGAGTTCGGGCGCGAGCACTTCGATCAGGTGCCAGGCTTCGGCGGCGTGATCGCTCGAGTGGAGCGCGTTGAAGCCCTCGCTCGGCGGCAGATCGGCGATGATCGCGTCGCGGATCGATTCCTTGGCAAAGATGCGGGCGTTGGTCCGCTTCGGGAACTTGCGCTGTTGCCGACGATCGAGCGGAATCGGAGCACGGTCGTAGGCGACGACTGCCGCGGCTGGCGCTCCGCCTGAAATGCCATACGGCCGGCCCGCTTCCCAGTTGCCGCCCCGCGTGCGAGCGGCGGCATATTCGATTTCGTCCGGTGCGAGCATCCGCGTCGTTAGAATCTCGAAGCCGCTCTCGCGAATCATGCCGACGATTTTGTGGGTGAAGCCACGGCGGACCGTTTCCTCGCGAAGCACAAACACCGTGAGCCCTTGGTCGTTGACATGCGGCGCGAGTCGCTCGGCGAGCAGGTTGAGCCACTTGTTCGACTTCCCAGCCCGCGCGAGCCGGGCGAGCATCTCCGGAGACGGACCCCAACCGCTCTTCTGTAAATGAGAGTGCAGCCCTTCGAGGCTGACGTCGACGTCGATCAGCAACTGCTGGGCCATGTCGCGGAGGATGCCAGCGAAATCGTGTTCCGATTTAACGCGGTCGGCGAGCTGCAGTTCACCGCGGGAGAGATTCGACTTCGGGCCTTTGTGATAGACGGCATGGTAGGCGAGGCTGTGAAAATAATCGCGCGGACTGGGGACCAGGCAGAGGTCGTTGTGGCGGACCGTGCCGTCGAGAATCCGTTTCGCCACCTGCGGCGGATAGTAAGGTGTGCCGCAATACGCAGACCTCGCAAGGCCGCTCTCGCTGAACACGTCGCACGGATGGATGCCCGGCTGCGCATGCAGCAGGTCGAGCACGTCGGCGAGCGAATCGTCGGCAACGAGCATGTCGACGTCCTCGGTCGGCTCGATCTCGGGCAATCGCTCGAACCATCGCAACACGGCGTACCGCACGCCGCGCTCGTCGAAACTGCGGAACATGCCGGTGAGGCCCAGCGTATGCGGAATGAAATGCAGCGAGTTGCGGCGGCAATTTTTCGGCCGGCGAATGCGGCTGGCAAACATCCGCCGCCGCTTGCCGGCCGGCGTGTGGAAAGTCACCACCCTCGGCCAGGTGAAGCGTTTGATCACCAGATGCAACAGGCAGCCCAAGAAACCGACCAGCGACGCGAGGCTCAAGGCACACGGCCAAACGACCCAATCAGCGTGCCGCACGGCGTCGTATTTCCACAGGCTGCGGGTGTGCGGGCCACGAAGGATCAGTACGTCGGCATTGTTGTTGAGCACCAGCTTGCGGCGATTCGAGCAAGTGAACCGATCGGCCACTTGCGGGTGCTCGGCTTGAAGTCGCTCGATGCAAGCCGGGTCGCCACCGACGCCGAGATACTTAGTGTAGTCGTCTTCGCGCAGACTGAGCGCCAGGTCGGCGTCGCGCACGCCAATCTCGATGAAGATCGGATCCTCGGGCCAAAGCGTCCACGGATGCATGCGGCTAATCTCCGGATAATCGCCAGGCGATGTTTGCGTCGCTGGTATTGTTACGCGGCGGCACTTTGCCGGCTCGCAGCTTCCGCCTCGGCGAGCGCGGCGGCAACGTCGGCGAGCGAAACCTGCAAGACCTGCTTCCGGCCCGGACACTCCGCGAACACCAGTTGATGGTGGAGGCCGAAAAACCGTGTCCGCTTCGGGTAGCAAGCGTAGTTGAATCGTCCGGCCGGCACAATTTCGATCACCCGCGTCCCGGGCCGTGCGAACACCAAATTCGCCAGCCCGGCACCATGTGTGGCGACGACGATCTCCGCCTCATGCACCAGACGGGCCTGCTTGGCCAGCGGATAGTCTTCCATCGAGTGCGTTTCAAAGCCGTGGGCATGAAGCAATTGTTCGAGCGGCCGTTCGTTGGCGAGCGTGCGCGTGCCTGTCTTGCGGCGGCTGATGAAGATCCGCCTTGGCGCGGCGACGGCTCCATCGGCTCCCAGCCCCGCGAGCATCAACCGGCCGAACTCGCGCAAACAGTCGGGCGACGGAAACGACGGCACCACCAGTTCGTCGGCCTCCAATAACAGCTTGCAATGCGGCTGAATCAGCTGCTGCCGCTTGATGCCGAATGCGGCCAGCGCTTGCTGCTGAATGGGCGAAAGGCAGTCGACGAGATAGTAGTCGGCCGCGATGCCGGCCCGCCGCATCGGCACCAGTCGCGGCAGGATCTCGATGAGCCAATGAAAATAATTGTGGCTGTAGCGGGCGTTGAGCACGGCCACGCGCCCTTCGATTCGCTGCTTCGGCGGCAACCAAAGGCGCGAGGTGACATCGCTACCCCAGCGCTTTCGCCAGTATCGTAGACTGAATCGGCTCACCGGAATCTTCGCAGTCTGCACGTCGCCGTCGAGATAGAAGCCAGTCTCGCGGACGGCCTTCCCCCGGGCGGTGATCGCGCAGCATTGGCGGCTGAACGACATGCCGTCGCGCAGCCACGCGACGTAAGCCGGAGGGAATGCTTGCGCCGGCAACGATCGCACTTCGTGCCGACCCGCGGCGTGGCAAACGAAAGCGAACTCGCCCACTGTCTCTGCTTCGCCCACAGTCTGATAGCGGATGTTCGTCGGGTCTTCCCGCGCCAATTGTGCAATCGGCACCTGTGCGCGCGGCGCCGCCGTCGGCCGCCAACCGGGCGATTTCATGCCCATCGGCAACAAATACTTCCCCACGCGCAGCCAACCGCGGGGTGGGCGATAAGTGGCGGTCGATGCCATGCTAGCCGTCGCTCTCTTCGGAAATACCAGGGCTTTTGTGGTGTTTGGTGAGTGTCGCCTGGAAGGAATCCTTCACAATCGGGCGCGCAATAACCGATACATTCGATATCGGCGACCTAATCGTTACGCTTTAACTCCGCCGACCGGGTAATGGGGCTGGATTACGAGTTGGGAGCATTTCCTTGCCGAATGTTGAGTTTCCACACATTCACCGCGCCGCGACCGAATTCGTCGGCCGGCAAGCGTTTGACCGCTCGATGCAGTGGGACGCCGACCTGCCGTCCGACCTCGTCGAACGGATCTGGACTGCTCCGCATGCGCTGCTGGCAGAAGGAGAGAAGCTGCAGGACAAGCTCCGCTGCACCGTCGCGCGCATCGAGCACCCGACCGGCATCTTCACCTGGAAGCACCACAACTGGGGCACGCTGCGCCGGACGGTGAAGAAGTCGCTCGCCGAATCGCCCGCCCACAAGTCGTGGCAGGATAGCGGATATCTGCGTGCTGCCGGCATCCCCACGCCGCGAATTCGAGCCGTTCTGGAGAAGCGCGTTGGCCCGTTCCAGCACTGTTCTTATTTGCTTACGGATTACATCGTCGGAACATCGCTCTATCGGCTGATGCGGTTCGAGCGCCCGTCGGCCGACTTCGTCGCACACCTGGCCCGACAGGTCGCCACCATCTGGCAGGAACTCGACGACCTCGGCGTCTGGCACAACGACTTCAAGTCGGAAAATTTCCTCGTCGATCGCGAGGGCAAAGTCTGGCTGATTGATTTTGAACGGATGCGCCGCTTCCGCGAGTGTGACCGCGACCGCATGCGCGAGCGGCAGATGAAGGACGCTGCTGACCTATTGCACCCGCGCAATTGGCGGAGCGACCCGGCTGCGGCGGAAGTCTTCCGCCAGGCAATTCTCGCTACGCCGGCCGCTCAACAAACTCTCACCGGATCGATCGCGGCAAAGCATCCGCTCAACAAGCCGATTGCTGCGACGAATCGGCCCGGCCAACTGGTGACGGTGCTGATTCCGTGCCACAATGCGGCCGACTCGATCGTCGGCTGTCTCGAATCGGTCCGCGACATGGCCGACGAGATCCTGTTCGCCGATTTCGGCTCGACCGACGACACGCTCGAGCGGGTACGAAAATTCGGCGGCTGCCGCATCATCGAGCGCAGTCCCGTGACCGCCTCGAACAGGCACCCGCACGACGTCGTCCGCTTCGTGACGTGGGCTGCCAGCCAGGCGACGCACGACTGGATATTGCGGCTGCGACCCGACGAGCAACTCAACGGCGAGCTCAGCCGACAAGTGCAGGATCTGCTGGCAACCGAGCCTACGGAAGACGGGTTCCAAATCGCGCGTACGGTGTATTTACACGGAAAGCAGCTTCGTTTTGGCGACTTCCGCAGCGAGCCGACGATTCACTTGTTCCGCAAGCAGCAGGCTCGATTCGAGCTTTGCGACGGCCGCGTGGAAGTTTGCATTCCGTCGGGCAAGGTCGGCAGCATGAAATCGCGACTGATCTACGAAGCGTGCCCCAGCATCGAACGCTGCATCCGCGACATGCTGCGATTTGCTACGCGGGCCGCCGAGGATGACCGGCAGAACGGCCGACACGCTTCGCACCGCACGTTGGTGTGGCGCGTGCCGCTCAGCTTTCTGCGCTCGTATGTCCTGCGTTGGGGTTGGCTCGACGGTAGTGCCGGACTGCACGCCAGTTTTATGTCGGCGCTCGCGGTGTATTTGCGCGAGGCAATTCACTGTGAGATCGAATGGCCCGCCTTCGAGCAGCGCTCGCTCGTACACGACAGTTGGAAACAACTCAAGGTCTTCACGCCGGATGAGAAATTGCTATCGCCGGACTCCTCGGGATTGTCATCAATCCGTTCCGCCGCCTAACTAACTCGATCGACAAGCCATGATGCAGTCGCCTCCGATGGAACAATTGCCGCCGGTGCGAACGATCCGCCGCGTGATGCAGGTCATTACCCCTTCGCACATGTCGGGCGCGGAGATGCAACTTGTGCGGCTTACGCGGCAGATGCAAGCCCGCGGGCACCAGCTCTCGACCGTGATCAAGCGCGGCAGCCCAGCAACGGCCGAGATGCGGCGGCTGGGCCTGGACGCCAAATCGCTCGCCATCGGCGGCAAGCTCAACGCGCTGGCAATTCACCGCCTCGCCCAACACGCGCGCCAGACTCGCGCCGAAGTCATTCAATCGACCCTCTCGACCGCCAGTTGGTGGTGCGGCTGGCTCGAACGGCTGAGCGGCATGCCGACCATCGGCCATGTGCAGGGTTTCACCTCGGCCCGCTGGCATCGGCAACAGTCGCATTTGCTCGCCGTGTCGAAAGCCGTGAAGGATGATCTCGTCGCCCAAGGCATCACGGCCGAACGAATCACCGTTCTCTACAACGCGCTAGGCCCCTCGGAATTCGTCGCCCAGCGCGACCCGCGCGAGGTCCGCGACGAATTTGGCGCGCGCGACGACACGCCGGTGGTCGGCACGATCGCGCACCTCTCCGAAAAGAAGGGCCACCGCGACCTGTTCGCGGCAATCCCCGACGTCTGCCGCGAATTTCCGCAAACGCAATTCTGGATCGTCGGCCAAGGCCAGCTCCGCGACGAACTCGAAGCCACCGCCCGCCGCGACGGCACGATCAACAACGTGCGGTTCCTCGGTTTCCGCCGCGACATGGCCGACGTCATGAATGCGATCGACGTGATGGCCCTGCCGTCGCACCGCGAACCGTGCGCGCTGGTCTACATTGAAGCCTCGCTAATGAAGAAGCCGATCGTCGCCTGCCGTGCCGGAGGTGCGGCGGAATCGGTCGCCGACGGCGAAACCGGTCTGCTGGTGCCGGTCCGCGACAGCGCGGCCATCGCGGCCGCCCTTTGCGAACTGCTCGACAACCGCGGACGCGCCCGGGCGATGGGCCGCGCCGGCTACGACCGCGCCCGCGACCTGTTCGGCTGGCCGCGATTCATTCGCACGCTCGAGAACGTCTACGACCGCGTGCTCGATGAGCGCAGCGGCACCTCAATCGTTCCCCAGCGCCGCGCCGCTTAGCGCGATGCGCACTCACTCGCTCGCCAGCCGATAGCCGACTCCTTGCTCCGTGAGCAGATAGCGTGGCTGGGCGGGGTCGACTTCCAGCTTGCGACGCAAGTTGGCCATGAAGACGCGGAGGTAGTGAGTCTCCTCAACCTGCTGCGGGCCCCAGACTTCTTTCAATAGGTGCCGATGCGTGAGCACCTTGCCGGCCGAGTGGACGAGTGTCGTCATCAGCTTGAACTCGATCGGCGTGAGATGCACTTCACCGCCCTTGGTGAAAACGCGGCGGGCCGCCAGGTCGATCTTCAGGTCGCCGATCTCGTAGGTCGTCGCGCCCGGTTCGCTGCCGCCGATGCGGGCCGCGTGTCGCAGCGCCGCGCGGATCCGTGCCAGCAGCTCGCCGGTGCTGAACGGCTTGGTGAGATAGTCGTCGGCTCCATGGTCGAGGGCGGCGATCTTTTGCTGCTCCTGGTCGCGGGCCGAGAGAATGATGATCGGCGCGGCGAGCCACTCACGCAATTGCTTGAGCACCTCTTGCCCATCCATGTCGGGCAGTCCCAGATCGAGAATTACGAGATCCGGCGGTGTCTGCGCAGCCCGCTGGAGCGCCTCGTGGCCGGTGGCGGCTTCGTCGAGCCGATAGCCGGCGCTCGCCAGCGATGCCCCCAAGAACTTCCGAATCGGAAGCTCGTCTTCGACCAACAGCACGAGTGGCGACTGTGCGGACATGAGTTACACGCTGGCGGGAACGGAACACTCGTCGTCACGGATTTTCGGCGACGGCTCGTTGCAGGGCAATACGATGCAGAACTCGGCCCCACCCGCGCGGCGATTCGCGGCCGAGATCCGGCCGCCGTGCGCTTCGACAATCGCTCGGCAAATTGCCAGTCCCAGCCCGACGCCGCGACGACCGTCTGGCGCGACCGTCGACCCGCGGAAGAATTTGTCGAAGATTTTCACTTCGCTGCCGACTGGCACGCCGGGCCCATTGTCGGCAACGCGAATCTCGGCGGACTTGCCGACGATCGCGGCGGAAATCTCGATGGCGCTGTCGGCCGCGGTATACCGCGACGCATTCTCGAGCAGATTCACCAACACCTGTTCCAACAAGAAGGCATCGACCGACAGCAGCGGAAAGTCGCTCGGAATCGCCACCCGCATGTCGTGATTCTGCATCTCCCGTTTCACTGCCGCGAGTGCGAGGCCGACGACCTCCTCCAGCACGTGCCACTGCCGATTCAAGACGATCGCCCCCGAATCGAGGCGGGCCATGTCGAGCAGATTGTCGACCAGCCGGGCAAGCCGGCGCGATTCGTCGACAATTGTCTGCAAGAACTCACGATCCTGCTCGCGCGCTCGTTCGAGCAAACTGGAGGCGGCCCCGGCGATCGTCGAGAGCGGCGTCCGCAAATCGTGCGACACCGAGCTCAAAAGCGAATTCCGCAATTGCTCCGCCTCGATCCGCATCTGCGATTGGTGGGCATCGAGCACCGATTCGTCGCGCTCGATGGCGAGCGCAATCAGACTGGCGCACGATTCGAGCAAACGGCGCTGGTCGGGATCGAAAAAGCGGTTCGACTCCTTGGGCCGCACGCCCAGCGCGCCCACAGTGCGCTGCGACCCGACGAGCGGCACAAACAAGGCGGTGGCATTTGGCAGCGTATCGGTGCCGGCCCCCGCCACTTTGCCGTTCTGCGTGACCCACTGGGCGACGATTGCATTCACCGGTTGCCCGGCGACCGTCGTCTTCTCACCAATGCGCAGGGCAAGCGATCCCGAGAGCTCCGTCAAATAGAGCACGACCTCGGCGTCGAAGATTTCTTCGAGTTGTCGGCCGGCGGTGCGGAGCAGGAACTCGGTACCCGACAGTTCGCTCAGTTGCCGCGTCATGCGATAGAGCTGCGCCGTGCGGCGTTCCTGTTGCTGTGAGGCCTGCAGTTGTGACTTGAGCCGCGACGTAAGCTCGCTGATCAACAGACCGATCCCGAGCATGACGGCAAACGTAATCACGTATTCCGAATCGCTGATGGCGAAGGTCAACCGCGGCGGCACGAAGAAAAAGTCGAACACCAGGACGCTAACAATACTGGTCGCGATCGCGGGTCCGCGGCCGAGCCGCGCGGCGACCAAGGCCACGCCGGCGAAAAACATCATCACCACGTTGGCCTCGGCCAACCCGCCGAAGTCGGCCGCCCAAGCCACCAGCGCGCAACTGACGATGACTGCCAGCGCATACGCATAATCCAACCAACGATAGAGGTCAGCGGGTGCGAGCATCTGCGGCAGTTGCGGCGTTTCGCCTTCGCCCGATACGATGCACACGTCGATCTCGCCGCCGCGCTCCAGCAATTGGTCGACGATCGTGCCAAACAGCCAGCGTTTCCAGCGCGGCGTGGCCGTTTTGCCCACGACAATCTTGGTGACGTTCCGCGAACGAGCATATTCGAGGAGCGTTTCGGCCACGTCGCGCCCCACCAGCGTGTGCGTCTCCGCGCCGAGTTGTTCGGCGAGTCGCAAGTTGCGGGCCGTTTGTTCCTGCATCGCCGGCGACGCGCGGCGGTCGCCCGTATCCACGGCCACCGCCAGCCAGTCTGCTCCGAGCGACGAAGAGAGCCGCTTGGTGGCGCGAACGATTCGGGCGCTGGTGGGGCTGGGACTGACGCAGACCAAGAGCAGCTCCGACGTCAGCCACGGTGCATCCGCCGCCCGCTCG
Source organism: Planctomycetota bacterium (assembly GCA_031403315.1). GTDB lineage: Bacteria > Planctomycetota > Planctomycetia > Pirellulales > Lacipirellulaceae > DASYDU01. The sequence goes on from JANNTD010000482.1 coordinate 8,863, forward strand.
TGTCGCGCGGCGTCGACGTCGCGCTGCAACCGGTGGGCCGCCTGCCGCAGCGAGAGCTCGCGGAGCGCCACCAAATTGCTCTTATCGAAGAAACTCTGCAGAGCCCGTTCCGCCTGGCGGGGAATGTAGACCTTGCCGGCCGCCAACCGCTCCATCAGCTCGTCGGGCGTGACGTCGATCAGCTCGATTTCATCGGCCATCTCAAGTACCGCATCCGGCAGCCGCTCGCGGACCACGACGTCGGTAATCTGCGCGATTACGTCGTTGAGGCTTTCGATGTGCTGTACGTTGAGCGTGGTCCAAACGTCGATGCCGGCGTTGAGCAGCTCCTCGACGTCCTGCCAACGTTTGGTGTGCCGCGAGCCCGGCGCATTGGCGTGGGCGAGCTCGTCGACCAGCAGCAGCTGGGGCCGCCGCGCGAGGGCGGCGTCGAGATCGAACTCGCGGAGCGTGACGCCGCGATACGGCATCTCGCGCGTCGGCAAAGCTGCGAGCCCGTCGAGCAGCGCCTCGGTCTCCGGCCGGCCGTGCGGCTCGACGTAACCGACCACAACCTCGGTGCCTGCGTGCCGCTCGCGTTGCGCCGCCGAGAGCATCGCATAGGTCTTCCCCACACCCGGAGCATAACCAAAGAAAATCCGCAACTTCCCGCGGCGCGCGCGGCTGGCCTCCTGCTCGACGCGGGCCAGCAGCTCGTCGGGATTGGGGCGCTCACCGCTCATTGAGGTCACTAAACGGGCCTTGGATCGATTCCTCTTTATTGTACCTCTTGGTCAGGCGTTCGTTGACATCCCACATTCCTGGGAATGCGATGGGTTTCGTCAACCAATCGACGAACCGCGCCCACATTTTTCGCAGCCAACCAAACATTGCCCTACTCCGATCACGGGGCCGTGCGATTCAGTTCATCGAGCGCGAGGTTCAATTGCAACACGTTGACGCGCGGTTCGCCGAGCAATCCGAACGTGCGGCCTTCGGTATGCTCGGCCACCAGATCGCGCACCGATTTCTCATCAAGACCGCGCGCGTTGGCCACGCGGGCAATTTGAAACTCGGCGGCGGCGAGGCTGATGTGCGGATCGAGCCCGCTCGCCGACGCGGTGACCAGGTCGATCGGGATCGGGCCGGTTTGATCGGCGTTCGCCTGCTTCATTGACTCCACGCGGCCGCGGACGGCGTCGAGCTGCGCGGGGTTCGTGGGTCCGAGGTTGCTGCCAGTCGACGCGCTTGCGTTGTACGGCGTCGGCCCGGTTGCCGACGGCCGGCCCGAGAAATAGCGCGGGTCGTCGAATTGCTGGCCGATCAGTTCGGAGCCGACGATCTTGCCATCGCGCTCGATAAGACTGCCGTTCGCCTGGTGCGAAAATAGTCCTTGGGCGACGACCGTCATCACGAGCGGATAGGCGACGCCAGTCACCAGCGTCAGCGCCACGAACACCAGCAGCGATTGTCGTATGAGTTTGAACACGAGATTTTTCCTTCGTACGTTAGGCTTTCCAGCCTGACGTGGAATCACTTGTGTCAGGCTGGAAAGCCTGACGTACGCTTATGCCAAACGGAGAGCCACGAGTGCCAGGTCGATCGCCTTGATGCCAATGAATGGCACCAACAGGCCGCCGAGGCCGTAGATCAAGAGGTTGTCACGAAGCAGCCGCGCGGCGCCGACGGCCCGATACGGCACGCCGCGGAGCGCCAGCGGCACTAGCAAAATAATGATGATCGCGTTGAAAATTACCGCCGACAGGATCGCACTCGATGGCGTCGTCAGCTGCATCACGTTGAGCCGCTCGAGCACCGGATAGGTCGTGGCGAACGCTGCCGGGATGATCGCAAAATACTTGGCAACGTCGTTCGCCAGGCTGAATGTGGTG
>JANNTD010000483.1:0-3309 GCA_031403315.1 Planctomycetota bacterium
TGAACAAGAAATGGTACGAGACCGATAGCTACAAAGACGTCCGCGAGATCGACATCCTGGAAGACAAGAAGGGCGAAGACCCCACGAAGCGGATTCAGAAATCGGACCTGATGCGGCTCGTGACCAAGGGCCTCAACCGCAACGAGCGGCTGATCATCATCCTCTACTACTACGAAGAGCTGACGATGAAAGAGATCGGCGCGACGCTCGATCTCTCGGAGAGCCGCGTGAGCCAGATGCATAGCGCGATCGTGCAGCGTTTGCAGAATCAGCTCGGCATGCGTCGGCCGGAATTCGGCTCGGTGTAAGCCATTCACCCGGCCGTAGCCGTTCATCTCGACGCAGCCGGCGGCAGGTGCCGATTGTGAATCTCGAGCGAGAGCAGATTCATCGCGGTCAGGTAAATTCGACCGCCCGAAGCGGGCGATTTGCCCGGCAGCGGATTGCGCGGATCCCAGCTGCCGGCGAGCGGGCCGCTGCGGACTTGTGATTGAATCAACTGCGGGTAGAACCGCTTCGACCACGCCTGCCAATCGTTGCCGCCCAAATAGTACATCGCCTCGGAGCCGTAGTACCAGTAATAGGTGTTGCGCTGCGGATTGTCGGGTGAACTGGTGTCGGCGGTGGCCGGTGGATCGCCGACTTCCGGCGGATACGCGAGCAATTGGTCGGCCGCCGGCCGAAGCCGCTCATCGCCCGGGGAATTGCCGAGATGTAGTTCCACGGCGAGTCCGACCGCGGTCGTGACGGCGTTTGGCTGTTGCGACTCTCTGCCAGGCTGCCGGGGCTGTATGTCACGGCCCTTCGAAAGCGCGTCGCGGATCTGTGTGATCGTCTCCGGCCGGACGTTCAAACCGGCGAGCTGCCCGCTCCGCAACGTGGCGAGTTGCCAGCCGATGGCCGATGAGTCGGCATCCGCGCCGGGAAGATATCGCCAGCCGCCCGGCTGCGGATGTTGCTTTCCCACCAGATAGTCGAGTGCCCGTTGTGCCGGCGCACAGAGCTCGGCATTGCCGGTCATTCCAAACGCCTCGCCGAGCGCCAGCGTGGCAATGCCGTGGCTATAAAACCGCGTGAGCTGTTCAGTCGGCAGGCCACCGTCGGTAGAAATTTCGTCCGGAAAGAACTCGCCGCGCTCGTTCTGAGCTCGCAGCAAAAAGTGGAGTCCGTCCTGAATCACCAAGCGAAAGCGGCTATCGAAATGGTCGTACCCCGCGCCGAAAAACGCCAGCAGGGCCAGCCCGGTGGCAGCGGCATCGGAGCGGGCGCTCGCCCGCTCGGCGTGTGGATCGAGATCGCCTCGCAGATTGCTGAACTGCCAGCGGCCGTCGTCGAGCTGCATGCGGGCGAGGAATTCGAGTCCCCGGTCGATCGCCGTCTGATTTTCGGGCGGCGTCCGAGCGCTCTGGTGTCGATGGGCGAACGCGGCGGCCGGCTCACGTTGCCGATCCTCGCCTCGGACCGCGGGCAACGCGGCCAAACCGAGCGGGCGCTCTGGTCGGGGCCCGTAGATCGGGCGCGACGCGATCCGCAGCGACAGGTCGGGCAGCGTGTTTGCCCGGTCAAGGGATGCGAGAGCTGGGGTCGCGGCGATAGCAACAACGTCGGTTTCCAACGGGATGCCCAATTCGGCGGGCACGTCCAAGCTGGTCAACGGCAACGCGGCAGGAGCCGTGACCCGGCGGGAACCGAGCGCTACTTTGGGACGCGGCGTGATGTTGGCCTCGGCAAACGACGCCGCTTGTTGCGGCAGCGACTCGATACTGGCTGCCGGGCGAGTAATTTCCTCCGGCACGTCAGTGTCGGGGAGCGGGCTGGTGACGAAACTGGGTGTCGCGGCAGCACGCGGCGCAGTAGCCCGAGCGAAAATGTGCAGCCTCGGCTCTGGCTGGCCGGCATACTCGGTATACATGCGAAAGAGCGCGAGCACGAACAGCGCGTGGACGCCCAGGCTGATCCGCAGCGCGAATCGCGGCGACGGCCGGTATGCGCTGCGCGCGAGGCGTTCCGGCTGGATCGAGTTCTCGTCTTGCCGCCGAACAGTCATCGGACCAAGAATCCTTTCCTTAGCGCCGCAGGGTTCGTTCGAGCGACTGCCGGGCTAGCGCCGTTCGCGGGCTGGTGGGGTAGCTGTCGACGAGCTCTTGAAACAATTTGCGGGCTGAATCCTGCCGACCGGAATCTTCCAGCACGCGCGCGGCGGCGAAAATTGCCTCCGCTTGCCAAGGATGGAACGACGCCGGAGCGGCGGTCCCGCCGTGACCGTAGGCGACCTTGAAAAACATCCGCACGGCGGTGTCGTAATCCTTTCTGGCAACGTGGATATTGCCGAGTGCGAACTCAGACTTGACTTGGAGCAAGTCCTTGTGCTCGGCTGCCACGGCAACCAAGTCCCGTTGAGCCTCCTCGAATTGGCCCAACTCAGCGAGCGCGATGCCGCGTTCGCAGCGAGCTTCGTCGGCCCATTGACTCGCAGGAAAATCGCGGAGCGCGTGGTCGGCCAGTTCGCGGGCCCGCTGCCAATTCTTAATTTCGGCTGCACTCTGGGCGGCATGCAGGCACACCATCGCGCGGAGCGATTCGCTGGCCGCACGCTGCTCGATGGCGGCGTCAAACGATTCGAGCGCCAACTGATACTGTTGCTGCTGAAACCGGCACTCGACAATCATCAGCATCGCGTCGGCGGAAAGCGGATCGAGGGGCGCGGCGGCGGCGACTTTGCCGCCGGTTGCGGTGATCCGCTCATGCATCACGGCGATTTGCCGATCGAACGCCTCCTCGGCGGCTCCAAACTGTCCGCGTTCGAAGCAACTCCAAGCGAGCTTGTGCAGCGACTTGTCGAGCAGCTCGGGATTCGTTGTCGAATCGCAGGCGAGAAAGTAACACTTGGCCGCGGCGGCAAAATCCTGGGCCGCGTACTTGGCTTCACCTACGCGGTAGTGACACTCCGCCGCGAACGGACTCTTCGGATACGAGTCGGCGAGCTTGGCGAACGTGGCCGTCGCTTCCTCGGGTTTGTTCGACGCTAGATACGCCCAGGCCAAGTCGTAGAGCACTCGGTCGACGTCCGCGTAATCAGGATAGGAAACGGTAATCTGCGTGAATGTCGTGACCGCGTCAGCGGGTTTGCCCAGGCCAGCTTCGCAGAGTCCACGCAGGCGCAGGGCATCGGTGCGCCGTGGTTGGTGCGTCAGCGCGTCGTTGGCGTCGGCCAGGCTGCCGGAAAAATTTCCGCGATCGTATCGCACCTTGGCGCGCAGCAATCGAGCGTCGTTCGTCACTTCTGGTTGCGTCGACCTCTCGAGGCAC
>JANNTD010000484.1:0-5930 GCA_031403315.1 Planctomycetota bacterium
GTCGCCCGCCGCGTGTCGTCACCGCTGCCGGCCTCGAGCGTCCCCGGCATCAAGATCGCCGGCTCGCCATGCACCTCGTCGGCGAGCGCAGCGCGAAAGAAATGTCCCGTCACGAGCGCCGAATCAATCCGCCCCAATCGCTGGAGCGTGAGATCGCGCAAGCTGCCGCGGACCGAATCGCCGACCAACAGTGCCCCGGTCAGCACCGCCGTGGCCACCGCGACGCCCAGTCCCACCGCCACATGCATCCGCCGGTGGTGCCGCAGGCTCGCCAGAATAAAATTCGCCGGCGTCATGTGCCTCGCACCGGGCCGTACCACTCGATGTGTTTGCGGGGGCAAAACACGAAGCGATTCGCTTCGCAATACGGCCGCAGCCACAGCGCCCGCGCGTCGAGCTCCTGCTGCTCGATCCCTTGCGGCATCAAGAGCACGCGCTCGCGAACAATTTTTGGAAACTCCGCCAGGTAAGCCGTCAGCTCCTCCAGATCGGCCGGCGTATCGACCACGAACTTCAACTGGTACGGATAGTCGCGGACCAGCCGGCGAATCACGTCCGGTCGATAGCGCTCGCGCTCGTGCCGCCGGCTCCAATGCGAATGTTTTTCACCCGACGGCGCCGAGCTGGCAAACTTCGGGCTGATCGACATCAAATCGCAGACCACCGGCAAATCGAGCGTGCCGGCCGTTTCGATCGTGATGTGCCGGCCGATCGCGTGCAATCGCTGGCAGAGCGGAATCAACTCCGCCCAGAGCATCGGCTCGCCGCCGGTGACGACCACGTTCGTCGAGTCCCACTCTTCGACCTGGGCGACGATCTCGTCGGTCGACATGTCGCCCCCCTCGGGCCGCCACGAGGTGTAGGGCGTATCGCAGAACCAGCACCGCAGATTGCACCCACTCGTGCGCACGAACACGCTCGGCACGCCGGTGAGCAATCCCTCACCCTGCACCGATCGATAAATCTCAGCAATTCGCATGATGAAAAAGACAAGGCAAGTTAACCACAGAGGCACGGAGGGCACGGAGTAAGACAGAGAAATCAAAATCAAGATTGCCAGATGCAGACGCCCAAATTTGCATTTTGCAATCTCTTTTTATCTTCTCTGTGTCCTCTGTGCCTCTGTGGTGAAATACTTTCGTACTGTTGAGCTAAGTTGTTTGATATTCCACCGGATCGACCAATCCCGCGGCGGCGAAGCCATTGAGTCGCAGTTGGCAGGCGTCGCAGTGTCCGCATGACAGGCCGGCCTCGTTCGGTGCGTAGCAGGAGTGCGTCTGCGAGTAGTCGATGCCCAGCTCCGTTCCGCGGCGAATGATGTCGGCCTTCGTCATGGCAATCAGCGGCGTGTGGATGCGGAACTTCAATGTCCCTTCGACGCCCGCCTTCGTCGCCAGGTTGGCGAGCTTCTCGAACTCGGCGATGTACTCCGGCCGGCAGTCGGGATAGCCCGAGTAGTCGACGGCGTTCACGCCGATGAACAAATCGGCCGCACCCACCACTTCAGCATAGCCGAGCGCCAGCGCCAGGAACACCGTGTTGCGAGCCGGCACATAGGTGACGGGAATTCCCCGCGACATCGCATCCTCGCTGCGATCCTTCGGCACTTCGATGTCGGCCGTGAGCGCGCTCCCGCCAATTTGTCCAAGCCCGACCGACACCGTGACATGCCGCTCGACGCCAAGCGACCGGGCCACCGCTCCCGCCGCCTGCAACTCAAACCGATGCCGCTGCCCGTAGTCGACGCTCAGCGCAAAGAGCCGATACCCATCGGCACGCGCTATCGCCGTCGTGGTCGCGGAATCGAGCCCGCCCGATAGGAGCACAACGGCGCGGGATGATTGCGGCGACACTTTCGAACCGATGGTCATCGTCTCACAATTACCTGCGATTTAAGAGTACTCCAACCAATCCCAACACGACGCAGAATGCCGCGACGACGACAACGACTCCCCCAACCAATTCTGCCGCTCGTGAAAGCGGTCCGGAATCTTCTTGCCGACTAAGCCCTAGTAAGCGTCGAAGGCCCACCCATGCAACATCCAGACCGTGCGCTATTGCTTCAAGGAATTCAATCATCACGTGTGGCACAGCATATGGTGTTGGCCCCTTCCGCCCACCACCCCATCATGCCACAATGATTGGCCCGTCGAAAGGAGCGGTCCGATGTCGGATTTTCGCAGCAAGCTAGAAACCTTTGAAAACCAGTTCGCCGACCGCGACTACCGCATCGAAATCGTTGCGCCGGAATTCACGTCCGTCTGCCCCAAGACCGGCCAGCCCGACTACGGCACGATCACGATCAACTACATTCCGAACCGACTTTGCATCGAGCTCAAGAGCCTCAAACTCTACCTGCAAAGCTACCGCAACGAAGGCATCTTCTACGAGCACGTCACGAACACGATCCTCGACGACTTGGCCGCAGTCACCCGGCCACGGTTCATGAAAATCGTCGCCGCCTTCAGCGCCCGCGGCGGCATCACCGAGACCGTGACCGCCGAGTTCGTTTCGGCGCTATAAAGCCGCCGATCAACGCGCGGGACCAGGGCTCGAGAAGGGCGCCTTCCAACGAACTTGGAGGCCCGACGGAAGCGCATTTCTAGCGTCGAGCCAGTATCGAAGCGCATGGCGACCGCAGAATCGAATCGCCGTCAGCACGCCAGCCGCGAAAAGCCACACCGCGATGGCCACCGGTCCAAAGAGCAACCAGGCGGCCAGACCGACCTTCAAAAAATCCATTTAGCGAATACTTTCAACCACCCGCACGATCAACTACACCTCTCCCAGCGCCTTCTTCTTCTATCGACGAACGCTTTGCACGGCTTGTGCCGAATGTCCGAATTCGAATCGACCCCCGGCCGACGATGCTGACGCCTGGGCAATCCGTAGCGACCCTCCGGGAAATAACTGCCAAGTGCATCGCGCCTACTCAGAATCCGGCTCATCGGTCGACGCCGCTGGGTCGTCGCGACGGGTCGGCGGGCGACGCCGATATTCGTCGAGCGTGAACTTCAGCCGATGCCATTCAAGGCAGATGCCGACAATCGCAATCAGGAAAAACACGACGACAGCAACGGCTTTGGACAAGGGTCGACCCTCACTACCCCATATAGCCGCGACCGCTGGTCGCGGATTGAGCGCCGCCAAAAGGGAAACAGCCGCGGCGGACCTTCATGACTGCGCCTGCGGACGGTGCTCGTCGTACTTGTCGTAGGCGTCCATCGCCGGCTCATCCCAACCGGCCCGCCGGCCCGCCTCACGCAACTGGAATCGCTGTTCTTCCAAAGTCAGCGGATCATCCTCGAACAACGGCTTGAGTCGCTCGTAACGCTCCTCGCTGACCAGAAAGTAGAACTTCCCCGTCACAGGATGAACAGCTTTTAGGGGTGCATTCCCCTGGGCCGCGAGTGCCGAAACCAAATCGTCATTCAGCTTGGGACTCATACCAATAGTATACGGCATGGGAGGCCCTTAAAGCCAGTCGAACTGCGGGCCAACGATCCCAACGTCCGCCGCGTTCTCAGGCATGATACCACACCCATAAAGCCGCGACCGCCGGTCGCGGATGGTGCGCCCCACACCCCAAAATCGCAGTTGCTGACCAAAGCTTTGTTAGTGCCCCGAAATTTCGGTACAATCAATCGAGTTACGATAGGTGTCCCCAGTCCACCTTTCGCCAGTTCACTCTTGTCCAGTTAAGCATTTACTACACGCGGTATATGGACGCAACCTTTGCTATCGTCGGGCACCCCCAGGCCGACCGCGATGTTCACTGGTATATCCGCGGTATCAAACCGGATGGCACGTTTTATGGTGAAGCTCGATCGCCCGCTGCGATTGTTAATGTCGAGGGCCAGATCCCAGCGGACGATTGGGAGCGCTGCCGCATCATCCTAAACCAAATCGCTTCCGGACCGCCTGTCACGCCAAGCAATAAATGGGATGTAAGGATAGGGCGCTGGCGCACTTCTCTTGCCGATGCCGATATCGTGGCGGGTTACGAACATGGTGACGAACATCGCTCCAATGAAGGTAAAATGTTTTTGGAGCTAAAGCTGCTTTTGGAAAAACAGATAGCTCGGTTTTACAATACTGTCGCGTAACGAGATGCTTTCCAAATTCCGTGCCAAACTCAGCGTCGGTCAGATTCAAAGAGACCCATTACCCTGACGCGAATTGGTCTTGCCCAAATTGCGCGAGGTGGCCGGTTTTGCCCTCTTCCTTTTCCCGCGGCCGCGTGGTAGAAACATCTGTACACTAAGTGGAAACGGCCGTCAGCCGTTACTTCTTAGCCAATAGCCAGAGGAAAGGCTTGCCGACGCCGGCGAGGCGTCGCTCGCGCCCACGCTGCGCGCATTCGTCGTCGACCGAACAACCAGCGGCGAGCTAGACCTTGAGGGCGCAATTAACCTGTCGCCTTCGGCAGAAACCTGTCGCCTTCGCAAAAACACGAGGATTTTCAATTCCAATCGCCTGTCGCCTTGGACACCACCTGACGCCTTCGGTTGAAACCGCTAATCGTCGCTAATCTGCGCTAATCCATTAGCGGACGTTAGCGCCCATTAGCGGTCGACTTCCTCGTCCGCGACCTCGGTGAACTCTGTGGCAAATCACCCCCTACCTGTGAATTTTGGAACGCAACGGCGCACCCGCGCCAAAGGCGCGAATTCAACGAGTTTTGGAACCCCATGACTCCGCACTTCCTTGCAAGCAAACACTTTCCGACGTTCGCACCTTCCAAAACTCCCCGAGTTTTGGAAGTGGAAATCGTGTTTTCAACACGCGCTCCAAAACTCCAAAACTCGGCCACCATCGTGCATCGATTCGTCATTCAAGCTTCGTCATTCGTCATTTCCCCGTCCCCTGAAACCCGACCACTCACTCTGCTATAATCTGACCTTTCCATTCCTCGGAGATCCGGAGTTCCAATCGCCATGCCCGACAAACCCCAGGTGGTGCTCTCCGGATTCGCCGACGAGTCGGCCAACCAGAAGACGGCCGTCGAGCAATTCGCCGCGTTCGCTGCGATCGGGCTGCAGTACTACAGCCTGCGGTTCGTCGACGTCGGCGGCGGCGTCAAGAATGTGATGGACCTCACCAAGCCCGAGGTCATCAAGCTGCGGCACCTCGAAGACGAATACGGCATGAACGTCGCCTCGATCGGTTCGCCGATCGGCAAGGTGAAGCTCCGCGACGTCGAGGATGGCACGACGAACCGCTACGTGCCGTTCGATCAATACCTCAAAAAAGACGTGGCCCGCGCCTGCGAACTCGCCCACGCCTTTGAAACGAAGCTCATCCGTGGCTTCTCGTTCTATCACCCCAAGGGCAGCGAGCCCGCGGAGTTCCTGCCGCAAGCGGCCGACCAACTCGGCCAGATCGCCGAAACCTGCCACCGCAGCGACCTCACCTTCGGCCTGGAGATCGAAGCGAACCTCATCGGCCAGTCCGGTCCGCTCGTCGCCGAGCTGCATCGCCGCGTGAATCACCCGGCGCTCGTGACGATCTTCGACGGCGGCAACATCATCAGTCAGGGCTATACTACTGAAGAATGCTATCAGCAATACCTGGCCATGAAGCCCGGCCTCGGCTGGATGCACATCAAGGATTACCGCCAGCCGCGACCCACCGGCCGCACCGCCCATGTCGACGAAGACAAGCTCAAGAACTTCGTCCCGGCCGACGCCGGCGACAGCGGCCACGAGCGGATCTTGCGCGACTTCGCCGAGATCGTGCCGCAGCTCACCGAAAAGCTCACCAAGCGCGGCATCCCCGGCGTGATCCTCGACCTCGACCTCGAGCCGCATCTCAAAGGCGGTGGCCAGTTCGGCGGCACGAGCGGCCCCGACGGCATGGGCGTCGCACTAAGAAGCCTCTGTCGGGTGCTCGATCATGTCGGGCTCGGCTATCATGTCCGCGACTTCGAC
>JANNTD010000485.1:0-2482 GCA_031403315.1 Planctomycetota bacterium
GCAGTTATTACTTGGAAGACGTATTATCGAGCATGCAGGTCCGAATCGTGTTTGCCTGCGATTCCCATTCCGCGAGGGACTGGGGAGGAAGCAATTTGGGAATTCGCGGCGCGGCATACGCTTGCAGTTCCTTGAGCGGCAACGACGCGTCGAGAGTCGGCGCCGTCACCTGTGTTGACCAGGCGGGCAAACCTGCTGACTCGTCGCCGGGCGGCTGCGCCGAAGACTCGGCGCACGAAGTCAGCACGCCGCACAGGAGGAAGATTCTGAGGATCATCGAACGGTAGGCCTCAAAACGGCGCCCCTCCGCGCGGCTTAGGTTCGCAGCACCGGGAGTTGGATTAAGTATAATGGCCGCTGCGACAGATGACTCTACCACGACTTGTTGGCAGAGTCGTCAGAGTTTTCCCGTGCACCACGGGCAATGCGACCAGAATTCGCGCAGCACGCCCCAGCTGCATTTGTCGCAGTTGTCGTTGCTCTCGGCGATCTTCCAGGGTTGCCGGACCTTGGTGTGGCACCAGGGGCAATAGCGCATGAAGGGCATCAGGTCCTTGCGCTGGCACTTGCGGTTGCGGCAGCGGGCCGTGTAGCGGCGGTCGGTGAACCAGCGCTCCGTGAGCGGCTCGAAACCGGGGCCGTAGCACCAAGGGCAGTAGTGCCAATCGAGTTTCAGGCCGCGGTGGCAGCGGGTGCAGGCGGCCGGGAATTCGGTCTCGTCGCGGAAGATCTTGCGATGCGTGCCGCACCACGGGCAGGCGTGCATCGACTCCGCGACCGGGCCGTTGCAGCGGTGGCAGTGAAACTTGGCTTGCAGCTCTTTGCCGAACTGCTTCAGGAACTGCTGCTGGCGGATCGCCTTCCAATCGCGTTTCGTGGTCGATTTTGACTTCGATTTGGTGCGACGCAGGGCTTCTTTGATCGCCTTCGGCTTCGCCCGGAGGTAGGCGGCGAGCATCTGGCTGCCATCCTCGAAGCGATGACTTGGTTTGAGCTGCATTGCGCGACGGAACACGGCGAGCATGTCGGGATGGACGCGGCGCTTCATCCGTTCGTAGGCCGGCGGCGGCCAGTCGAATGGCCATTCCGGCAAGTAACCCGAGAACATCTGCCAGAGCACGATGCCGGCCGCGAAGACGTCGCTTCGCGCCGAGGGCCGGCCCATCGCCTGCTCGGGCGCCATGTAGCCGACGGTCCCCGCCCCGGAAGCCGAGATCGTGCGATGCGCGATCTTCGAAATGCCGAAGTCGGTGAGTCGCAACCGGTTGTTCTTGAACAACAGCAGATTGTCCGGCTTCACGTCGCAGTGGATGACGCGGTTCTCGTGCGCGAACCCCAGCGCTCGCAACAGTTGCTCGCCGAGGTCGATCGCCGTGCGGAGCGACATCCGTTTGGCGAGCCGGTCGTCGAGCGATTGTTCGCCGAGCGGGAAGGCGATCACCAGCTGGCCGTCGATGTAGTCGGCCGTTTTGAGCGCGAGGATATTCGGATGGTCGAGCCGGGCCGCGAGCTTGACTTCCTTGGTGAAGTCGGCGAGCGACTCCTTGTTCATCAGATTGGGGTGCGGGATCTTGAGCGCGACGTAGACCCCTTCGAGCGTGTCGAACGCGCGGAACACCGTGGCGAAGGTACCGACCGAGAGCTTCGTGAGTAGTCGGTACTTGCCGAGTTTCTGTCCAGCGCGGAGCATGAGTTTTCCAAAACCGTAAGTTAGGCTTTCCGGCCTGACAGTGCGAAGAGTGTCAGCCTAGAAAGGCTAACGTACGTGGGGCGACGAGGAGCAACAACAATCTCGCCACGCCGACGCTCTTGAAGTTGCGCTGGTTAGGTCCCATATATTGTACCTTTCAGCGGCCATTGTCGATCACCCGGTGGGCAAAAAAGACGCTTCGGGCGGACGAGTTGCAGCCCGCACTCGGCGGGGCAGTGAGCATCGACTTCCCGTGACGCTTTCTCGGGAATTGGTCGGGCCAAATCGGCAGGCCGAGCGGGTTGGTTTGTGGGGTCGGGCCGTCCTGATTTGCCGCCCGCAACGATCGTCCTGCGAAAAGTACCCGCCGTTCGAGGCGTGCGGAAAGCAGACGTTGGCCCTTGGTTTTCGCGGCAGCCGGGGTTTGAGCCGCACTACGCCGCATCTTCCGACGAGAGCCGCATCCGAGCGTTCCGGGCGGCGTTGTTGGCCAGGTACACGGTCCGCGAGGAAAACGCGAACGCCACGCCGAGCCGCTCGAACTCTTCGAAGATGCGGAAATTCACCTTCTGAGCGTGCTCGTTGAATGCGCCCTGATCGGGTGGTGCGAAGTGGTAGGCGATCTGGAGGTTGAGGCTCTCCGCGTTGAACTCGTTGAAAAACACTTTGGGCGGGTGCTTGTCCCAGCCGATCACCGGATGAATCGGCTCACGGATGCCCGGCTCTTCGAGCAGCTCGCGGATCGCAGCCACCGCGGCGGCGATCGATTCGCGGGGCGTGTCGTAAGTGATC
>JANNTD010000486.1:0-14011 GCA_031403315.1 Planctomycetota bacterium
AGATCTTCGACAAGTACGGAGCCGATGCGCTGCGGTGGTACTTCTTCGCCAACCAGCCGCCGTGGACTTCGATCCGCTACAGCGAGCAGGCAATCAAAGACAGCATCCCCGAGTTCCTGCTGCGATTGTGGAACGTCTACAGCTTCTTCGTGATCTATGCGAACATCGACGGGTTCGATCCGGCGGGCGAGCTCGCTTCAGCGAGCGGGCGGGGAAGTCTCGATGCGAGCGCGTTTTCGAATGCGAAATCGTTCCGCCCGGTGAAAGATCGCGGTGAACTCGATCGCTGGATCCTCAGCGAGCTGAATCGCTCGGCCGCGGCGGTCGTCGAGTGGATGGACGCTTACGACAATTTCGGCGCGTGCGGCCACATCACCGAGTTCGTCGACGCGCTGTCGAATTGGTACGTCCGTCGCAGCCGCGACCGCTTCTGGGCTGCCGATAAAAAATCGTGCGAAAAACTCGACGCCTATTGGACGCTCTACGAATGCCTGGTGACGACGGCGAAAATGGTCGCCCCGTTCGTGCCGTTTCTGGCGGAGACACTGTGGCAGAATTTGGCGGGAGTGTTTGAGCAGGGAACAGGGAGCAAGGAGCAGGGAGCGAAGGAAAGCGTCCATCTCTGCGACTATCCGACCGGCGATTTGAAGGTGATCGACGAAGCCCTCTCGGCCCGCATGAACCTGGTGCGTGAAATCTCGTCGCTCGGCCGCAATGCCCGCGGTGCCGCGAGCCTCAAGGTCCGGCAGCCGCTTGCCAAGGTCGAAGTCGTGCTCGCCGACACGACGCACCAGAAGTGGCTTGAATCGCACGCCGATCTGATCACCGATGAGCTCAACGTGAAGGCGGTCGAGTTCACGACGCGCGGCGATCAATACATCAGCTACTCGGTCGTGCCGAATTTCAAACGTCTCGGTCCACGGCTGGGCAAAAACATGCCGGCCGGGAAGAAGCTGCTCGCCGAGATCGACGCCGCCAAGCTACTCGCGGAATTGAAGTCGACCGGCAAGGCGGCGCTCAATTTTCCGGATGGCAGCTCGATCGAGCTGGACAATGAAGACATCGAAGTCCGGCTGCAGGCGAAAGCCGGCTGGGCCGCTGCCCAAGGCAAGGGCTGCGTCGTGGTGCTGGCCACCGAGCTGACGCCGGTACTGATCGCTGAAGGCCTGGCCCGCGACATCGTGCGGCTGATTCAAGATCAGCGCAAGGACATCAGCTGCGAGTACACCGACCGCATCAAGGTCGGCCTCGTTACCTCGTCGCCCGAGCTGATTGGCGCGATCGAGAAGCATTACGACTTCATCGCCAAAGAAACGCTGGCCACCGAAATCGTCGACCAGCCACTTGACGGAGTAACGCCGACCGAGGCGAAAATGGGTGGCGAGGCACTGACGCTGTACGTGCAGGTCACGTCATGAGCCAGGCAGCGAAACCAGCGGACCGGCTCAAACTGGCGGTGATGATTTCCGGTTCCGGCCGGACGCTGAAGAATTTCATAGACCTCGCAGCCGAGGGTGAGCTGTCGATCGACATTCGGCTGGTGGTTTCGAGTAGCGCGAAAGCTGGCGGGCTCAAGCACGCGGAGGCGGCCGGGATTCCGACGGCGGTCGTCAACCGGGGCGACTTCCCAAAGGGCGGAGCGGGAGACAAGTCGTACGGCGACGCGGTCTTCGCGGTTTGTCGCGCGGCGGGCGTCGAATGCGTAGCGATGGCCGGATTCTTGAAGCTCGCGCCGGTGCCGGACGATTTTGCGGGCCGCGTCGTCAACATTCACCCGGCGCTGATCCCGTCGTTTTGCGGGCCGGGGATGTACGGACATCATGTGCATCAAGCGGTGCTCGACGCCGGCGTGAAGGTCACCGGCTGCACGGTCCATTTCGTCGACAACGAGTACGACCACGGGCCGATCATCTGGCAGCAGCCGGTGCCGGTGTTCGCCGACGACACAGCCGATTTGCTCGCGGCCCGCGTGTTCGAAGCGGAGAAAGAAGCGTATCCGCACGTGCTCAAGCTGCTCGCGGCGGGTCGAGTGCAGCTCGACGGCGGCCGCGTCACGATTCGCAAACCGCAGCGCGGCGAAGGTGATCGAGCGAGCGCGTATCCAATCGACTGAATGCTTCGCGCCGGAGCGAAAACCATGAACGACGTTCAAGAATTGAAGGAGCAGATCTGCGAGATCGGCCGGCGAATTTACCAGCGCGGTTTCGTCGCGGCGAACGCGGGCAACATCACCTGTCGGCTCACCGAGGACGAGGTCTTGTGTACGCCGACGATGATTGGCAAGGGCTTCATGCAGCCGGCCGATTTGTGCCTGATCGACATGTCGGGCAAGCAGCTCGCGGGGAAGCGGAAGCGGTCGAGCGAGGCGCTGATGCATCTCGAAATCCTCAAGGCCCGGCCCGATGTGTCGTGTGTCGTCCATTGTCATCCGCCGCATGCGACGGCGTTTGCGATCGTTGGCGAATCGATTCCCCAAGCGGTGATGCCGGAGGTGGAAGTGTTTCTCGGAGAAGTGCCGATCACCAAGTACGAGACGCCCGGCGGCAAGAAATTCGCTCAGACGGTGCTGCCGTTCGTCCATAAGACGAACATCATTCTGCTCGCCAATCACGGCGCGGTGAGCTACGGCGATACGCCCGAGCGAGCTTACTGGCTTGCTGAGGTATTGGACTCCTATTGCCGCGTGCTGATTCTCACGCGGCAACTCGGACCGCTCCGTTATCTTCCGACTGAAAAGGTCGAGGAGCTGCTCGACGAGAAGAAGAAAATGGGCTTCGCCGATCCGCGGCACGACGCCGACATCCGCGGCGACCTCCGCGCGAACGCGACGTTCGGCCAATTGTGTGCGGAATACGGCGTCGCTCCACGGGCGTTTCCGCCGCCGGCTTAATCGGCAATTAACTGCTCGATCAGCTTTTGCAGCTGTTTGGCGTCGGCGCCCACGATCAGGAATCGCTTCTGCGGCGAAGTATCGCCCGCCATCAACTCGATCGACGACTTGGGAGTTTCAAGAACGTCGCTCAACACACCAACGATCGGCTTGTTCGCTTTGCCCTTATCGGGGGCGGCTGTCACGGCGACGCGGAGCATGCCGTTGTGCTCGCCGAGGATGCCATTCTTACGGGCGCCGGCGTGGGCTCGCACAGGCAAAATGACACCGCGTGGATGGGCAGTCAAATCGATCATGGCGGACCGTCATGGGGCGGCGGCGGACATCACGCGCCAGAGTGCGAACAGCGACATGCCGTTGAACAAGGCGTGCGCCACCATCGAGGGCACGATGCGGTGCGTCCGCTGATACACGTAGCCCAGGATGAGCGCGAGCAGAAATAGTGGGACCGGATCCGGGCCGTAGCCGACATGTGCGAGGGCGAACAGCAGCGAACTTAAAAAGATCGGCAGCCATCCGTAGGGCAAGCCGCCGAGGCCGATTTTGGGCGGCTCCTCCGGAACAGCGATTTCGGCGACTACCAGTGCTGGAACAACCGGCAAACGCTCGTCGGTAACAGTCGCATCCAAATCGGCAACTTCGGCAATCTCAACCGGCAACGGCACGACCGGCGTTCGCCAGCCGAGTTGACGGTCTTCCCACTTCTCGAGCCAGCCTTGCAGCAGCAAGCGGAACAACAGCTCCTCGCAAATCGGCGCCACCACGACGGCGGCCGCAAACGCCAGGACGAAGAGCGTCGGATTCGCCTGCTCCTGAACCATCTTGATGAGCGGATGGCCTTCCGCGGGGCCAAACACCATGAGCAGCAGAACTTGCATGCCATACACCGGCGCGAGCGCGGCCAGCCAGGCGATGATGCCGATCCGCACGTCGCGCGCGAGTTCGTGCGCGTCCTTCGGCAAGCCGAGATCCGCACGCGTCGCACGGGACACGGCAATCACCACCGCCAGAAAAGCCACGACGAACGCCGTCTGTTGCGCCGAGCCCAATGCAAGCCGTTCCACCAAGTTGTTGGCGCTGGCCGCCACCTCGTCTTCTGCGGAATCCGCGCTGCCCATCGCCGCGAACACGGTGAATGCGACGAGCAGGATCGGCAGCAGAATCCATGCGCCGCTCCACGGCACCGGCCGGCGTGGCTCATAGGCCAAGAGCGGGCCGCGCTTGACTCGATCCACGAGCGCGAACCAAGTGCCGATGCTGGCGATCGCCAACACCAAGACGACCGCGCCTAACAACGGATCGGAGGGTTCCGGCTCCATGGGCTTGCGTTACTTCCTCAACATCCGCAGCGCGGCGCGAACGTATTCCCAGCCGGAATAGATGGTCAACGCAATCGCGGTCCAGACCAGCGCGTGGAGCGAATAGGTGAGCCAATCGGGCGGTGTGCTCGTCCAACCGATGTTTTGGTAGGTTGGATCGAAGTACATCCCGAGGCGATACAAGCTGAAGCCGACCGCGAGGCATTGGAAGAGCATCTTCCATTTGCCGGCCCACTTGGCGGAGAAATCGACGCCCCCTTCCTCGAAGAAGCTGCGAATCGCGGTCACCAATATCTCGCGGGCGACGACGAGCACGGCCATCCACGGCGCGATGCCCGACGCCGGCAGCCAGCTATCGCCGACGCGCGGCACGCCGGCGAGAAAAATGAACGCCCCGCAGATGATGATCTTGTCGGCGAACGGATCCATCACGCGGCCGAGTTGCGTGACTTGGCCATACTTGCGGGCCCAGTAGCCGTCGATCCAATCGGTAGAGGCCGCGATCACGAACAGCACGAGGCCGGTGAGATACCAATCGATCGCCAGGAACACGAAACAGACGATCGACAACACGAGCCGCGCGATCGTGAGCTGGTTCGGCACGTTGAGTAAGCCAGGCGAAGCGGCCGGCTTGGCGGAACTAGTCTCGTCCATAGACAGGTCGCCCCCTTCGCAGGTCTCATCGTGCTTGGCCGACGGCGGCGGCGACGAGGTCGTACTCGCTCGAGCCGACGATTTCGCATGGCACGATCGCACCGACGCGCAAGCTCTCGCCGCTGACGTAAACCACGCCGTCGACGTCGGGTGCGTCGGCATACGAACGGCCGACGAAGGCATTTTTCTCGCCCGGCACCGCCGAGTCGAGGATCACGTCGACCTGTCGGCCCAGCTGAGCGTCGTTCCAGGCGAAGGCCACTGCCTGCTGCTCGGCCATGAGTCGCTCGCGGCGCTCGTTCTTGACTTCTTCCGATAGTTGCTCGGGGAGTTTTGCCGCCGGTGTGTCGGGCTCGAAGGAATAGGTGAAGACGCCCATCCGCTCGAACTTCTGCGCGCGGACGAACTCGACCAACTCGTTGAAGTCGGCGTCGGTCTCGCCGGGGAAGCCGGTGATGAAGGTCGTTCGCATCGTGAGATTGGGGATTCGCTCGCGGAGCTTCGTGAGCAGCGACTCGGTCTCGGTGCGGTTCACGCGGCGCTGCATCCGCTTCAGCATGTGGTCGCTGGCGTGTTGGAGCGGCATGTCGAGGTACGGCACGATCCGCTTCGACCCGGCGATCGTGTCGATCAGCTCGTCAGTCACGTGCATCGGGTAGAAGTACATCAGCCGAATCCAATCGAGGCCTTCGACTTTGTCGAGCTCGCGCAAGAGTTCCACCAGCCGCGTCTCGCCGTAAAGATCCATGCCGTAGTAGGTCGTGTCCTGGGCGACGATCACCAGCTCGCGGACGCCGTCGGCGGCGAGCTCGCGGGCTTCGGCGACGACCTCTTCGATTGGTTTGGTGGCGTGCTTGCCGCGCATCTTCGGGATCGCGCAGAACGTGCAGAGCCGGTCGCAGCCTTCGGAGATTTTCAAGAACGCGAAATGCCGCGGCGTGATCCGCAGGCGGGCCGTGTCGGGGAGCGGGTGCGTCGGCGCGGGGTGGAAGACGCTGCGTTGTTCGTTCAGCCCGCCGACGAGCCGGTCGGCGACTTTCGTCACTTCCTCGCGGCCGAAGACGCCGACCAGGTGGTCGATGCCGGGGCGATCCACCAGCAGCGATTCCTTTTGCCGTTCGGCCAGACAGCCGGAGACGATCAGACCGCGGAGTTGGCCAGTCCGCTTGAGTTCGAGCATTTCGTCGATCGCGGCGAACGACTCGGTGCGGGCGGCCTCGATGAATCCGCAGGTGTTGACGACCGCGAAGTCGGCCCCCTTCGGATCGTTCACCAGCTCGTAGCCGTCAAGCTGCAACATGCCGAGCATCCGCTCGCTGTCGACGAGGTTCTTGGGGCAGCCGAGGCTGACAAAGGCATAGCGGCCTTTGGTGGCGGCGCGTTCGAGTTGTGGGGTGAAGATTTGGGCCAAGTGGAGAGGTCGGAGGTCGGAGGTCAGGTAAGAAAAACAGTTCAGGCGAGGCGGCGAACCTTTGATTGTAGTCTTAGCGGCACTCGCGGCCAATTGGAGCGAATTGGCCGCGCGAAGCGCGAAACGGCCTAAATCGTGCGAACGGCGGCAAGTTTGGCGACGCCGGCATTCACGGCAGAGCCGGATTGACGGTCTCCTTTCCCCTATTGTCCGGTTCATTTGTCATGTGATCTTCGAACACTTGGCGACAATTGGTGCTGGGGCTCGATATTTTTCGCGTTTTGTCGGGAGGTGTTTTTTTACCGGCTCGCAAGTCGTTTGTGGTTCGCGTCTTGCGAATGTCGTGGTGCGCGAAAACGCGCTCCGAGGCGACAATTGTCGTTCGTTTTGTCGCTGCGCGATCGCGAAAGCGACGTGAAAACTCGTGCGAGATTCGTTGGGTGATCGACAAAATGGCACCTCGAATTGTCCAATAGAGTCCGGTTGGGTGTTCCCGCTCTGTCCCGAAAGTCTCTCGCAGAGACGCAGGGGCGCAGAGTGAACGCAGCCATCCGGTAAGTGGTGGCAAACACACTGGCGGCGCCAGAGGCACCCGTGTGCGCTCCTTGTCTCCCGATCTCCTTGTCTCGTTGTCTGCCGGCTCACACGCAAGTTCGGTTTGTTCGACCACCGGCCGCTTCTTCAGCGACTACGCAGCGATCGTGCGAAGTGTACATTAACACAGTATATACGCCAGTTCAAGCCCTGTTTTTGGCCACCCCCCTCGGGAGGCAAGGCGGACGGGATTTCACGCCAAGGCGCGAAGGCGCAAAGAAAAGGTCAATCGATTATCTGCAGATGATGTCGACGCTGAAATAATGAGCCGAAGAAAGGTGCATTGCTGAATAAGCGAACCTGCCCCGCTTTCCAGCTCTCAGGATGGAAAGCTTGTGCGGCGCCCGGATGGCGAATGGCATTTTGCTTGGGTGCTCGAAGGCCGGGCGGTGCAGGATATCTGGATCGTCCCGCCGCGAGAGAAGCGCGGCGCGGGAAATCTCTACGAGTATGGGACGACGATTCGCTTCTATGATCCCACGATCGATGCGTGGCGGTCGACGTGGCATGGGCCGATGGTGAAGTGCGTGATCCCATTTATCGGGCGCCAGGTCGGCGATGAAATCGTGTTGGAAGGCCGGCATTGGCAAAACGTCGATTGGCCGATGCACTGGATTTTCTCGGACATCACCGGCTACACGTTCGAGTGGCGGAACATGATCTCGCAGGATGGCGGCACGACTTGGGAGAAAGTCCTCGGCTTTGCCGCGCGGAGGGTGAGTCCGGTGACTTGATGTTGTGGCGGGTAGCGCATAGCGATCGTTACAACGAAGTCGTCAGGCAGGAAGAGCACTGGCGGAGACAACGGCACCTGGCGCGTCCGACTAGCGCGGCGACCGGGAGTTTTAGTGCTTAACCGCGTTGCAGTTCGGAGAAATCAATGGTGGGAAAGATCAAAGGAGTCAGGAACGGAACGGCTTGTCGAACCAGGGATCAAAACCTGTGACACCCCAGATTCCTACAACGAGCGGCCAGAGCGACTAAGGCAGCAACAGTTAGCAGCAGTGATGTCGTCTCGGGAACAACCGTCGCGATTCGAAAGCCTATGTCGGCGAATTCTATGTCCTTAAAGAACGCATTTTGCACCGAAGCCCGCATGTTATTTCGGTTCACCGACCAAGCACCTCCGCGGATTCCTCGCGCACTGGTAAAGAGAATCTCTTCATTCCATTCCATTGCATTACCGCCAAGATCGTGTGCGCCATAGGGGCTCGTAGTAAGAGTGTAGGCGCCAACATCGAACAAGCCGGACAAGCCGTTCCCAGCATTCGCTGAATTGGCACCGCCGGGCGGACTCTGCGTGATCGGTGGAAGGTCTGAACTCGTCGGCCATTGCCAATAACCCGCGTTCGTCCCACCGCCTTTGTAGTAGGCCGCCTTATACCACTCATCTTCGCTGGGCACAAAATACCTTGCGTCTAGACTGCGCACGATCGAATTGCTCGCAATTCCTTGTGTCGTAATCATGTAGGCCCCATCTTCAGTGGTCGACGAATTCTGGCTTCCAGACGGTTGGCCATTGTGGAGCCAATTTGCGAATCGCAGCGCGTCAAAGAACGAAACGTACACAACGGGTTTATTCGCTCGTCCGGCGACGGTCGAATACTGATAGCTGCCCGGGTCGCCGATACGGACGATCCCGTTTCCGAGGACCGGACTGGCGGTTCCCATGCTCGCGTTATACAAGCTGTTTGGATCGGTCACCGCTACAGCGTTGAGAAATTCGGCGTATTGAGCGTTGGTGACCTCATGCTTACCAATGTGGAAGTTGTACGACACTGCGCCGAAAGTGCCCTGAGATTGAGTATCCCCTTCATTCCCAGGATCACCCACCAGAACAGTGTCAATCGCGTGAGTGGAACGAACGGTGACGAGCACAATCAATAGCAAATAAACAGATCTCATTAGCAGACCTCCAAAGTGTGCCTCCGAGTATTTCTTCAAGTTATCGTATCTCGTACATCCGATTTTGCAAACAACTAGGAAAATCACAGGGGGCTAGGCAAAGGGGACAGGTCACTATGCCGGACTCTTGAAACGAAAATCGCCCAGGACGGCGCTCGATAGACGGCCTGGGCGATATTTGTTGGTGATTCCGCGCGTCGCAAGCGACGAGGCTAAACCCTCACCCCGACCCTCTCCCGGAAGGAGAGGGAGTAAGGCGGCGGCTACTTGAATTTCCCGATGCGGGAAATGAGGTCAACCGTGCGGCAGCTGTAGCCCCACTCGTTGTCGTACCAGCTCAGGACCTTGAGCATGTTGCCGCCGATGACTTGCGTCCAGTCGGCGGTGAAGATCGAGCTGTGGGAGTCGCCGATGATGTCGGTCGAGACCAAGGGGTCGGTCGAGTAGGCGAGGATGCCTTTCATCGGGCCCTCGGCGGCGGCTCGCATCGCTTCGTTCACCGCTTCCTTGGTGCACTCTTTCTTCGTGATGACCGTCAGGTCGACGATGCTTCCGGTGGAGACCGGGACGCGGAGCGCGATGCCGGTCAGCTTGCCCTTGAGCTCGGGGATCACCAGTCCGACGGCGCTCGCGGCGCCGGTCGTGCTGGGGATGATGTTGATCGCGGCGGCGCGGGCACGATACGGATCCTGGTGCGGGAGGTCCTGCACGTTTTGATCGTTCGTGTAGGCGTGGCAGGTGGTCATCAGGCCCTTTTCGATGCCCCAGTTGTCGTTGAGCACCTTGGCGACCGGCGCGAGGCAGTTGGTGGTGCAGCTCGCGTTCGAGATGCACTTGAGATCGGGCGTGAGCTTGTCGTCGTTGACGCCCAAGACGCACGTGAGGTCAGCGCCGTCCTTCGCGGGGGCGCTCAGCACGACGCGTTTGGCACCGGCCGCGAGGTGGGTGTCGTAGCCCGGTTTGCCGTCTTTGGCGCGGGCGGTGAAGATGCCCGTGCTTTCGACGACCACGTCGACGCCGAGCTCCTTCCAGGGGAGTTCGGCCGGGTTGCGGACCGCCAGGGCCCGGATCTTCTTGCCGTCGACGGTCAGGCTCTCGGCGTCGTGCTCGACCTTGCCTTGGAAGCGGCGGTGGTTGCTGTCGTACTTCAAGAGCGTGGCCAGCATCTTATTGTCCGTAAGGTCGTTGATGGCAACAACATCGAACTCCTGGGGGCGGGAACTCAACAGGCGGAACGTCAAGCGGCCGATCCGACCAAAACCGTTGATGGCAACACGAATGGACATTTTTTCTTCTCCTACAACACGAAGATGGCTGCTTCCCGGACGGCGGCTCCCAACAACGGCAGATCGCGCGCGGGCAAAAGTTTTTGCCAACCGAATCGGCAATTATATCGCTCGCGCGGGGTGCTCACAACGGGCCGGGAATGAGCAGAAAGCGAGCGCTGGGTGGCACGCCCAGAGCTTCGAGCGATGGGCGTGGTTGCGGCGGGTTCGAATCACCACGCCCTTCGCCAAGCCTCAGGGCGTGCCACCCCAGAAGTGGAGCGTCGCGGGATCAGCTATCGCGGCCGACAATTGAGCGGCGCATCCGCTCCCACCAATGCCGTAAGCCGCCGACGGAGCTGCTGCGGCGGAACGTGAGTTCGGCGAGGGCGGCGTCCCAATCTTCGCTGCCGTCGCTCTGCGGTCGGCCGCGGGCTTCCCAAAGCTCGTAGGCCCGGCGGGCGATTTCTTCCGTGGGGACCTGGTTCTCGACGGCTACGGTGCGCTCCGCTGTGCTCGTACATTCCGATCTGCCCATGGCGAACCTCCTTTTGGCTGGCAAAATGTTGCCCATGCGCCTGCGTCGCCTGAGAGCGTGCGAGCCGTCATTGAAACGCAAAGTGCGGAACCGAGTCAATACCGCAGCAGCCCCGCGGCCCATCCGGATGGCAAACTGCGCAAACTTCGTGGCTGTGGTTTTCAGGCGGATGCTGCTTGATTTTGGGAATAAGTTGGGAGCAGAATTGAGAATTGATTGTCGGACCAGTAGACCAAGGAGATAGCCATGAAATCGCGGCTGATTGGTGCGACTCTGTTGGCGGTGGCGACGCTCGTGGGGCGGCCAGCCGGGGCGGGGGACGAAAAAGCGGCAGCGGGCTCGGCGGTTGAGGGGAGTCAGGCGGCCGAGCGATTGGTGGCCGATGCGCTCCGCGCCGAATTGACCGGTGACTCCGCGCGGCGGCGCGTGTTGCTGAGCGAGGCGATCGATGCGGCGCCCGACTATTTGCCTGCCCGGTGGCACAGCGGACAGGTTCGGGCGGAGGGCGAGTGGATGCCGGCCGACCAGGCCCAAGCCGAGGCGGCGGCCGATCCGAAGCGCGTCGAATACGAATTGCTCCGCAAGACCGCAGGCAAAGTTCCCAACGGCCAGCTCGCGCTCGCTCGCTGGTGCCGCAAGAACGCGTTCAATGACGAAGCCGCATTCCACTGGCAGTCGGTGCTCGCTGAAGTTCCGCAAAATGAAGAAGCGCTGCGGGCGCTCGGCGTGCGGTGGTTCCAAGGCTCGTTGATGACGGCGGCCGAAATCCAAGCGGCGAAGGATTCGCTCCGCGACTTGCGAGCGAAGGCCAAGGCATTTGTTCCGACCGTGTCGCGGTGGGAGCGCCTGCTTTCCGCTGGGGACCTTGCATCGCGTAACGCCGCGCTAGCTGAGATCCGCCAGCTGAGAGATCCGCTGGCAATTCCAGCCATCGAGGAAATTACGCTCGAACGCTCACTCGATACGAACGAACAGTTTGAGCGATCGCTGGCCATGGGGCAGGCGCTGGTCGAGGCCCTGGACGAGATGCCTGCGCGGGCAGCCAAACGGTCTCTACTGCGGCACGCCGTGTTCGCGCCGGTCAAGACCGTGCGCGAGGCGTCGATTGCCGCGCTCAAGAAACGCCCACCCCACGATTACGTCCCCGCCCTGCTCTCGCTGCTGGCCATGCCCGTCGAGTCGTCGTATCGAGTCGTGTCCGACGCGGATGGCAGCGTCCATTATTTCCATTCTCTGTATCGCGAAGGACCGGATGCCGATTGGTCGTTTGAAGGACGTCTCTCCGCGATGCAGGAGGATTTGCGCGGCCCTACGGTCGTCACGGTCGACAATCAAATCACCGATGAAGTCGCTAGCGAACGATTCGGCGCTGCGAACAATCCGCTGGTTCGCGCCGAAATGGCGTCCGTGGCCCGGATCAACCAGCAACAGTTTGGCGCTCAGGCGATTTCCGCCCAGCAACAGGTCGCCGCGGCGAACCGGGCGACCGCCGCTACGAATGCGGTCGTGGTTCCGGTGCTCGCGGCGACGACGGGCGAAGATTTTGGCGATAACCCGCGGGCCTGGTGGGATTGGTGGCTGCGTTACAACGAATACTCCAGCGACGGAGAGCGACCGGTTCAAGAACAGCAGTTTGCAGATTCCACCCATCGATATTATCGGGTGCCGTCGGCAAAGACCGTGTACGTACGACCGGTGCACGAAGCGCCAAAATTGCGGTCGGGAAATCCGTTGCCCTATGGACAACGGGGCCGCAGACAAGTCGAGTACCCGCGCACGCCCGTGCCCCGGTACCCAAGGTGCGAATGCTTTGCTGCGGGCACGCCGATCTGGACGCGCACCGGCCTCCGCCCCATTGAATCGCTGGAAATCGGCGACTTCGTCCTCGCACAAAGCGTCGAAACCGGCGAACTTTCTTACAAGCCGGTGCTGGGAGTTACCGTGCGTCAGCCAAACCCGTGCCGCAAGCTGTCGATTGGCGAAGACGACCTTGTCGCTGTGACCGGCCATCCATTTTGGGTGGCGGGTACCGGCTGGAAAATGGTGAAGGAGCTTGAGGACGGCGCGACATTGCACACCGTCAATGGCCCCGTCACCCTTCAGGCGATCGACGACGCTGAGCCCGTGGAGACCTACAACCTAATTGTCGCCGACTTCAACACGTACTTCGTCGGTAAGAGCGGCGTGCTCGTGCACGACAACACGCCGCGCGAAGCGACGACTGCGATTGTGCCGGGGCTGGTGGCGAAGTGACGTTATGCAGCGCGGCAGAGCGGAGTAAGGTGCGTCGAGTTCCACACGCCCCACCAGATTGCTACACCGCGACCATCCCCTGCGTGATTCCTGGGGCGGGGAGTGTGCTGGCGCCCATGAGATAGGCGTCGATCGCGCGGGCGGCGCCGCGGCCTTCGTTGATGGCCCAGACGACGAGTGATTGGCCGCGGCGGCAGTCGCCCGCGGCGAACACGCCGGCAACCGTGGTGGCGAAGGGGCCGTGTTCGGCTTTGAACGTTTCCCAGTTGCCGCGCGGCCGTTGCGTTTCGAGGCCGAGCATTTCGGCGAGCCCCGTTTCCGGTCCAAGGAAGCCGGTGGCCAAGAGCACCAGGTCGGCGGGCCAGATTTTTTCGCTGCCGGGAACTTCGCTGAACGGCGCTTTTTCGCCTGGCTTCGACCAATCGACTTGAACCGTCTTTACGCCGGACAGGCGGCCGTTCTCGCCGATGTACTCCTTCGTCATCAGGTTGAACTCGCGCGGGTCCTGGCCGCTCTTGGCCTTCCACTCGGCGTGCGAATAGTCGACGCGATAAATCCGTGGCCACTCGGGCCAGGGATTGTTCGGGGCACGGTGGGCCGGCGGGCGGTCGAGGAGCTCGAAGTTCACCAGGTTCCGGCAACCGTGGCGGATGGAGGTGCCGATGCAGTCGGCGCCGGTGTCGCCGCCGCCGATCACGATCACGTCGAGCCCCTTGGCGGAGAGATAATGGCCGCCGGCAAGGTTGTCGTCCAAGAGGCTCTTGGTATTGCGGGTCAGAAAGTCCATCGCCAGGTGGATGCCGGCCAGGTCGCGGCCGGGGCAGCGGCCCGTGGGGTCGAACGACTTGGTGGCCCCAGTGGCCAAGAGCACGGCATCGAAATCGTTGACAAGGTCGCTCGGGTCGATGAACGTCATCTGGCAGCCGCGCTCCTGCATGATCCCGGTCATGTGGCCGCTGGGGAAATCTTCTTCTTTGCCAATGTGGGCGCAAGTGACGAATTCGACGCCCTCCGCGGCGAGCAAATCGATCCGCCGCTGGACGACGCCCTTATCAAGCTTCATGTTCGGAATGCCGTACATCAGGAGCCCACCGATGCGGTCGGCCCGCTCGTAGACGGTCACCGTGTGTCCGACTTTGTTGAGCTGCGCAGCGGCGGCGAGCCCGGCGGGGCCGCTACCGA
>JANNTD010000487.1:0-1349 GCA_031403315.1 Planctomycetota bacterium
CAGCGGTTATCCCAGCCTGACCACGTTCGACATGCCCAGCCGAGAGGCATGCACCATGCGCCGCATCGCTACAAATACGCCGCTGCAGGCCTTGGTCACGCTCAACGACGAAGCGTACGTCGAATGCGCAACAGGCCTCGCGGACCGCATGACGACCGAGGGCGGAGAATCGACGGCTGATAAAATCGCTTGGGCCTATCGCGCCGCCACCGGCCGGGCACCCGCGGCGAGCACCCTCGACGATCTGACAGGCTTGTATCACTCCGCATACGACGGCTTCGCGGACGATCCTGACGCTTCACTGCAAGTGGCTCCGACGCCCAAGCGAGCCGCGCTCTCCGTCGTCGCCAGCGCCATCCTCAACCTCGACGAAGTGCTGACAAAATGAACCTATTGAACTCCTTGCGTTTCGCGTCGGCCCAGCAGGCGACGCGCCGATACTTCTTGAAGCAGTCGCTCGGCGGATTGGCTGCGGCGTTCACCGGACTGGCGTCGAAAACTGCTCAGGCGTCGCAGGGCGGATTGGCGTTCGACCCCAACGAGCCGTGGATCCCTCGGCCGTCGCACTTTGCCCCGAAGGCAAAGCGCGTCATCTATTTGCACATGGACGGTGCGCCCAGCCAGCTCGAATTATTCGAACACAAGCCGGAGCTCACCGCGCTCCACGGCCAGGATTGCCCGCAACAGTTTCTGGAAGGCAAACGCTTCGCCTTTATCCGCGGCGTACCGCAGTTGCTGGGGCCGCTCTATCCGTTTGAGCAAGTCGGCCAGACCGGTAGTTGGGTTTCCGACCGCCTGCCTCACTTCAAAACGGTGGCCGATAAAGTCTGCTTTCTCCGCGCGATGCACTCCGATCAATTCAATCACGCACCGGCCGAGCTGCTGCTGCACACGGGCAACCAAAACTTGGGCTACGCGTCGATCGGCAGTTGGGCCAGCTACGGACTGGGCAGCGAAAATCAGAATCTGCCCGGCTTTGTCGTGCTGCTCTCGGGCGGCAAATTTCCCAGTAGCGGCAAGAGCTTGTGGGGATCGGGGTTCCTGCCGTCGGTCTATCAAGGGGTGCAATGTCGCTCGCACGGCGATCCGGTGTTGTTTCTGTCGAACCCGCCAGGCATCAGCCGGCCGCTCCGCCGCGAAATGATTCAAACCATCGCCCGCATCAACGAGCGGGCGTACGAAGAATTCGGCGATCCGCAGACCCTGACCCGCATCGCCCAATACGAAATGGCCTATCGCATGCAGATGGCGGCCACCGATGCGGTCGACCTCGCCCGCGAGCCGCAGCACATTCACAAACTCTACGGCACCCGGCCCGGCGAGGAGCATTTCGCCAACAACTGTCTGTT
>JANNTD010000488.1:0-7971 GCA_031403315.1 Planctomycetota bacterium
GGGTCGACGTTGTAGAGCTGCTGCCAGACGGCCCGTTCGGTGACGCGATCCTGCCAGTTGGCGCCGAGGTTGCGGTCGTAGAGCTGGTGCATCGGGTAGGCGAGCCAACTGGGGATGTGGACGCCGTTGGTGATGTGCCCGATGGGGATTTCTTCCTCGACGCGCCACGGCCAAAGGTGCGACCACATGCGACGCGAGACGTGCCCGTGCAGCGAGCTGACCGCATTGGCGCGGCGGGAGAGCTTGAGACCGATGACGGTCATGCAGAAGGTTTCATGCTCGTTCTGCGGCTCGACGCGGCCGAGGCCCATCAATTGTGCGGGCGAGATGCCGAGCTTGTCGCGCAAGGGGCCCAAGTGCTCTTCGATCAGGACGGCGTCGAAACGGTCGTGGCCGGCGGGGACGGGTGTGTGGGTGGTGAAGACGGTGTGCTTCGACACGTCGCGGAGGGCTTCGTCGAAGGTGAGCCCGTCGTCGTTCATGCGTTCGCGGATCGCCTCGAGCGGGGCGAACGCGCTGTGTCCTTCGTTGAGATGATAGACGCCGGGAAAGATGCCCAGCGCGCGGAGCGCTTTGACGCCGCCGACGCCGAGCACGAGCTCCTGGCGGATGCGAGTGCGGGTGTCGCCGCCGTAGAGCCGCGAGGTGAGCTCGCGATCTTGCGGGCTGTTGCCGTCGACGTCGCAATCGAGCAGGTAGAGCTTCACGCGGCCGACGTTCATCAGCCAGACCTTGGCCATCAGGACGCCGTTGCGGGTTTCGATCGAGATCGCGACCGGTTTGCCGTCGGCGCCGATGGCGGGCTCCATCGGCAAGTTCTCGACGCGGGTGTCGAGGTATTCTTCCTGTTGGAAGCCGTCGTGGTCGAGGTGCTGACGGAAATAGCCCTGGTCGTAAAACAGGCCTAGCGCCACGAGCGGCACACCGAGCCCGCTGGCGCTCTTGATGTGGTCGCCGGAGAGGACGCCGAGGCCGCCGGAGTAAATCGGCACCGATTCGTGGATGCCAAACTCGGCGGAGAAATAGGCGACTGGAGCCGAGCCGAGCACGCCGGCCTCGCGGGCGCCGATCGTGTGGCGGGTGTTGGCGAGGTATTCCTTGAGCCGGCGATGGGCCTGGTTGATGCGCGTCGAGAGGACCATCTCGGCGGCTCGTTCGGCAACCTGCTCCGGCGTCATCTCGGCCAAGAGCACGATCGGATTGTGATCGACTTTGCGCCACTTGATCGGATCGAGGTCGCGGAAGAGGTTCACGACCTCGGGATGCCAACTCCACCACAGGTTGCGCGCGAGCGCAACGCAACGGTCATAGAGAGCCTGGGGGGTGATTTCCGTCCAACTTTGTCGTTCCTGGCTAGTGCGAGGACTAATCACTACTTGACCCATTGCTTGAAATTCCTTCTCTTTTCGGGGACCGCCGGAATCATCTCCAGCGCGCGAGCGGACATCCGTGGGCGACGCCGGCCATTGGACGCACTGGTAGCGTCACTGTGCAGCGCCGGCAGCCGCCGTACGCGCACGGTGGCGCGCAATCCCCCGAACTGCAACCCCGTAAGTCTGGCCAAAGGACGCTCTGGCGACAAGTCCCAAATTGACGAGGCCGGAAGTTTCGCCCACTTTCCGGGGATTTCGATTTTCTGATCCGCGCCGAGGCGGCGACAATTTGAGGGCGCGCTCCCGCCGATTTAGCCGTTGGGTGCTAGCCATTAACTGATGCGTACACCCCAACACCGGGAAAAATTCTTTGTCGGTTGGATCAAAAATCTCTCAAGCTCGTAGGCGCGCTACCGATATCCACTTATTGCCGACGGCAACGAACACCGTTCGACCGGGGTCGGAATCAAACAGCGTCGTCGCAATGCTGCGAATGTTGGGGGCAGGTTGCGACGGCGTTTTTACTCTCTCGGCATCGACCGGAACTCGACCGCGGGCTGCCACGCGATCGGACGCTCGGGCACGATTGCTGTTGGCCGTTCGATCCGATCGAAATTCTTATTGCGTCGCGCCAGCCAAGCTCATTCTGGAACGCTGGGCGCCGCTCGATGCGGCGATTCACGGTCAGCTTCGCCTCTCTGCTCGGCTGTTTGACGGCAACGTTTCTGGTAAGCTAGAGTTTCGCTGTCGAAACATCGCTGGAAGGGCTGCTGGAGCGGGCTGATCGTCATGAAATTGTCTGCCGCGTATGGGCCGGGAAAATTCGGCCTGTCGTTCGAATTGTTTCCGCCCAAGACGCCGCAAGGCGAGGCGACGCTCTTTGAGCACGTCGCGCGGCTGGTGGAATTCGCTCCCAGCTTCATCACCTGCACCTATGGAGCGGGCGGCTCGACGCAGGATACGACGCTAGGAATCGTCGCGCGGGTGCATCGGGAGTTTCAGCTGCCGGTGGCCACGCATCTGACGTGCGTCGGCGCGACGGTCGACGAGCTCCGCGTCTACTTGCGGCGGGCCGTGGGGGAGGGCGTGGAGAACGTAGTTGCGCTGCGGGGCGATCCGCCGCGCGGCGACACCAAGTTTCGACCGGTGCCGGGCGGTTTCTCGTATGCGAACGAACTCGTGAGCCTTGTCCGCGGTGAGTTTGCGGATTTGGGCATCGCGGTGGCCGGTTACCCGGAAACGCATCAAGAAGCGCCGAACGCCGAGGTCGACCTGACGAATCTCCAGCGGAAAGTCGACGCCGGGGCCGACGTGGTGATCACGCAGTTGTTCTACGACAATGCCGACTTTTTCGCCTTCCTCGGGCGCTGCCAGGAGGTCGGCATCCGTGTGCCGATCGTGCCGGGACTATTGCCGATCACGAATTTCGCCCAGATCAAGCGGATCACGGCGCTGTGCGGCGCGAAGCTGCCGGTCGAATTGGTGGCGGGGCTCGAGGCGGCGGGCGACGATGCGGACAAGCAGTTTGAGCTGGGCGTCGAATCCGCGATCCGGCAGACGCAAGAATTAATCGACTCCGGCGTGCCGGGAATTCATTTTTACGTACTGAACCGCTCGGAAGCGGCCGCCCGGGTATTGAGCGAGGTTCGGCTGCCGAGCGGGAAGAAGTAGACAAGGAGCGGGGGAGACAAGGAGACAAGGAGAAGCATCGTTTTGGCCTTTCTCCTTGTCTCCCAGCCTCCTTGTCGCCTTGTCTTTTGCTCCACCGCCAACCCACAATGAAAGCATTCACGTCGGCACGCTCGGGAGCGGAACATTGAGCGCATTGGTTGGCAAGACCCTGAAGGACTACTTCGTGCTCCGGCGGCTCGGCCAGGGGGCGATGGCGGAAGTCTATTTGGCCCAGCAGCTTTCGCTCGGGCGGCAGGTGGCGCTGAAGGTGCTCAACGCCGAGTTGGCGCGCGATCCGGTCTATGTCCAGCGGTTCCACCACGAAGCGCGGGCGGCGGCGGCACTGGTGCACGCGGGGATCGTGCAAATCTACGAAGTGGGGCAAGGCGACGCGGGGCAGGGCGACGGGGGACAGGGCGACGGGGCCCATTTCATCGCACAGGAATATGTGCCCGGCCGCAATTTGGGCGAAGTGATTCGCGGCCGCGGGCGACTCGAGCCGGCGCTCGCACTCGACGTCCTGCGACAGGTGGCGGCCGCTCTCGCCAAAGCCGCGAGCGAAGGCATCGTTCATCGCGACATCAAGCCCGAGAACATCATGCTCGCCCGCAGCGGTGAGGTGAAGGTGGCCGACTTTGGGCTCGCGCGCGTGCAGGGCGATGGCGGGGTGAACCTCACGCAAATCGGCGTCACGATGGGGACGCCGCTCTACATGAGCCCGGAACAGATCGAAGGCCGGCCGCTCGATAGCCGCAGCGACATCTATTCGCTCGGCGTGACGGCCTACCACATGCTCGTTGGGACACCGCCCCACACGGGCGACACGCCGCTGGCGGTGGCGATGCAGCATCTCAATCAGACGCCGGAGCCGCTCGAAAAGCAGCGTCCCGATATTCCGCGCGAGTTAGCCGAAGTCGTCCATCGGATGCTGGCGAAGAAGCCAGCCGACCGGTTCGCCGATCCCGCCGCTTTGTTGCGTGAGCTGCACGCGCTGGCGAAACTCGGTGCGGCGCAAGGTTGGGCGACCGCTCCGCAAGATTGGTCGCTGGCGGAAATGATTGCGGTGGCCGACGATCGGGCGGCGGCCACTTCGCGCCTGGACGAGGTGATGAAGACGGCGGCGCTGGCGACAGTGCAAGCGACGGCGAAGCGGCCGAGTACGCGGAGTTGGATCGCGGCGGCTGTGGCCGGGTGCATCGTGTTGGGCGTCGTGGCGGGGCTCTTGACGCGGCCGCCGTCGCTGTTGGCCGGGGCAACCAGCGGTCCGCCGCCGCTGGGTTCAGTGTGGGCGCAGCTGTACCAGGCGAAAACGGTGGATACGGAAGCCGCCTGGGAGGCCGTTCAGTTGCATTTTCCGCAGGCCGATCCGTATTTCCACAATCTCGCCCGGCAGGGGCTCGCCAACTACTATCTTTTTCGCAGCCAGGAGTTCGACAAAGCGATCGGCCCGTTGCGCGATTTGGCGGCGCTCGGCGACTCGAATCGGTCGCTCGAGGCGTTTGGCATCGCGGGGCTGGTCGTTGCCGAGGCCAAGCTGGGAAACATCGGGCAGGCGCGCAACGAAAACAGCCGGCTCGACAGCCCCATGCGGACAATGCTCGAGGATCGTTCGCCCCGGCTCTACGACGCGCTCGAACAAACGCTCGCCGATCTCGAACGGCCGGGCGGTTGAGTGGGTACGTTAGGCTTTCCAGCCTGACTTTCTACAAGACCCGGAAGTGTCAGGCTGGAAAGCCAAAAGTACGAGACTTCACGCTGCGGAGGTGCGCCGTTGCTGTCGGTCACTCGGTTCTCGTCCGCCAAACGTTGCGTGTGGCGGCGGCGGCGACGTGTGCCCGGGATGCGCGCGGAAGGTTTCAGATTCGCGCTCGTCGCGGATCGCGAAGCGGCCATCGCGGAAAATCATCACCGCGATGAACACCCAGATCAGCACGAAGCAAGCGCCGAGAACGATTTGAATCAGCGAGAGGGACATGGATCATCTTCCGCACGACGCGAGCACATTCCCGGTGCTCCCGGTCGGCGTCCCTGCCTAGCACGCTTATCGGCGGTTTTGCTGGCCTGCTTGACGATTCGTCCGATCGCCGGCCGCAGTCTGCGCGGCTGATTCGGCCAGCGTAATCAATTCGACCCGCACGGAGGGGCGAAATTGCGGCCGGCGTCTGGTACACGCCGCGGTGTTTGGCCGGGGTCGTCAAAGAAATCTTTTGCCCCCGGCCGCTGAAGCGACCTCGCCAGGGCCCAAAATCTCGCGGAAATCAGGGGTCGCAGAAAACCTACAGAAATAGTGTACAGAAGTATAGTTTTTGGCCACCCTTTCTGTTAGGTTCTTGCGCTGCACGGCGAAACACGAGTCCCACCACCTTCCCGCCATGGAGAAAACCAACATGAATGCCGAACTTTTGCCGGATGAACCGAGCGATCTCGAAGCGGAGCCCATCGAGCCGAATGAAGCGAGCGACCTCGATTTCGAAGACATGCCCTGCACGGATGACCTATTGGGCGACAACGACGACGATTCGCGCTGGGAAGTTTTCATCCCGGACGAGGACGAACGGGATCCGGAGCCGGATTCGGATGATTTTTTGTTCGAGAACGCCAGAACAGACAATGAGACAAGGAGACTTGGAGACAAGGACGATGTCGACCGCTGTCTCCTTGTCTCCCCCACTCCTTGTCTCCTTGCCTAGTCCGGAGGACCGCACGATGCTCGCGCTACCGATCGTTGAAGAAACTGATCGTCTCTTGAAAGAGGGCAAGCTGTCGCAGCGGCAGATTGCCGAGCATTTGCAAATTAGCCGCGGCACGGTGTCGGCGATTGCCCGTGGCCGGCGGGCACTGTTCGGCCGAGCGCTGGAGGCGGACAAAATGGACAGCGATCCGCTGTTGCCAGCCGGGCGCTGTCCGAGCTGTGGCTTCCTCGTCCACATGCCGTGTCTCATCTGTCGCACGCGCGAGTATCGACACGGGCGGCGGGTACTTGCGGCAATGGGCGCGGTACGGACGCATGGCGCGAGCCCTTCACGTCGGCCGCCGGTACGACGGCGCCAGCGAAGGTGTCACGCCCGGGTGGCCTGAAATACTCAGGTTGACGAGCCTATGGACCGTTTATTCCGTGCGGATGGCCCGGTGGGGCCTCCCGCCGGGACAACCTGATCGGGCCTGTCGCGCTTCCTATCCTATACTTTCGCGGCGATCCACTGAGCAACTGTCCTGGCGCGCCGGCAGGCTTTTCTCGCGTACGATCGGCCGCAGTGGCCTGACTGCGTCGGTTCGCCGCGAGCGTAGGCTTTGCCCAGATTTCGCCGTTTCCGGCAGTCCTGAACCGCGCGGTAGCCGGTGATTGAACGACGGCAGCCAGGCCGGTACACTTAATCGGTTCGGTGCGAATTCTTCAGGCAGTTCCTGTGTCCAACTTCGAGGCAGTTCGCATGAGTACGGTGTTACAGAAGGGCTCCGCGATGACCGATGTTGCCAAGCTGATCGTCGATGGTGGCGAGGTGGAATTGCCTGTTGTGGTGGGCACGGAGAACGAGAAGGCCGTCGACATCACCAAGCTCCGCGCCGAGACCGGCTACATCACGCTCGACGACGGGTACATGAACACGGGATCGACCTTGAGTGCGATCACGTTTCTCGACGGCGAGAAGGGTATCCTCCGCTACCGGGGCTATCCGATCGAGCAGCTGGGCGGGCATTGCGATTTTATCGAGGTGGCGTACCTCTTGATCTATGGCGAGCTGCCGACCGCCGCACAGATCGAAGACTTCCGCCAAAAGCTCCGTCGGCACACGATGCTGCACGAGGACATGCGGCTGTTCTACGATGGCTTCCCGCGCGACGCGCACCCGATGGCGATCCTCAGCTCGGTGTGCGGGGCGCTATCCACCTTCTATCAAGATTCGCTCAGCTCGAAGGATCCCGAGCAAGTCGATAAGTCGATCCTGCGGCTGATGGCGAAGCTACCCACGATCGCCGCGTACGCCCACAAGAAGTCGATCGGCCAGCCGTTCGTCTACCCGCGGAACGATCTTACCTACTGCGAGAACTTCCTGCGAATGATGTTCGCGGTGCCGACCGAGCCGTTCGAAGCCGATCCGGATTTTGTCGAAGCGATCAACTTGCTGTTGATCGTGCACGCGGACCATGAGCAGAATTGCAGCACTTCGACGGTGCGAATGGTCGGCTCGTCGGACGCCAATTTGTTCGCGTCGATCTCGGCCGGCATCTGCGCGCTGTGGGGGCCGTTGCACGGCGGGGCGAACGAAGCCTGCGTCTCGATGCTGCAGCAGATTGCCAAAGACGGCGGCAACGTCAAGAAGTACGTCGACATGGCCAAGGACAAGAACAGCAACTTCCGCCTGATGGGCTTCGGGCACCGCGTCTACAAGAATTTCGACCCGCGGGCGACCATCATCAAGACAGCCTGCGACAAACTGCTGGCCAAGCGGAACATCAACGACCCAATCTTCGAAATCGCGCAGCAGCTCGAAGAGGTCGCGCTCAAAGACGAATACTTCATCGAGCGGAAGCTGTATCCGAACGTGGATTTCTATTCCGGCGTGATTTATCGCGCGATCGGCATCCCGATTCCGATGTTCACGGTGCTGTTCGCGTTGGGTCGGTTGCCGGGTTGGATCGCCCATTGGCTCGAGATGCGCCGCAGCCCGACCAAGAAGATATGCCGCCCGCGGCAGATTTACACCGGTCCGACGAAGCGCGATTTCGTGCCGATGGAGAAACGCGGCTGAATTGTGAAAGACAAGGAGCTGTGAAAGACAAGGAGATAGGGAGACAAGGAGACAAGGAGAAGGCTCCGACCAGCGAGTTTCCTTGTCTCCCCCTCTCCTTGTCTCCTTGTCTTCGTCGGGGTGCCATAATTCTCTGCGGCGGCGCGAGCAACCGCATGGGCCGCGACAAAGCTTTG
>JANNTD010000489.1:0-5040 GCA_031403315.1 Planctomycetota bacterium
CACGCACACCATCAAACCGAGCGGAATCTCCACGTCGACATTCTGCAAATTGTGCGACGTCGCCCCGGTGAGTTGGAGCATACGCGTTTTCGCCGGCTTGCGTCGCTCGGCCGGCAGCGGAATCGAGTGCCGGCCGGAGAGATAGCCGCCCGTAAGTGATGATTCAAGGCCTGCCACATCAGCCGGTGTTCCGTGCGCAACAACCATCCCGCCGCGGCTCCCCGCGCCGGGACCCATGTCGATGAGATAGTCGCTGGCCCGCATCAGCGCTTCATCGTGTTCGACGACGACCACCGTGTTGCCCTGCCGCTCGAGGTCGCGCAAGGCCGCGATCAGCCGGTCGTTGTCGCGTGGATGCAAGCCGATCGATGGTTCGTCGAGCAGGTAGAGCACGCCAACGAGTCCCGACCCGATGCCGGTCGCCAGCCGCACGCGTTGACGCTCACCGCCGCTGAGCGTGTCGGCCGGCCGGTCGAGCGTGAGATACTCCGTGCCGACGCGCAGCAGAAACTCCAGCCGGCGAATAATTTCCGCGAGAATCGGTTTGGCAATCTTCTGTTGGTCGGGGCCGAGTTTCATTCCTCGGAAAAAGTCCATCGCAGCGGCAACGGTCAGGCCGGTGATCTCGTGGATCGCGAGGCCGCCCAATCGCGCGGCCCGGGCCTCCGGGCGGAGACGCGAGCCGTGACAGGCAGGACAGGCGGCCGCGTCCGCAAGATCGACAAGTGGAGCACCGTTTGTCGTTTCCGAATCGTCATTCATAACATTGGCGACACCGAGCCCGTGGCACGTCGGGCACGCGCCGTACGGACTGTTAAAACTAAACGTCCGCGGTTCAATCTCGCCGATACTCACTCCACACTGCGGGCAGGCATAGCGGGTGTTCAAGAGCCGCTCCTGCCAGCCGTTGCCATCCGCTGATGCCGACTTCGCGTCTGGCGTCTGGTACACCACGAGCACCACGCCATTGCCGTGCTTGATCGCTAGCCGCACCGACTCCGAGAGCCGGGTGTCGATTCCCTCGCGGACTACGACGCGGTCGACCACCGCCTCGACGTCGTGCGACTTCTGTGCCGCGAGCGGCGGCACTTCATCGAGCGGATACGCGACGCCATCGACTCGCACCCGTACGAATCCCGCCTTTTGAATCGCCTCGAAGACTTCGCGGTGCGTGCCGCGCCGCCCGCGAACCATCGGTGCGAGAATCATTGCGCGCGTCTGTTCGGGGAGCGCGCGGATCGTCTTCTCGATTTCAGCCGGCGTCTGCTGCGCGATCGGCACGCCACACTGCGGACACGCCACGTCGCCCACTCGCGCCATCAGGAGCCGCAGGTAGTCGTAGATCTCAGTGATCGTGGCGACAGTGCTCCGCGGGTTGGGATTCCCCAGCCGCTGGTCGATGGCGATCGTGGGCTGCAGGCCGTCGATACGGTCGACGTCGGGCCGTTTCATCTGGTCGAAGAATTGCCTGGCGTAGACCGACAGGCTCTGGATATACTGCCGCTGCCCCTCGGCGAGCAGCGTGTCGAACGCGAGCGAGCTCTTCCCCGACCCGCTCACGCCCGTGATCACCACCAACCGATTGCGCGGGATGTCGACGTCGACGTTCTGCAGATTGTGCGTCCGCGCCCCGCGGACGGAAATGGCGTCAGACATAGATATTTGTCGAAGCGGAAGTAGCGAGCCGGGGCGTCCTCGCCCCCGGTTACCACCGCAGCGTTTGCGGCGGCTCCTCTTGGCGGCAAAGGACTGTTCCCAAACTTGTTAGGCTATCACACGGCGTAGGGTGGGTCGAGTTCTGCGAGACCCACCATCGCACCGGCCTTCGCTAAGGAGGGTCTCGCACGACTCGACCCACCCTACGGCCTTCCGCTAGAATGGGCGATTCGTTTGACTGGCCGCCGGCGAGCCGTTAGCTCGCGGTGATTCCTCCCTGCTCCTCGCCCCTTGCTCCCCGCTACTATGTTCGAAGCCCTTCAAGACGGTCTCGGTTCCGCGCTCAAGACGCTCCGCGGTCAGGGCAAACTCTCCGAATCGAACATGCGTGACGGGCTTAAGCTCGTCGAGAAGTCGCTGCTCGAAGCCGATGTCAGCTTCCAAGTCGTCCGCGATTTCATGACGCGGGTTTCGGAGCAGGCTGTCGGCGAAAAGGTGCTCAAGGCCCTCAACCCCAGCCAGCAGGTTGTCGGCATCGTTTACCAAGAGCTCATCAATCTGATGGGCCCGGTCGACCACTCGCTGCACCTCAAGGGCACGGAAGACGTCACCGTGCTGATGATGTGCGGCCTGCAGGGCTCCGGCAAAACGACCTCTACCGGCAAGCTTGGCCGCATGCTCAAGGCCCGCGGCCGAAAGCCGCTCTTGGTCGCCGCCGACTTGCAGCGCCCCGCCGCCATCGACCAATTGCACGTCCTCGGCGAGCAGCTCGAGATCCCCGTCTACTCCGATCGCACACAGAAGGACCCCGTCGCCGTCTGCCAGGCCGCCATCCGCGAGGCCAAGAAACTCGGCGCCGACACCGTGATCCTCGACACCGCCGGCCGGCTGCACGTCGACCAAGAGCTGATGGGCCAACTCGAGCGGATCGATCGCCAATGCATGCCGCAACAGGTGTACCTGGTAGTCGACGGCATGACGGGGCAAGACGCCGTCAATAGTGCCAAAGTCTTCAACGAAGCGCTCGAACTTGACGGCGTGATCATGACCAAGCTCGACGGCGACGCTCGCGGTGGTGCGGCGCTCTCCGTGAAGCAAGTCACCGGCGTGCCGATCAAGTTCATCGGCACCGGCGAGCACCTCGACGCGCTGGAAGAATTCCATCCCGACCGCATGGCCGGCCGCATCCTCGGCCAGGGCGACCTGCTCTCGCTCGTCGAAAAAGCCCAGCAGGAATTCGACCAGGAAGAAATGCTGCAGCAGGAGGAGCGGCTCCGCAAGGGCGAATTCACGCTCGAAGATTTCCGCAAGCAGCTCTCGCAGATGACGCGGCTCGGCCCGCTGCAAAAAGTGATGGGCATGATCCCCGGCATGAGCAGCCTCACCGAGTCGATGGGCGACGTCGATCCCGAAGAGGACATGAAGCGCCTGTTCGGCATCATCGACTCGATGACGCCCGAGGAGCGTCGCACGCCGTCGAAGACAATCGACCAAAGCCGCCGCCGACGGATCGCCGCCGGCGCCGGCGTCGAGCCGCACGAAGTGAACGAGTTGGTCAAGCAGTTCGACGCGATGGCGCAGATCATGACCAGCATGGCCGGCAAGGGCATGCGCGAACGGATGAAGATGGTCCGCGAGCTGCAAAGCGGCATGATGAACAACCCCAATGGCATGGCCCTCGCGAAAAAGAGTGGCGGCAAGCGGCTCACTTCTCAAGAAAAAGCCCGGCTCAAGAAGCAGCGGGAAAAAGAGCTGCGCAAGCGGAAACGCGAGCAAAAGCGGGGTTCACAGGGCTAGTTGCTGCCGGCTGGACACGTCCATTCATGGCAAATTTGCCTCTCAATGGCTGCTAGACCAATTGGCCGCGGCAGAGGTCAGGCTCCGGCCGGTCCGTTTTTGGCGGATGGCTTGAAAGTCGCGGATTTGCTTGACTTATGTCTATCCCGAAGGTAATTTGCGGCTACTCAAATCCTCCTCCTTTCGTCGGGCAAGATAGTCGCATCCAGCGGATGAACTGGGTGAGCTGAGAGCCACTTCGGCTAACTCCCCCGACGACTTGTATGCAACACTCTCCTGTGCGGGGAAGGGTTTTGATGCCGCTTATGCCGGAGGGGATTCGTCCGTTCCACTAGCGCTTCGCACATCAATTCAAACGGAGACAAGGATGAAGGACGAACTGCCAATTTCAAAGCAGCGATTCTTGACTTGCCTCTTGATTGTCGCCGCAAGTTGCGATGCGACGGCTCCAATCGAGCAGGCGCACGCCATCACGATTAACATGGTCTATACCGATGAGGGAGATCCGCTGCCGCACCCTGAGAACCCCGCTTGGGACCCCGGCGGCTCGATCCTCAAACAGCACTTCCAGGCCGCCAAATCAATCTGGGAAACGCTGTTGCCAGGCCCGGGGAATTATGAATTCGATTTCCACTGGGATGATGACATTTCGGGATTGGGACTCACCACTCTTGCGGAGCCGTTTGACACCTTCATCGAGATCAACCCCACGGTGCAGTGGTACATCGACCCCACTCCTACCGACAACACGGAGTACTCGGTCGCGACTGCTCAAACGCTTTACAGCGGGCTGACTGGGTTGCAGCAGCAGACGTACTTTCCCGGAACGCCCCCGCCCGACGCGCTCGAAGTCGGTTACTGGGGCTCCGGCCAACCTGGGTTTGCGAATATCACGGGGCAGCCGGTCGTTAACGCCATCACCGGCCTCGATCTACTGAGCACCGTGGTTCATGAGATAGGCCACGTTCTCGGCATCGCGGAAACCGAACCGGGCGAATACAACATCGCGTCCCTGCATGTCGGGGGAATCACGGGCGTGCTGGTGAAGGAAGGCGACGGCGGCCATCTCGCGGGTATGGGCGAAGTCCAATTCCTGATGTGCGAGAATTGTGGAGTGCCGGGTCGCCGGCGCTTTCCCACCGCGACGGATGTGCTCGTCATCGCCGAGGATCAAGGAATCGACGATGTCTTTCTCCATCGCGTGGGGCGGATTTCGAGTGGTCTGTGGCACGAGCCCAATTCTTGGATCGGCGGCGACACACCGGGATTTCCTTAGGATGCTTACATCACTAACGGTGGGGCGGTCACGCTCGGCGCCAGCGCGTCGGCTAAGGATTTGCGGGTCGCCAGCGGCAGCGGCCTCTTGGTTCAAAACCAATACTTGTCCGTCACGCAAACGCTCAACTTTGCTGGCGCCGCCACGGTGTCGGTCGGCACGGGCGGCTCCATCTACGCCCGGCAGATCGTGCGCGGCGCCAGTGATCTGGCCACCTCGGTGGGATCGTTGGTTCAATTTAACTCCTATGCGGGAGGTCCTTCCACCTCGGCGAATTTCAACGGCAGCGTGGGGATTGGTGCTGGCGCGAG
>JANNTD010000490.1:0-17798 GCA_031403315.1 Planctomycetota bacterium
GCGAGAAAATCGTCTCGCTGCTCAACCAACATCTGGCCGACACGTTTGACCTCTACAGCCAGAC
This sequence comes from Planctomycetota bacterium, assembly GCA_031403315.1. Lineage (GTDB taxonomy): Bacteria > Planctomycetota > Planctomycetia > Pirellulales > Lacipirellulaceae > DASYDU01. The sequence goes on from JANNTD010000490.1 coordinate 65, forward strand.
GAAACAGGCTCATTGGAACGTCAAAGGCCCTCATTTCTTCGCGTTGCATGAGTTGTTCGATAAGCTCGCGGAGCAACTGGAGGTTGACGTTGATACCATTGCCGAGCGGGCGACCGCCTTGGGCGGCACAGCACGGGGCACCGCCCGTCAGTCCGCCGCATCTTCGAGATTGTCGGAGTACCCACCCGACGCGACGACTGGTACGCAGCACGTTGAAGCCTTAGTCGTGCGCTACGCTGCACTTGCCGCGACAAGCCGGTCGGCGATCGACGCAGCCAGTGAACTCCGCGACGCCGATACGGTGGACCTGTTCACGGAGGTTTCACGGGGCTTGGACAAGTCGCTCTGGTTCTTGGAGAGTCACCTGCAGGGGTAGCTTATACCGCCACATGGAGGAACACCGACCGAGATCAGGATTTGATCGATGGACAAATCGCTCATGTATTCGCTAGCCTTGCTGCTGAGCCAGCTATGTTCCAGTTTTGTGGACGACTGGCTTGAAGCTCCGACGCAGCAATCGTTGTGGTCGCAGTGGCAGGGCCCGACTCGCGACGGTCAAGTCCATGGGGCTGCCAGGCCAGATCGGCCTACAGGAAAGTCACTGGAATTGCTGTGGCGCGTTGACATTTACGCACGGGAGATATGAGGCATGGTCTGGCTGTGGTTGGGTTTCCTCTGCTTTGTGTTATTCATGCTGGCCCTTGACCTGGGCGTATTCCATCGCAAGGCACACGTCGTCTCCGTGAAAGAGGCGATTTTATGGTCCAGTGTCTGGGTCAGCTTGGGCCTGACTTTTGCGGCTATTGTCTACATCGCTTACGAACAGCAATGGCAGGGGCTTGGTACCACTATCGACGCAGTAGACGGTGCCATGAATGACGGCTGGTCGGCAACTGAGAAGTACCTGACTGGCTACGTGGTCGAGAAGTCGCTCAGCGTTGATAACGTCTTCGTAATCGCGATGATATTTAACTTCTTTGCCGTCCCCGCGATCTACCAACACCGCGTGCTGTTTTGGGGAGTGCTGGGCGCACTGCTGATGCGCGCTGCGATGATCGCCGTCGGCGCGGCGTTGATCGCCAAGTTTCACTGGATCTTGTACGTTTTCGGGGGCTTCCTGATCCTCACAGCCATAAAAATGCTGGTGTTGAAGACAGACCGCAACGATCCCAACAGAAACCTGATTGTGCGGTTCGTGCGGCGACTCTTCCCGGTCACGGCGCGGTTTCACGGCGAGCATTTCGTCGTTCGCGCCGGAACGCCCGCAGCCTACGAAAGCGAGCTTCCGGGAGGCGCGTCCGTATTGGACGAGGCGGTGGAAAAGGCTGCGCCCGGTACGTTGATGCTCACACCCTTGGCGTTAGCGCTCGTCATGGTGGAAACGACCGACCTCATCTTTGCGGTAGATTCGATCCCGGCCATCTTCGCAATTACGGCGGACCCATTCCTGATTTTCACTAGCAACGTTTTTGCGATTCTTGGTCTCCGTTCCTTGTACTTTGCACTGGCTGGGATGCTCGATAAATTCCGCTACCTCAAGGTCGCGATTGCGTTCGTGCTGCTTGTGGTGGGTCTCAAAATGTTTCTGGCGGAGACTTTGAAACTCTCGCTCGGACATCACTTTAACCTCTACCTACTGGGCACCGTGCTGTCTATTTTGACTGCCGGTATCGTCGCGTCGGTATTTGCTAACCACTACGAACGGCGGGGCGGCACGGTGAGTGACAAGCTATGACCAGGACCTTAAGAGCGACAGCGGCACTCGTGCCGCTGAGGCCAATTTCAAAGCTGCGGTTCGGACTATGCTGCCAGTTCGTCGGGCAGCCGATTTCATTCCGCACGACGACTGCGACGAGCCTATTGCGCATGAAGCCGACGGATCAGCAACTCAAATTGTCCCGGCTCTGTCTGGCGAACGCTGAGTCACTGTTGCTGGCCTTGCAGTATTGCGCTGACAACGACATTGGCTCTTTCCGAATCGGCAGCTCGATTCTACCCATCAAGACTCATCCACAGGTTGGCTACTCGGTCGACGACTTACCGGAATCTGACGTGATCGTCGCGGCGTTTCGCCGCTGCGGGGAGTTCGCCGGCAAGCACGGAATTCGCACGGTATTTCACCCCGATCAATTCGTCGTACTGAGTTCGCCGCGCGAGGACGTGGTCGAGAAGTCGATTGACGAACTCGAATATCAAGCCGAGGTGGCCGAGTGGGTTGGGGCGGATGTCATTAACATTCACGGTGGCGGGGCTTACGGCGACAAAACTGCGGCGCTGGCCAGGTTCGCCCGAAATCTCGATCGATTATCCGACGCGGTTCGGTCGCGACTGACCATTGAAAACGACGACAAGGTCTACGCGCCGAAAGACCTGTTGCCGTTATGCCGAGCTACCGGCCTGCCACTGGTGTACGACGTCCATCATCACCGCTGCCTGCCAGACGGATTGGCAATTGAACAGATCACGGACGCGGCAATATCCACTTGGCGCCGCGAGCCGCTCTTTCATATCTCCAGCCCCATAGAAGGCTGGAGCGGACCGAGACCTCGGCGTCACAACGACTATATCGACCTAGGTGATTTTCCAGACTTTTGGCGACAACGTCGCATCACTGTCGAAGTCGAGGCAAAAGCCAAGGAACACGCCGTGCTCCGGCTCCGTGACGAATTGCTCCGTCCAATTGCCGCGTCGTGTCGCCGTCGTTCCCGAACAGGAGCCACCAGATGAATATCCAAGCGATACATACACCTCCCGAGACGCAAACATCGACCAGAATTGTCGGTTCACCGAGCGGGCGCGGCTTTCGGCTGGAAGGCTCGCAGTTCCTGCCGTATCCGCGAGACCAGGTATTCGAGTTCTTTTCGGATGCATCGAATCTGCAATCCCTGACCCCGGCATGGTTGCACTTTTCCGTGGTCACGCCGCCCATTCGCATCGCGGCTGGAACGCTCATTGACTACCGGCTACGCGTCCACGGCGTGCCGCTTCGCTGGCAAAGTCGCATCAGCGTGTGGAAGCCGCCATTTCTCTTCGTGGACGAGCAGATACGCGGTCCGTATCGGCGCTGGCATCATGAGCACGTGTTCGAGGCGGCCGAAGGCGGCACGCTTTGCCGCGACATTGTCGACTACGCCGTATACGGCGGGTCGCTGATTAACGCACTCTTCGTGCGTCCCGATTTATTCAAAATCTTTGCGTTCCGCCAGAGCAAGCTCCGCGAACTGTTTCCAGAAACCGGCGCTTCGACACTGCGGCTCACCGAGGTTTGAAGAGGAATATGGCCATGCCAGGCAAAGTTCTACTCACGGGAGCAAGCGGTTACGTGGGAGGCCGATTGCTGCGCCTCTTGTCCGAACGCTCGATTCCCGTGCGGTGCCTGACACGGCGCCCCGAATTCTTGGCTGCCCGGGTCGCGGACGCCGTCGAGGTCGTACGGGGCGATGTTCTGGACCGCGAGTCGCTCTTGGCCGCGATGGCTGGCGTCGAGACGGCGTACTACTTTGTTCATTCGATGGGTTCAGCCGACGACTTCGAGGAGGTGGATCGGCGAGCTGCACAGAACTTTGCCGAAGCCGCGCGTGAGGCCGGAGTACAACGCATCATCTATCTCGGTGGGTTGGGCGACGAGGAGCACCAGCTTTCGCTGCATCTCCGCAGCCGCCACGAAGTTGGTCAGCTTCTACGTTCAACGGGCGTGCAAGTGATCGAGTTCCGAGCTTCGATCGTGCTTGGTTCGGGCAGCTTGTCGTTCGAGATGATTCGTGCCCTGGTCGAGAAGCTGCCCATCATGATCACGCCGCGCTGGGTTGCAATTCTCGCTCAGCCGATCGCAATCGAAGATCTACTCAAATACCTTGTTGCCGCGCTTCAACTGAGCGGGAGCGACTCGCGCGTCTACGAAATCGGCGGGGCGGACCAAGTGTCGTATGGCGAACTGATGCGCGAGTACGCGCGACAGCGAGGCCTGCGCCGGCTGCTCATCAAGGTGCCGGTGCTAACACCTCGGCTGTCAAGTTTGTGGCTCGGTCTGGTCACTCCGCTATACGCCCGGATCGGCCGAAAACTAATCGACAGCATTCGGCATCCGACCCTGGTTCGTGACCCATCGGCGCTGGCGGATTTCGACATTCGTCCGGTTGGCTACAAAGATGCAATCGCCGCGGCATTGCGAAACGAGGACCGGGAGATTGCGGAAACCCGCTGGTCGGACGCAGTTTCCTCCAGCGGTTCGACACGCTCGTGGGCCGGTGTACGATTCGGTAATCGCTTGATCGACTCACGTGTCGAGTCGAGTCCCGTGTCGCCGGAGCACGCTTTTGTCCCGATTCGGCGAATCGGAGGCGACCGAGGATGGTATTACGTCGATGGTTTGTGGAAGTTGCGCGGACTGCTCGACCTGTTGGTTGGAGGCGTCGGGCTCCGCCGGGGTCGCCGCAATGGCGACCATGTCTGCGTCGGCGACACTATCGATTGCTGGCGAGTTGAAGCCTATGAGCCAGATCGTCGTTTGCGACTGTTGGCCGAGATGCGTTTGCCTGGCCGGGCTTGGCTCGAATTCGAAGTTCAGCCGACGACAAGTGGATCACAAATTCGGCAGACCGCTATGTTCGATCCGGTCGGCTTGGCTGGACTTGCGTATTGGTATCTTGTTTATCCACTGCACCAAATCGTATTCGCGGGAATGTTGCGCGGCATCGTCCGAGCCGGTCGCGAATTCGTAGACGTTCACGTTGAGCCCTGGCAACCTTCGCGCGCGCGACAAACCGCGTGGCTGTTGGGCCTCGTCGCCATCTGTTTTGCCGCGGCGGGCATAGGTGGGGCCGTGACGTCAGTCTCGGTTGGCAATTGGTATCAAACGCTCGCGAAGCCGAGTTGGACTCCGCCCGATTGGCTTTTTGGTCCCGTCTGGACAACGCTGTATTTCCTGATGGCTCTCTCGGCATGGCTCGTGTGGCGACGAGGCGGTTGGCGCGCCTCACGCGTATCACTCGGACTCTTTGGGCTACAACTCATTCTTAACGTGAGCTGGTCGGCCATTTTTTTTGGAATGCGCAGCCCTGGCCTCGCGTTCGGCGAGATTTTGATCCTTTTGTTGGCGAATGCCGCGACGGCCGTAAGCTTCTGGGGCCGATCTGCGACTGCTGCCCTGTTGTTCACGCCCTATCTCGCCTGGGCGACTTTCGCTGCTTTGTTGAATTTCGCGATATGGAGAATGAATTCATGACAGGTGCAACTTCAGCGGTCCCAGTGCGATCGCAAAGACGCACGTTGGACCGTCCTTTATCATCGCTTGATCTGCGCGACAAGCCGGATTGGTTGCGGCTGGGTGCGTTGGTGTTCATGCACGCCGGCTGTTTGGCCGTGTTATGGGTGGGCTGGAGCTGGGCGGCGGTCGGACTTGCTGCGATGCTCTATCTTGGTCGTGCGTTTGGGTTGACCGGCTTCTATCACCGCTATTTTTCGCATCGAGCGTTTAAGACATCCCGCTGGTTTCAGTTCGTGGGTGCATTGTTGGGATGCTTGGCGTTGCAGAAAGGGCCTTTGTGGTGGGCCGCTCACCACCGCGAACACCACCGCAGTTCCGACCATGAGGGCGATGTTCATTCGCCTCATGTACATGGCTTTGTCTGGGCGCACATGGGCTGGTTTCTCACGCCCCGCAACAACGAACTACGAGCCGACTTAATCCGCGATTGGATGAAGTTTCCTGAACTGCGCTGGCTCGATCGCCTGGCACCCCTGATCGCCCTCCTTTTCGCGGCGACGCTCTACTGCCTTGGTGAGTTGCTGCGCGTGCTGATGCCCGGCCTGGGCGCTAGTGGCCCGCAGCTTCTCGTCTGGGGTTTCTTTCTCTCGACGGTGGCCCTTTACCACGCGACATACTCCGTCAACTCGTTGGCCCACCTGTTCGGCAGCCGGCGATTTGCCACCGACGACGATAGCCGCAACAACTTGCTCGTTGCAATGCTTACGCTGGGAGAAGGCTGGCACAACAACCATTATCAGCGCGCCAAGGTTTCTTCTGGTGGGAGATCGATGCAACATATTACGCGCTGGTTGGTTTAGAAAGGTTGGGTTTAGTCTGGGATTTGCGCCCTGTTCCGCTGCATGTGCTTGGGCGGGAACTCGACTAGTGAACTCGCTCGACACTTCATCGATATTGAAAGCTGTTATGTCCAAACCGTATGACGCACTGCTGCTGGTGTCCTTTGGTGGTCCAGAATGCCGTAAAGATGTGATTCCGTTCTTGGAAAACGCCACTCGCGGCAAGAATGTACCCCGCGAACGGTTGTTGGAAGTTGCAGAGCACTACTACCACTTTGGCGGCGCTAGTCCGATCAACCAGCAAAACCGCGAACTCATGGCCGCTCTGGGTGCGGAATTGGCGGAACATGGTCGCCATCTGCCGATCTATTGGGGCAACCGCAATTGGCATCCGCTGCTCCCAGTCGCGATCCGCCAGATGCGCGACGACGGTGTGTGTCGAGCGCTGGCCTTTGTCACGTCGGCGTTCAGTTCGTATTCTGGTTGTCGCCAGTATCGCGAGGACATCGAAAGGGCGCGCGCCGAGGTTGGCTCCGCTGCCCCGCTCGTCGAGAAACTTCGACCATTTTTCAATCATCCGGGCTTCATCGAGGCCGTTGTCGATAGGGTGCAGGAAGCACTCGAAAGTCTTTCGGCCGATTGCCGTACCCAGACGCAACTTGTCTTTACGGCCCACAGTATCCCCATTGCAATGTCGAACGGCTGCCGCTATGCCGAGCAACTGCACGAGTCATGCTCGTTGGTTGCAGATCGCGTCGGACAATTGCCGTGGACATTAACCTTCCAAAGCCGCAGTGGATCACCGAGCCAGCCCTGGCTGGAACCAGACATCGGCGATTGGCTACGTGAGTTCTCCCAACGGGGCGAGCGGGCCCATATCGTCTTGATCCCGATCGGCTTCATTTCGGATCACGTGGAAATTCTGTTCGACCTCGACCACGAAGCCCGATCCATCGCCAATGCATGCGGCTTGCAGATGGTACGAGCCGGCACCGTCGGGACGCATCCGCGCTTTGTCCGTATGATACGCGAATTGATCAGCGAACGAATGGATGGATTGCCGCCACAATCGCTGGGTGTGCTGGGACCCAACCCGGATGTCTGCCCAGAAAACTGCTGCCCTTCCGGACGTCCCGCGTTGCCAAATGTTGTGACCTGAGTGCCACGAGGATTTAAGATGCAAAACTTGAAACTGCTCGCAATCCTGTTGCCAATTTTCCTATTCATCGACTTGCTCTGGTTGGGCGTCGTCATGAAAGGGTTTTACAGCCACGAGCTTGGCGAGTTGGCTCGCCGACACGGAACGGCGCTCGCTCCCCGGTGGGGCGCCGCGATATTGGTGTACCTGCTGATTCCTGGCGGACTCGTGCTATTCGTGCGGCCACTGCTGGGAGTGAACGCTACGGCCTGGCAAGCAATTGGCTGGGGCGCGCTCTATGGCCTGGTTCTATATGGGGTTTATGACCTGACGAATCTGGCCGTGCTAGAAAAGTGGACCGTGCGCATGACCTTAGCCGACATCGCCTGGGGTTGCGTGCTGTGCGGTACGATGAGCGCCGTTATGCGGCTCGTTGAGAACTGGCTCAATCGCTAGGGCGTTCAGGCACCCATGTTGGAGTCACATCTTTATGGAACGGAACTCGCCAGACCACGAAAGATACATGAAGCTCGCTATCGCCTCTGCTCGACGCAATCCTGAGTGTCCGTTTGGGGCAGTCCTTGTCGACTTTCGTCGCGCCGAAGTCGTGGCGGAGGGCTACAATCGCACTACCAATAACCCAACATGGCACGGAGAGATGGACGCGATCAACCGCTACTCCGAGCAGTTAGAGCGCAAGCAATGGCGGCAATTGCACCTCTACACAACCGCGGAGCCTTGCTGTATGTGCCAAGGCGCCATTCTTTGGGCAGAAATTCCATTGGTTGTCTACGGGACATCGATTGAGCGGCTTCAGCAGATGGGTTGGAAGCAAATTGATATCTACGCCAACGAAGTCGCTTGCAGGACACCGTTCGCAAACTGTCAGATTGTCGGAGGTGTCCTTGCGGAAGAGTGTGGTCGGTTATTCACGTCGGCCGCTAAATTGCGGGAGTCCGACTCGACGAAAGGTGCTTAGATTTCCGTAAAGGGTATCATTCTGCTTACTGGCGCGACAGGATGCGTAGGCGGACGCTTGTTGCCAATGTTGGAGCAGCGAGGCTGTCGAGTTCGGTGTCAGATTCGTCCGCGCATTTAACCAACTTCCAATCTCCCAGTACTTCCAGCAAAGAACCCATTTCATGAATAAAAGCGATACGGAACGCATGCAGTGTATGGAGGTTTGGGGAGGCAATCGGGCCACGAACCGTACTTTTGAAACACCGGGACTGAAGATTTGGATTTACAGTCGACCGTATCGCCAAGCAACCGGCGGCGGCGACGTTTACTATCTCTCTTCCTGTGCTTCCGGACGAATCACACGCATCTTGCTCGCCGATGTCAGCGGACATGGTGAGAAGGTGTCGCACGTAGCGACAGAATTACGTGACTTGATGCGACGCAACGTGAACTACATCAAGCAAACTCGCTTCGTCCGGGCGATGAACCGGCAGTTTGCCCAGTTTTCTGATCAGGGGGGCTTTGCGACAGCAGTAGTAAGCACGTTTTTTGCACCAACCATGATGTTCACTCTTAGTAATGCAGGCCACCCCACTCCACTTCTACTGCGTAAGGACACTACCGCGTGGTCCGAGCTGAAGTTGCAAGCCACTGAATCAAAGCGTGTGACCGATTTGCCGCTGGGTATCCTCGATGACGCGACCTACGGACAAGTTGAAATCCGTCTCCAGCCCGGAGATGCGGTGCTATGCTACAGCGATGCAGTCACGGAATCAATAGATTCCGACGGTCGCCAGCTAGGACAGGCCGGCGTTTTGAATTTAGTTCGTAGCTTGGAGGTAGAAGCATCGGAAGATATTATCCCCGAACTCGCCGTTCGCTTAAAAAGGTTGTCAGCCGACAACCTGGAGCAAGATGATGTTACGCTGATGATTTGCCAGGCAACCGCCAGTGGACCGACTTGGAAAGACAATCTACTTGCCCCTTTTCGACTCTTCGGCCCAGTGGCGGATCACACGGTCCTCGATTGATGCCCTTTTTCTCGCGACTGTTGCTGCACTCTTTCGCCGTGGATTATCCAACACAAGAGCACGCTTACAACGGAGACTGCAGGTCAACCCGCATCTCAGTCAAAGCGCAGAAAGTCATCAGCACCTCGCGACGCGCGCAACCAATCGTATAACCTGCTATTTCAAGACCAACCTATTGCTGCACGCGACCAACGCAGATTCAATTGGCCAAATTCTAAACTGGATCCACCATGACTATCAGAAGAATGATCTACCTGGGCATTGTCAGCGTCGTCATCGTGCTTGCCTATTTTGGCTGGAAGCTGACGGCACGAAGTGCGTATGAATCGGCCGAATACACGGTGCTCGAATCAGATAGTCCGTTTGAGACACGCGAATACCCTGACCTGCAGCTGGCCACGACCAACATGCAGTTCAAATCTCAAGGCGATGATGGCAGTTTCCTGCGATTGTTTCGCTACATTAGCGGCGCGAACGAAGAACAGCAAAAAGTGGCGATGACAACTCCCGTCTTCATGGAACCTCAAGCCGATGGCGCTCAGGGCCAAATGGGATTCGTGATCCCCAAGAATGTCGCTGAGCAACGCGTGCCGGAACCGACGAGCGAACAAGTCCAGATTCTGAAACGCGCTGGTGGACGATTCGCTGTCATTCGATTTGCCGGGCGAATGAATCGCGAATCCGTGGCGAAGGCCGAAGAACAATTGCGAACGTGGATGAACAAGAAAGGATTAGTTGGCGAACTCGATGCGGAGTTGGCCGGCTACGATCCGCCCTGGACCCCCGGCCCATTTCGCCGCAATGAGGTTCTGATTCGCTTGAAATGAGCGATCATTTGCCGGTTAGCGTTCCGAGTCCCGGAAATGAGCGTTAATCGGAACTCGGAGGCCCTCGATGCGGTTTGCGAGGCTCTGCACAACCTGCCTCCTTCAAATCGCACCCATGCGAGCCCGCAATTTCTCCTGGTGACAGCCGAGCCCGAGGCTTGATAGGGTAGCTCTGAACTTCAATTCGCGAGGCATTGGCCACGCCGATGTCCGAAAGTGGTGGGCTATCGCAGGTAGGCGGCGGCAATTCGAGAGCACGCGCGTCGAAGTATTCTCACGTCGTCAACGGCAGCGGCTGGCTTTCGATCGCCCGGCAACATTCGGCCACGAGTTGCACGTCGTTCTCGCGCGGTACAAAGAGCGACTGCAATCGTGCGCGACGGATCACGCCTTTCTCCAAAAACTCGGCGAAGAGTTCCCAGCGGGATTGAAATTCGCCGGTTGATAAGCGCTCGACGGACAGTTGGCGAAAGTCGCTCGTTGGCACGATCTCGGCATAGCTCGGCGTGCCGTCTTTGAATCGCCAGAGGATGCCGCAGGCGCTTGCCCGCGGATCGATGCTTTGCACGCCCTCGACGTGCGAATCAACGAGCATTTCGTCACCGCTGTGACCTGATACGACGCTGACCAGCAGTACTTCTTTAGCGGGCAAACTGGACCGCACGTCGATCCGTGGGTGCGTGTCGAGCAAATTGGTTTGAATCGAGACCACGAGCGCGAGCGAGGCGACAATCTCGCTGCCGTGCTCATGGGGCAGGATGCTCCAATAGACTTGCGGCGAGTACGGCCATTGCTCATTGCCGGCATACGTCGCGACGAGATCGGGGCCGCGGACGTAGGCGTCGGCCACCTGCGCCGGCCACGTTGTTGGGGTATTGCTCGGCGCTAGTGCCAGCAGTTGTCCGTCGATCGAGCGCGAATCGAGGCGCAACTCCTGCACACCCAATTGCGGGCGAGCGATGTCGACGCGCGCCGTGGCGACGCCGAGACGCAGTCTTGCGATTTGCTCTGCGAGCTGCCAATACTCGGTGTCTTGCGCGTGGTCGGGCATGTGCGAATGCTTAGTGGGTCTCGTGCAACTCGACCCACCCTACGAATATCATGCTCCGTCCAATAAAAAACCCCGCCGAACATCCGAGGATGAAGCGACGGGGCCGGAACAGAGAAGAGGCCTAGGTGTTTCCCAAGTTACTGGGGATGATAAATATCAGGCAATCGCCTTCGTGGTTAAATGCGGCTCAGAAGACACCCTAGCCGACAAACTGTTGTTCCTGTAATGATGATACCCGTTTCAATGGCCGTGTCCATAGTTTTGGGACAAAATCTACGAGGGAATTTCTCACGCTTTTCACAATCCGACATTAGTCCTTGCCAGACGGACATTTACGGCGATTCAAGCATGTAGCGTTTGACGCATTTCCGCCACGTTTTCGACCGAAAAACACACCGTGATCGTCAACGTCGAGCTGTCCCTATGAGTGAACTTCTCGAGACGTGCGAGATCGCCGCCCGGGCCGGTGCGAGCGAGCTGTTGGCTTGGCGTGGCCGCTTTCAGGCCCGCGAAAAAGCGCCGGCCGACCTGGTGACCGACGCCGACCTCGCTTCGCAAGCGGCGATTCGTGCGGAAATCGCCGCTCGTTTCCCGCATCACTTGTTCGTCGGCGAGGAAAAAACATCGCAAGTCGAAGTCGGCGATGACGATTACGTGTGGCTCGTCGATCCGTTGGACGGCACGACGAACTACATCCACGGCTATCCCTGCTATGCGGTGTCGGTGGCCGTGGCGCATGGTAGCGAGCTCTTGGCGGGCGTGATTTACGATCCGCTAGCAGACGAGATTTTCGTTGCGGAGAAGGGATTTGGCGCGTTTTGCAACGGGACGCGGCTCGAGACGAGTGGCGTCACGTCGGTGGGCGAAGCGCTTGTTGCGGTTAGCCTGCCGCCGCGGGTGGGGCCCGATGCGCCGGATCTGGCCGATTTCGTCCGCGTGGTGCAGGTTAGCCAGGCCGTGCGTCGCAGCGGCTCGGCCGCATTGAATCTCGCCTACGTGGCCCACGGGCGGCTCGACGGCTTTTGGGCCACGAAGATTCAGCCCTGGGACGTGGCGGCTGGCGTGCTGCTGGTGCGTGAAGCGGGTGGCGTGGTGACCGGCCGCGGCGGCGGCGAGTTCAACATCTGGAGCCCCCATTTTGTGTCTGCCGCGGGGCCGGAGCTCCACGGCGATCTGCTGCGCGTTCTTGGGCCGGCCAGCGTCTAGCGAATTCCCCGCGATTTCTTGCACTGTTTCACGCTTCGCGCCCGAGGGATAGAATACCGGGCAGTCGCGCCGCGCCAGGGGTTCCTCCTCTCATCGCCCGTTCGTGGCCGCCGTCACGATTCTCAGCCTACGTCGGACGCCATGAACCACCGTCGGCACACGATTCTGATTGCGATCACGGCGCTAATGTTCTCGGCGGCGTTGCGGCGCGACGCCGAAAGCCAAACGCTGGCGCCTGCCGAACCGCCTAAGCTTGAAGGCGAAATCGAATACGTCGGGCCCGACACCTACATTCTGCTCGATGCGCAGGGCCGGCCCCAGCCGGTGCTGGGGATGAAGTACGAGGAATTCGTCGCCGCTTGGAAGAAGCTGCAAAATGCGGAGGCGCACGACGGCAAACCCCGCTTCACCATCGACGAACTGCGGATCGCCGGCCAAACGCGGGACGATCATGCGGAGCTCGACGTCGAGGTGACGGTCAAATTGCTGACGAGCGGACCGCTCAAGGTGCCGCTCGGAATGGCGGACGCGATCCTGCTGGAGGAACCACGATTGGAAGTGATCGGAGTGATCGGCCCGACGGCAGCGACACGGTCGTGTGTCGATTAAGAGCCGCAGACCGGCGGATTTGTGGCCTGGCTCGATGGTCAGCTCGGCCAGCGCTGCAAGCTGAACTTGAAAGTGCTGCGGCCCTTGCTGCGCGACGGCAACGAAACGAGCCTCGAGCTGAATCTACCACGGGCCCTGGTGAGTCACCTCACGCTGACGGTGCCAACGCCGATCGTCGACGCCGCAACGACCGACGGCGCAGTCTTGACCAAGGAAACGGCGACCGATGGCGGCACCCGACTCAAAGTCAACGGCCCGGCCGGTGATTTTCGCTTGAGTTGGAACACGGCCGCCACCGAGCGGTCGGAACTGGCCACCGTGTTGAGTGCCACCGGCGCCATCGCCATCTCGATCGACGGCCACAGCATTCGCTCGGACGCACATTTGTCGGTGCGCAGCTACGGCGGCAGCTTCGATCGCTTTCGCGTGCGTTTGCCGCCCGGGGCCAAGCTGATTCAAGATCTGCCGCGCGATACGGCAACTGCCGCACCCGAATACCGGGTCATCGTCGACGACCAGCCCTCCGCGACCGAAGATGGATCACAAATCGTCACGGTCGAACTCGCCGGAAAGCAACTCGGCCCGGTCGAAGTCGAACTTCTAACCGAACAGCCGCTGAGTTTGCCGACAGCCGAGCGGGCCGTGGAGCTGGCCGGCTTCGAGGTGCTCGGCGCGGTGCGTCAATTCGGCGACGTGGCGATCGAGGTCGCCGACGATTGGCAATTACGGTGGGAAAACGGGCCGTATGTGCGGCAAGTCGAGCGGGCCGAACTGCCGCCGCCCTTGCGCGACGTGCAGCCAACCGTCGCTTTTCAGTACGATCGCCAGCCGTGGTCGCTGCGGGCGCGGGTCGTCGCCCGGCCGATGGTGGTTCACGTCACGCCCGACTATGCGCTCGAGTTGGGCGCGGACGAGGCCCGGCTGCGCGTGCAGCTGGTTTACCAGGTTCCGGGGGCACGGGCGTTCGAGTTCCACGTTCAGCTTCAAGGCTGGGAGCTGACGGCCGAGCCGATTGAATCGGGTGGCCTCGTGGACCGCGACGGCGTGCTCGTGTCGCGCGACGGCATGTTGGTGCTGCCGCTCACCCAGGCTTCGTCGCGGCGGGCCGAGATCACATTTGAATTGCGTCGCACGATCGCGCGCGACACCACCGAGTTGAAGCTGCCGCTCCCGGTGCCCGAGGCCGACACGGTCGCGGCCGCCGAGCTCGTCGTCACCGCCGACGCCGCGATTGAGCTGCTGCCCGACATGCCGGCATCGCGCGGCCTGTCGCCCACGCCGGTCACCAGCGACGAGCCGATCGCCGCGGCTAAGGACGGCAAGCAATGGTTTCGCTATCGTTCGTTCGTGCCCGATGCGGTCTTCGCGGCTCAGCGATCCATTCGGCCGAGCGAAACGACGGCAGAGATCGACACGGCGATCGCCGTCGACTGGCAGCAGCTCCGCGCGACGCAGGACATTGCGTATCGCGTGGAATACCAACCGCTCGACGAGCTGTCGTTCGACGTACCGGACGGCTGGTCGATCGACGACGACCAAATCGAGATCGTACCGGCGACCTCGGGGGCCGAGCCGATCGTCGTCGCCGCGGTGACCGAACCGGTGTCGCACGGTCGGCCGACGCGGATCGCGCGAGCAATGTTGGCGCAGCCGCGATTGGGGCAATTCCACGTGCGCATCGCGTATCGAGTCGCCGATTCGGTCGAGTCGCTCGGCGTCGGACGAAACACGCTAGTGCTACCCCAGCCGGCGGGCGGACGAATCGCCGGCCACCGCGTTCAGATCGCCGCCGCGGCAAATGTTGCGGTCGCGCTCGACGAGTCGGCCAATTCGGCCTGGCAGCAAATGGATGACGCCGGAGCCAAATCGGCGCTCGTGCTATCCATGGCTGGAGCAGCGGCCGAGCTGCCGCTCATGCTCGAGCCGATTGCGCTCGACCGTCCGCAAGCGACGACTGTCGAACGCGCCTGGCTGCAAACGTGGCAGGCGGGAGGCACGATCCAGGACCGCGCGGCATTCAAGTTTCGCACGGCCGGGTCGGCGGTCACGGTCGAGCTGCCGCCGCTGACGGCGGTGCAAGAAGTCGAAGTGCTTGCCGACGGCACGTTGGCCCGGGTGTCGACGCGACAGGAAGGCCGGTTGATCGTCGAGCTGCCGAATTCTCTGACCGCAAACGCTGCTGGTACGTCGTCGCACACGCTGGAGCTGCGCTACCGCCGGCCCGCGCCCGTCGGGCTCGTCACACGTCATTGGTTCACTCCGCCGCAATTGGTCGGCACGTCGGCGCTGAGCGAAGTTTATTGGCAGGTGGTGTTGCCCGGCGACCGCCACGTCGTGCGAACGCCGGGCCAGTTGGTGCCGGTCGACACATGGCAATGGTTCGAAGTGTTTTGGGGCCGCACAGCGACGATGACCCAAGCCGAGTTGGAAACCTGGGTCGGGACCACGAGCCAGCTCGGCCCGTCGGCGACGCACAACGCGTACCTGTACAGCGGCCTCGCGCCGATGGCGTCGATCGAAATGTTTACCGCCCCACGATGGCTGTTCGTACTCGTGGCGTCGGGTGCGGTGCTGGCGGTGGTGAGCATGTGGATGTACGTACCGATGGTACGGCGGGGTTGGATTGGCATCCTGCTGGCGGTGATCGTGGCCTCGTTGGCAGTGGCGTATCCTGGCCCGGCCGTGCTCGTCGGACAAGCCGCGGTGCTGGGCGTGATCCTCGCGGCAGTGGCGCTGGTGCTGCGGCGTTGGATGTCGCCTCGCACAATCGCGCTGCCGCTCGCGACGAGCGGCAGCACGAACCTGCGGATGCGGTCGTCGCTACGCACCGATTCCTACCCCACACCATCACTGGTCCATTCCTCGAGTGGCACGCCGACGGCCCCGCTCGCCGTCCCGGAAGTCGACCGATGACGCGAACCGCATCGAGCACGATTGATTGGCGGACAGCGCTCGTCGCAGTTGCGCTAGTCGGAGCGTTCTGGCATGTTGCGTCGCGCGGCGAGACGCCGAACGCTTATCGCCGAATTCTGGTTCCGGCCGATAGCCCGTCGACTTGGCCGAGCGACGGCGAAAAATTCTTGCCGGTTGAAGCGCGCGAATTCGACGCCTGGGTCGCGGCAGCTAACCAGCCGCCGTCCACAGCGAACATCGCCGCGGCCGAGTACGAGGCGCGGATTGAAGGAAACGAAATGATGGGCGGCCGCGGGTGGTGGCGGGTCGTGCTCCACGGCGAGCGGCCGGCCCGGATGCCGGTGGGCGAGACGTCGCTCGTCATTCGCAATGCCCGGTGGCGCGGCGCGGCGGGCGAGCCGGCGCGACTGGGCTGGTCGTCGGCGGTCGCAGGCGAACCGCTGGAGTATGCGCTCGAATTGCCGCGCTCCGGCGAGATTGAATTCGACTGGCACACGACGCCGATTGAGTCCGCAACAGGCGCACTCGAAATCCCGCTCCGCTTGCCGACCGCGGCCAGCGCGCGGTTGCTGCTCGATCTCCCGGCCAACAAGCAGCCGGTGCTGGAGGGCAGCGTCGTGCTCGAATCGCCGGCAAAATCCGCTGCGGGCGGACGCTGGGTCCTGGCGGTGGGCGCGTCGCCGTCGGCCGTGCTGCGGATCGAGGACGCCAACCGAGCGGCGACGAACAGTTCGCTTTCCACTGCGGTCCGCGAAGATCTGCGCTACGACGTCAGCAAACGCGGCGTTGAGCTGGAGGCCAAGCTGCGACTGTCGACGCGCGGTTTGCCGCCCAAAGAGTTGAGCATCTCGTTGCCGAAGGGACTGCAACTCATTGCGGCTGCAGTGGGTGAGCACGATTTGAAATGGCGCGTGGCGGAGGACGACGCCGACGGTGCCATCCAGGCCGTGATCGAACTTCCTGCGGCTCCGCCGGATGAGTCGATGACCGTCGTTCTCCGCGCTTGGGGTCCGCTCGTCACCGGCGAGCCGCAACGGTTGCCGAAGCTGACGGTCCGTGACGCATTTTGGACTTCCGGAACGATCGAGCTGGCGCTCGACCCGTCGCTGGAATTGCGCGACTTGTCCCCCATTGATTGCGTTCAGATCATGGCGGAGGTCGGCCCGACCGCGCGCGACCAGGGGCAGTTGCGGCGATTCGCCGCGTTTTCGCCGTCGTCGTCGGTCGAACTCGCGCTCGATCATCGACCGGCGAGCGGACGCGTGCGGATGGGCGCATCGCTCGAAGTCGGAAATCCTGGCGTGGCCGGCCGGCTGGTGGCTGAAGTGTGCGTGGAGCGCGGCAGCCTGCACAAGCTCTCCGCCGATCTGCAGCCCGGCTGGTCGATCGACGCCGTGGAAACGATGCCGGCCGACGCGCTGGGTGAATGGTACGTCAATCGGGCCAGCGGCCGAGACACCATCGAGCTGCAGTTGCACCGTGCGATCACTCCCCAGCAGCCGGTGACAATTATCGTGACGGGCCGATTGCAACGCTCGGCGGCGGTCGAGCCGCTGCCGCTCGACTCGCTCGTTTTGCTCACGTGGAGCGGCCTCGCGATCGAGGGCAATTTGCTGCAGCTCAAAGTCGCGGAACAGTTCGAGCTCGAGCCAGTCGGCGAGTGGCACTCGGTCGCCGCCGACGATCTGAGCGCCGATGAACGACAATTGTTTGCTGCTCCTACGGATGGGCGTTTCTGTGATTTGGAGACCAGTGTGGCCGGGGCGGCGATTCGGCTGACTCCCAAAAAAGGTGCTTATGACGCGGCGATCCAGCTCGAGGCAGCGCTCGCCCAAGGCCAATTGCGGCAAACCTATCGCGTCGACTGTCGGCCGCAGGGGAGCGGAATCGATCATGTGTTGGTGTACCTTTCCGAGCCGACAGTGGAGCCGCTCCGTTGGATCGACGCTCGTTC
>JANNTD010000491.1:0-13283 GCA_031403315.1 Planctomycetota bacterium
CATTGTCGACCAATGCCGTGGTCCGTCGGGGCCTGCCCAGCCCACGGCGACTTCACCCACCAACAAAGCCCACACTCGAACGATCAAAGCTGCAGAACTCGGTCATGTCGCTTACGCTATTGAGTTGGTTCCTCCTGCGAAAGTGTCGCGTTTCTATGAGACGTCCAGTGTCCGGATCAAGAATTGATGAGAATTTCAAACCAACGAGTTTTCTACCACGACTGCCGGCAATTTGCTACTCGATTTCCGACGGAATTATTGTCGTAGTACGCGCTAGAGCGGCTCAAGCTGCGGCAGATGCCAACCGCCACCGACGGGCGACTCGTCTGTCAATTGCCCGAAAAAACTGTTTTCCAATCGTCTTTCATGCTGACCACGGTCCAACCGCGCTCGGGCGCTTCGTCGAGAGCGCGTTGGAGTTGGCCGACCAGCGAAGGAAAGTCGTAGGCGTATTCTCGCACCGCGTCGGTGTGATGCACGATCAAACCAAACCGGGGTCGGGGACGACCCGGCTCGCTTGCCGTGGTCCAACGGAGCATTTCGTAGTCGCCGTCCGAGTTGCCGAACGCGGCGATCGGTCGCATGCCGATGTATCGGTTGATGCCGATCGGCTTGCCTTGTTTGTCATCGATGAAATTTACCTCCGGCAGTCGCATCAGGATCGGCGTGTCGCCACGCAGTTCGTATTTCGTCTTGATCGAGCTGCCGACGACTTGATACGGAGGAATTCCATACACGCGCTCGGTCCAGGGCCGCATGAACTCGATGCCGCCGCCCGAAACGATAAACGTCTTGAACTCGTTCGCCCGCAGATAGGCGAGCAGCTCCAACATGGGTTGATAGGCCAGCGAAGTGTAAGGACGCTTGAAGCGTGGGTGTCGGGCGGAGGCGAGCCAGTCGCTGACGATCCGCTCAAAGTCGCCGGGCGTCATGCCAGCGTGGGTCGACATGCCGATCTCGTTGATTCCCAATTCGCCGCTGGCAATGATCGCTTGTTTGTCGTTTTCCAGCACCGCCTTGAAGGGCTGCTGCTCCTTCCATTCGGGATGCTCCGGCGCAAGTGCCCTCACGCGATCGATCATGAAGGCGCACTGCGTGTAGATCGGCATCTCACACCACAGTGTGCCATCGTTGTCAAACGTGGCGATCCGCTCGCGGGGCGGAACGAAGTTCGGTGTGCCGGGCACTGTGACATTGGCGACAAACTTCTTGATCGCTGCTTTCGCCGGACCAGTATTCCATGAGGGCAGCGGATCGCCATCGTCACGACCGGAAGCGGCGGCCGCTTCACCCCTCGGCTTCCACGCCCAGAGCTCTTTGGCCGCAGTGCCAAAGTTCCCCAGATGAAACACCGCCGCTCCCGCCACTTTGAACTGGAATCGTGGAAACGGGGTCGCCTGCATCCGCTGCACGAAACTGATTTGCCCGACGCCAATCGTAACGTGCGGATTGAAGTTGTTGCTGCTGCGTTTGGGAACAAAGGTGTTGACGTAGTCCAGTGTCGGTAGATTGACGCCGGGAGCCGCGGGAGTGGTGACATACGCCGCGGCAGTGCCGTTGCGGCGCGTGAAAGGCGCCACCGCGTTTATGACTTCTTGCTGCAATCGCCGCAACTCGGGCGTGGGCTCGATGACGATGCCCGCCAACGCCGTATTGTTGAAGTCGAGATAGTAGTAGCCGATCGCTTCGAGTTCCCAACCCGCCGGCCGCTCTTGATTCAGAACGCCCTCGACCGCCCGATACACCGCGCCAAGATCCTGGGTGCGGACGTATCGTTGGAGCAGCGAGACATGCGGACGATGGGTGGCGTCGAGCGCGAAGCCGGCCGGGTAATCTTTGCGTAGCCGCGCGTTGTCGCGTTGGGCGGCATCGACCATTGTTTGGTCCGGCAGCAACAAGATGTCGATCGCCGTGAGCGGCTCATCGCCACGGTGCACAGATTGTGCAGGAGATTGCTCCCAACCAGCCGCCACGAGCACTGCGGCCAGCCCAAGCAGTATTCGAGCCATTCTCGTAGCCATTGCTTCATCTCCGTATGAAACATGGCGACTTCGAATCTCGACCAGCCGTGAGAGCAAGTCGACACCGAAAGTCGCTATTGAGCGGGAGTCGTCGCGGGGGTTTCGAGCATCTTGAGTCCCTTTTCCGCAGCACCCTTGATCGCTTCGTCGTCACCGTTGAGTCCGGCGTTAAGCTTCTCAATCGCTTGCTTTTTCAACTCGGCATCGTCCGGATGCAGCTTGGCGAGCGACCAAGACGCGACCATCGACAGGAAGGGACTGTCTTTGGCCACCGCCGCACGCAATGCATCGTCGGCATCCGTTGACCCAATCGAACCCAGTGCAAACGCCGCGGCCACCGGCACTGTCGCGTCCTGCGAGCTGGCCATCACCGCTGCGATCTGCGGCGCGGCCGACTTCGCCCCGGGACCAATCCGTCCCAGCGCCAACAGCACGCGGATCTGCATGTGCGAGTGCTTCGTCTGGCTCAAGAGGTCCACCAGCGCGGGCACCGCCTCCGCGGCATCGGGACCGATTTCCTCCGCCGCCGACGCAGCCAAATACGCGGTCGTGGGATCCTTAAGCGCTTCGTTGATGAGTGGCACCGCCTTGGGGCCAAGTTCGACAATCGCCTCCAGCGCCTGGGCCGCGACCGAATTATCCTGAGCCGTCATCGCCTTCTTCAATGCCTGGGCCACCTTCACCGGCCCGGGCTTCAAATTCTTCAGCGCCGCGACCGCCGCGCGCGAAACGCGGGCATCCGAGCTGCCTACGGCCGTCACGAGCGCATCAACCGTTTCCTCCGACTTATCACCCACGCGACCGAGCGCCACAGCCGCATGATGCTGTAGCACCGGATCCTTGTTCGACAACAGCTCGCGCAGCTCAGGAGCGGCGGAGACGGCCTCCTCCCCATAATCACCCAATGCCCGCTCGCTTCGCCACACCACCTGCGGATCGCTGTCGTCGAGATTCTCGATCAAGTCCGGCACGATCAAATTGGATTCCGCCGCCCGCTCTCCGATATCGTCGATCGCCGTATAGCGTGCCTCGCCGCCGCCGGTCGTCGCCGAAACAAGCAACTTTGACATGTCTTCCTTAGAGGTCGCAGCTGGGGCCGCCTCCGAATTGTCCGTCGCCGGCGCGCTCGTCTCCGTGGGCGCCGGGGCGGGCTCGTTGCGCTTGGCACACGATGACGTTACGATCATGCCCGCGACGACAACCAAACCCCAACCAACGCAAACTGGTGAACGACCGAAAGAACTTCTCATCGGAATACTGCTCCGTTTCAATCTGTCAGAAAAGGCGAAAGACCTGATGGACTAGGAGGCTCAGCGATCTCAGCCCAAGTTGTCGTCGAGCTCGCGTTTGACTTTGATCAAAAACCGCAACATCTGCTGAACGATGGGCGCTGGGAACTCGCTCTTTTGACCGAGGATCGCCCCGCGCCAATCGTTGTATGCTGTATTGGCTTGCACGTATTGGTCGCCAGTCAACGCGCCGTTGTACGACCGATCATGGAATATCGTATCGAGTGTCGTGCGGTACGGATCGAAGGTCGTTTGCTGCAAAATTCTCGGCCAATTCACTTTGCCGGTCGTGCGATCGAACTCTTCGGGCGAGAAATCCAGCGAGCCGCGACGGGCGATGTATCGCCCCCGCGCCGCCTGAATTTGCTGATTCTCCGCTTCGACGTGTTCCTGGTAGATGCCCTTCTTCTCCCAGTAGGCGTTGACCGATTTGACCTGGTTGTCGATCTGATTCGAGCGGGCCTCGGTCGCGTTGATTGCCGCCTGCGAATCGGAAAGATTTTTCTGCCCCTGGGCAGAAATGATGCCACTGATCCCGCGGCTGTAGCTCTCGCCCGCGGTCGCGGCCTGGTCCACGACGACCTGGGCCTGAGCGGCGGTTGCAGATAACACGAATAGCACGGCAGCGCAAAGCGGCGCAACTTTCATGGCACGGTCCCTATAAATATGCAGTCCCTAAGTATCTTGATCCCTAACATCAGGCGGACAGACGGAACCCGAATGGAGCTTACATTGTAACCGCGGCACGGCCCGATGTCAGGAAGCTCCCGCCGGCTTTTGCCGGCCCGGCAGACCCCCAGGGTATGCCGCCGGAGCAAAGGACGGGGCCATCACTGGCCGACGAAATCTGCGTAAGTCAGGGCCGTCAACGCGATTCACCAAGTGCAAGAGCCTTTGGGCCAATCAGGAGGTCGAGAATGAGATTGAAATTCCTCGGCGTGCCGGGTTTCAACGCGGGCGGCATGCACCATTCAAAAATCGTGGAATTGATAGGCTATTTCGTCTTGTCAGTGTCTTCGGTGATCAGGTTGATGACCACTTTGTCGATCTGGCCGGTAAAGGGGAAGTGATCCTTCGCCTTGTAGTTGTTCGAAACGGGCGTTCCGTTATCGACCCCGACGTCGAACGTCTCGCTGAGCGAGAAGCTTCCCGGAACGGTGTGATCTATGGCGCTCTCCGCCACTTTTATCCCGTTCACATACAACTCGCCCGTGCCTTTGAGAATGCCGGTTTTGACGAAGTTGAACTTCAGGTCAACTTTCCCGAAAGGCAGGACGGGTGACACGACCGCGTATCGCTCCGAGTTCAGGAAGTTGTAGTCGTAGTGCAGCTTGTGGTCGGCAATGAACAGGGTGTAGCCGCCATTCACGCCGCCGCAGGCCACGATGACGCCTTCCTCGTCGCCCTTCAGTTCGAGAGTGGTCTCGATGGTGTGTGCGGTGTTTTTTATCGGCGCGGAAACAGCTTCGGCAATGCGCACCGCGCCCGGCCAGTAGTAGGTGAAACTCTTGCGGTCGCCAAACGCGCGGCTGAACTGCTTGGCAATCCGGTTGCCGATGTCATCGTAAAGCGGATAAACATTGTTCTTCCAGGCCTGCTCGTCCCACGCCTGCTTGAGCTCTTCTAGTTTCTCCGGGTACTTGTCGGCGAGGTTCTCGGTTTCGGAGAAGTCTTCGTTGAGGTTGTACAACTCCCAGACGTCTTCGTCGAACGGGAAGGTGCCAGCAACGACCCAGGGCATGCGGTTGCCGTGGATTGTCACCGCTTTCCAGCCATCCTTGTACATGGCGCGGTTGCCGAGCTGCTCGTAATACTGTTCGGTCCGCGCGGAAGGCGCGGCGGCGTTATCGAAGGAATACACCAGACTGATCCCGTCCAGCGGCATCTGCTTAACGCCATCGATCTCTGGCATGAAAGGGGTGCCGGTCGCCTCAAGAGCCGTGGGCATGACGTCGGTGATGAAGCTGTATTGATTTCGGATTTCTCCCTTGGCCTGAATGCCTTTGGGCCAGGTGACGATCAGCGGATCGGCAATGCCGCCGTTGTGCACGATCTGCTTGCAATACTTGAAGGGCGTGTTCCCGGCCATGGCCCAGCCCGCATGATAGTGCGGATAGGTGTTGGGGCCGCCCCATTCCTCATAGTGCTTCATGTTCTCTTCCAACGACGTTTGCATGGAATTGATGACGCGTGATTCGTTAAATGTGCCGTTCAATCCACCTTCGCCACTGCAGCCATTGTCGGATGTCAGCATGATCAGCGTGTTGTCGTATTGTCCGGTGCGCTTGAGAGTCGCAATCATCCGCCCGATCTGCTCGTCGGTCTGCGTCATCATGCCGGCAAACACTTCCATCTGGCGGGCGTAGAGCTTTTTCTGTTCCGCGTTCAAACTGTCCCATCTAGGAATCTCAGGAATGCCGTTGGAAAGCTTGGTCCCGGCGGGAAGCAGCTTCATGGCCATTTGCTTTGCAAAAATCGTTTCGCGGGCCTTGTCCCAACCCATGTCGAATTTGCCCTTGTACATGTCGATGTACTTCTGCTCGACCTGATGCGGCGAGTGCATGGCGCTGGGCGCCCAAAACAGAAACAATGGCCGATCAGGATAAATCGACGCATGGGACGTGAAATTGTCGATGGCGCGGTTGGCCAGATCGGTGGTCAGGTGATAATTCGCCGTGTCCATCCAGGTCTCCGACGGACGATGGTCGTTCCACAGCAGTGTGCGGTAATCGTCGGCGTCGGCAGCCATGAAGCCATAAAAATGGTCGAAGCCCTCGCCGCTAGGCCAATGGTGAAACGGCCCGCTCTGCGAAGCTTCTGGCAACGGAGTGTGATCCCATTTGCCAATCGCAAATGTTTCAAAACCCGCGTGCTGAAAATCCTTGGCAATGGACTTCGCACTCTCAGGCGGCGTGCCGTTGTAACCGGGGAAGCCCATCGCCGTGAGCGCATGCGAACCCAGGCCAATCTTGTGCGGATTTCGCCCGGCCATGATCGTCGCGCGCGAAGGCGAACACAAGGCGCAGGTGTGAAAATTGCTGTAGCGCAAGCCATCGGCGGCCAGCGCATCGATGTTAGGCGTTTTGATCAATCCGCCGTAACAACCGATTTGCGAATAGCCCACGTCATCCAGCAGGATGATGAAGACATTGGGCGTGCCTGGTTTTGGTTTCACGCCTTCGGGATACCACTCGACGGATTCCTCGTAGGTCCTCGCGATCTTGCCTTTGAAGACCTGACCATATTTCTGGAAGGACGGGTCGTCCGATTCTTTGTCCTGCGATTGTACCGCCGTGACGCCGAAAAACGCCATGCCACCGAGCAGCGTCAAGCCGCAAATGAGGAATCTTGGATTCATGCGTTCCACCCCTTCTGTGCGTTATTTGGTTTGTGTGTCCGAATCGCTTCTGCGTCTGGCACCCGCGCGGCGGCCAAGAGGCTTTCGGTGCGGGCGGATTTCATCGCATGCAAATGCTCAACTTCTCTTTGATCCGAATCGCGACATCT
The DNA here is from genome assembly GCA_031403315.1 of Planctomycetota bacterium. Taxonomy (GTDB): domain Bacteria; phylum Planctomycetota; class Planctomycetia; order Pirellulales; family Lacipirellulaceae; genus DASYDU01. The sequence goes on from JANNTD010000491.1 coordinate 6,818, forward strand.
TACCAATTTTCAAGTTCACGTCGCTAACGATTCCGCAGACAGAGCACACACCAAATCGCCAAGCCAGTGTGCAGGATGCCGGCAGGCCACAGCGCGATTCCTCTCAGGCCGAATGCGATCGCTGCCTGCATCAAGAGCGCTGGAACTGCCAAGTTGTAGAGCAGCATGCCGCCCATCAGCGCCCGGTGTCCACTCGATTCGCCGTGGCTTGCCAGCCAACACACCACGCCCATCGCGACGAGCGCCGCCCCCGTGATCCTCCCCAAAACCAACGATTGCGGCGAATTCAGTCCATCACCAAGCAAAAATGCCACGACCCAAGCAGGCGCGACGAGCAGTGCGATACCCGTTCCCACCTCTACCAAAGCCGTCACGATCAGGAGCAGCTTCGACATGACGACTCGCGCTCACAAGTTCTCCGCAGTTCGACATTCAGCACTTTAATGTGGAGCGTCGACAGGTAAAGCTCCATTGCCAACTTGATTGGGCTGCGCGAGTCGTACCAGCAGCCAACGTTGCGTCGTGCCATTCTTGTGGATCAGCGCGGGCGCTTCGCTTTGCGTGAGGTTTTCCAGCCCCGCTTCCATCACGGAATATTTGTTGTCGCCGACTGTCCAAGCCGCCCGATTAGTTGGCTCGTCGACGGCGCCATGGATTGGCAACGTGGTATCCGTCACTTCGTCCGTGTAATTGCCGCGTATGACGCCTTGCTGATTGATTGCCAATTGCATGATCAGTTGCGGATGCTGATGCTCATTGCGAACCAGCGCAAACACGCCCAACGGCAGCCATTGATCGGTGGGCGATGCCGCAGTATTCGTGCCGGTCTCAGCGATGTCGGCGGCTTCCTGGCTGAACTCCTCCGCTGTTCCGGCCGACTGACCATCGACGACCACGTTTCCGCCAACGCACGTTACGTTGGCGCCGTAGTTATATTGGACTGGCGCGTGACTGCCGTAAGCACAGTGTCCGGCCACGGCATCCCAAGTCGCCGGGGCCCAAGCTGCGCCGTCGGCCCAGCCTGTCGGCGACCAAGCACTCTGATGTTCGCCGTACCACTGTTGGCCATACATGCCGGGATGATCGACCGAATTCCTCACCGCGGCATATCCGGCGGCGGCACCCTCGGCACCCGACACCGATGGTGCATTCTGGTTGGCGATGGCGGCGCTCGCGGCAACGCCGGTGGCACCCGAAACGGCAGGCGCATTCTGATTGGCGGCGGCAGCTCCCGCCGCTGCGCCTTGCGCACCTGAATACTGAGGCGTGTTATTCTTGCCAGCCGCGTATCCGGCGGCCGCGCCCTGGGCACCTGACGCCATCGGTGAATTACGATTGGCAGCGGCTGCTCCTGCCGCAGCGCCTTGTGCGCCAGTGGACTGCGGAGCATGGTTCTTTGCGGCTGCATGTCCGGCTGCGGCACCCTCAGCACCAGACGCCTGAGGCTGTTTATTTTTCTCAGCCACGTGTCCTGCGGCTGCTCCCCCGGCACCCGACGCATTGCGTGCGCCGCCGGACTGTTCCTTGCCTTGTCTACCCTCAGGATTGTATTCGGACCAAGCTCCGCCCGGAGCTTTCTTGCCGCTCGCATTCTGGCCGCCCGACCGTTCACCACTCGGCCGCTCGCCAGCTCCTCCGCGAGCCGACGCGTCAGCAATGCACACTGCAAGACACATCGTCACGACTGTCAACAATCCGACAAATTTCCGAACCATAGTTTACTTTCTGTAACGACAGCGATACGCAATCGGCGGGCGGCCCTTGCGGACCGCCCGCTGTTGTGATCCTCCGATTACTGGCCCGCGTGAGCCTTGATCATGTCGTCAATCTGCTTCTTAACCGCGTCCAAGTTGAAGGAGGCCGGATCCTGCATCGGTGGGAACTCGACGGCAGTCATCGCTAGCGCCGCAACCCGCTGCTGAACGAGCACAAACCGCCAAAACTCGCGGGCATAGAAATCGTTCATGTACCCGCCGCCCATATTGTTCAGCGTTTCGCCGTTGATCGACGGCGTCCGCTCGAACGGATCCTGGCGGATGTTCACCATGCCCGGCATGTCGGTCGTTACCTTCGGCCCCGGCCAGCCGAGCGGCTGTTGGTAGAACTGGAACTTGAAATCGTCTAGGCGAACAGCGCCCAATTTGGGACCGCCGAAGTACCAAACCTCATGGCGCTTCGATGGACCATTGCCCGTGAGCAATTCCATCTGGTTGTAACCGTCGAGATGGTTCTTGTACTCACGGTCGCCGAGTTTTACACCCTTGAGGAGTTGGTCCGTGATATTGGGATTCCCCGCGGCAGCACAAAGTGTTGGGAACCAGTCGAGACCGGAGAAAATCTCGTTCTGGACTGTGCCCGGCTTGATGTGCCCCGGCCAACGAACGATGCACGGCACCCGGAAGCCGCCTTCCATGACCGTGCCTTTAGTGGCTTTGAACGGCGTCATGCCGCCGTCCGGCCAGGTGAAGACTTCCGCGCCGTTGTCGGTGCTGAAGACGACGATCGTGTTTTCGGTCTCGCCGATGTCTTCGATGTGCTTCAGGATCGCGCCGATGCTATCGTCCATTTGCGCCATGCCGGCTTCTTCCAGACCATAATTGGTCTGGCTGTTCATCTTCGCCTGGTATTTCGGGGAGAGGAACGTCCAGACGTGCATGCGCGTGGTGTTGTGCCAGACGAAGAACGGCTTGCCGTCCCGTTTGGCCTTGTCCATGAAGCCGCACGTATTCTTGACCAGCACCTCGTCGAAGGTGGTCATGTCGTACTTGGCCTTCGCCGAAATGTTGTGCATGTTCGGCACGTTGTCCATGTTCGGAAACGGTGGCAACGGGCCTTCGTCCACGACCCTTTGCTTACCGACTCGACCCCAGCGCGGCTGCTCGGTCGGGTCATCCGTGTCCGTCGCATAGCAGTGCACCAGATTGCGCGGGCCGTATTTGTCGCGATAGGCTTGATCGTCTGGGAACGAATACCAATAGGGGTCTGACATCGCGTCGAGGTGGTACAGGTAGCCGAAGAATTCGTCGAAACCGTGCACCGTCGGCAGAAACTTGTTCAAGTCGCCGAGGTGGTTCTTGCCGAACTGGCCGGTGGCGTAGCCCTGCGCCTTGAGCGCAGTGGCGAGGGTGCAGGCCTTCGCCGGCATGCCGACATCGGCGCCGGCCTGGCCCACGGTTGTGAGGCCGGTTCGGAGTGGAATCTCGCCTGTGATGAAGTTGGCCCTACCCGCCGTGCAGCTCGCCTCCGCATAGTAGTCGGTGAACATCATTCCCTGGGCAGCCAGTTGATCGAGATTCGGCGTCTTGCCGGACATCATGCCCCGGTGGTAGGCGCCGATGTTAAACCAGCCGACATCGTCGCCCATGATAAAGATGATGTTGGGTTTCTTGGCCTGCGCTTGCACCTGGGTGACGGCACCCGTGAGCGCTACCACGATTGCCAGTGCACCAAGGTGGAAGCCGTATTGCTTTCGACTCGAGTGATTCATATGTCAACTCTCCTTCGCGTTAAATCTCAATTGTTGAATTTGAATTGTAATTGTGTACGCTTGGTCGAACACTGCACGAAGGCTGGGATGCCTAATTTGCGGAATGGAGGGATCGCGCAGAGCAACGCCGAATCGCTCGCGTATTCCTGACGCGGCCAGACCCGTAGCACCTATAACCCAGCAAAATAGAACCTGCCCCAACAACCTAGCTGTCGGTCGCAAAACTGCCTAGCACGCAAACGCGAAAAGCAATTGAGCAAAAAATGCAACCGAACGGCTGTCTAATCAATGGCCTATGCTACCGCGCCGCGGGACAAATGCCAATCACTTGGCGAGATTTTCACGCGGGAATTGTTGAAATCGAACGCCCGTGGCCAGGCATCGGATACGGCAGTTGGTTGTCGCCGCCGCGGCGCGATCACTTCGCCCAGCCGCCATACCAATGGTTGTAGTAAGCCGATGGTGTCGCATTCGGCCTCTTCTGCGGCGGCTTCATGATCGCCGTCCCTCCACCGCCGTAAGTCGCGCCCGGGAATCGCGTGTCGCCGACCCGGCCTTCGCGCTTGCGGGCGTCGATGTAGGCGTTTTGAGCCTGCATCGTTCGTTCGCGCCGTTCTTGTTCCGGCCGGACGTACGCTTGGTAGGCCGTGCCGCCCGCCGGGTCCATCCGATCCAAATTGATCGCGGGATTGACCGACGACCGTTTGTAGAAATACTCGTCGTAGAGATATCGACTCGTGCTCTGGGCACCCAGTTGGCCGTGCGACTGGGTGACGGTTTGTCCGTAATACGAGCCATAGCCCTGTTGGGCGCAAGTGCGACCCGTCAATCCGCCCAGCGTCCCAATCGCCGCAAGGCCGAGGATTGCGACAATCCGTCGCGTCGTGCCAAGTTGTTTCGTTGCGGTCATCATTCCGGCATCCATCACTCGGGTTGTGCAGCGGCGGCTGGCTCGACTTCGCTCAGAGCAGGACGGCCTTCAAATCGCTGCATGATCTCGCGCCAGTCGGTGAGCACCACGCCGTCGGCCGTCAGCGCCGCGCGAACTTCGTCGTCGGCCATGAGCTGCGCGTCCCAAACGCGCTGCTGCGCGCTGTCGGTAATCCGGGATAACGCATCGGAAGCCACGGCCGGGTGAAATGCGATCTGCGTGATGCCCGGCGAGAGCTCGCTCAGCATCTTGAGGAAGGATTGCTTTTTCGCGTCGAAGTTCTCCGCATTCGCGACGAATCGCAAGTCGTCGACCTTCGGGAGCGGGTAGTCGTCGAGCAGCGCGATCACATCGTCCGGCAGCGGAAAGCCCTGCCGCTGAAATCGTTCCACTTGCTCCGGCGTGAGCTCGACGATCATCGCTGGGATCCATTCCTGACGTGCAATTCGAAGGTAGACCTCCATCAAGTCAGGCCGGGTGACGAGCGTACCGAGGTGCGTCGTGAAGTGCGACGGCTGAAGTCCAGAGGTTTTGGCTCGGTTAATTTGCGTGCGCAGCTCGCGTTCGACGTCGCTGGCGGAGCCGTTCACCATGGTTTGCACCGGTGTCCGCCAGAGGAAACCGTCCGCGTCGATCAGGCTGGGCACCAACCCGCCGCTGGCCGCCGGTTGCCAACGATAGTTCTTGTGTTCGCTATTGAGAGTGAGTTCGAGGCCGACGTCGGCATCGGGATGAGCTCGGCACCACTCGGCCAAGTCACCGAACCACGGAGCAGGAACCATCGCTCCGGCAGAGCGCACGATGCCCGATTCCAGCAGGTTCGTGCCGGCTGCGTTCGTCTCGAAACACATTCCGAGTTCATTGGCATGCAGCACGATCACCTTGCTGTCCGCTGGGTAGCCAAGTCGCTCGGCCCAAGTCTCTGCAGCGACAGGACTTACTAAATGAAAGCTGCTCGACAGCAGGCCGAGCGTGACGACCAGGCACCAGCGAGCGTGTTGGCTTCCTATATAGATGGATAGATGACGCATGGAGTCTCCAAGATCGAACAGGCCGACGGCGGGGCGGGACAGCATGCCCCGCCCAGTAGATTAAGTGTAGATCGCCGGATACGCGACGGACAACGAAAAATGCCCTAGAAAGGGCACGAAAGATTCCCGAGACCGCTCCAAAAAGTGGCCGAATTCCGCGGGTTCCAGGAATAAAGCGACGCCGAGGCGGCTATGTCTCGGCGTCGCACCGATATCGGCGGGTGCCCCGCCGAAAGGTCGATCGAACGAAAATTCAGTTAACACCTGACAAATCCGGTGTCTCATTCCCCGCACGAGTGCCCAAGCCGTTGAACACGACCGGGTCGACGTCGTACGTGATCGTGTGGACCGATCCGTCGGCAAAGACGCCCTGGATTCCGGCGGTGTGGGAAGCGCCGAAATGGATCACGTTGTACGTACCCTGGAAAGATCCGCGGTCGCCGAAATATGGTTCCATGTCGTCGCGCCAGCTGATTGGATCGCTGTCGCTGACCGGTGGAAAAGCAGTCGATCGCATCTGATCGGCGTCCCAGCCTTCGGCCCAGCCGTGGTCGTCGGACAACGACCCTGCCTCATACATGTCGTTGCGGACATATTTCTCGGCGATCATTAAAGTCTTGCTCAATCCATCGGTGATCCGCGCCGGCGTCGTCAGCCGGGGTACGTTCTTTGCCCATTGGCCAACCAGCGGACCAATGCCTGTACCTCCGCTCAGATACTGCCAAGGGCTCCGCACGATTACCCCATCATAAACCGCGTTGTTTGGCGGAGATCTTGGTATCGCTGGACAACCCACACAAGCTTGCGGCGTCGTTCCGCCATAGAACGACTGCGCAACCTTGGCGTAATTGGGAGGCGTAAGCGGCACGGCATCGCGCACGTTATAGTATACCGGTCGACTCGACGTGGGGTTCTGGACGGACGCCGGCACCGCACCGGCATAGTCAATGATGGAGACAAGTTTGCCGAAGAACACGCTCCAGACAGTCTTCGCCTGCCGTCGCGACGGGCAGGCAT
>JANNTD010000492.1:0-10866 GCA_031403315.1 Planctomycetota bacterium
ATGCGTGACTTTCGCCGCAACACCTGGCAGCGGACGGCCGACCGTGCCCTGCTTGCAACCATGGCCGCCGTCCGCCGGCGCTCGACCCGGGGGGACGTTGACTGCGGCAATCGGCGAAAGTTCGGTCGTGCCATAGCCCTCCACCGGTCGCACGCCGAACTTCTCCTCGAAGGCGTCGGCCAGTTCAGGCGGCAGCCGTTCGGCTCCACAGACGACAACTTCGACTGACTTGAAGTCCTCGACTGGGCAGCGCTTTAGATAATTGCGCAATGTCGTGGGCGTGCCGACGATAATTGTCACACGTTCCTCGCGGCAAAGCCGGCCGATGATGCCGGCCTCTAGCGGATTGAAGTGATAGGCAGCGCCGCAGTCCAGGCACAAGACAGCCCACAGCGTGACTGTGTAGCCAAACGAATGAAAAAAAGGAAGCACGCCGAGTATCTGATCGGCCTCGCGAAGCCGAAGCACTTCGTTGAGCGCGGCGATGTTGGATCCTACATTGCGGTGCGAAAGCATGACACCCTTGGGATCGCCCGTCGAACCGGAGGTGAATACGATCGTGAGGAGGTCATCTTCGCCGATGCGGCTAACGCCGAGCAATCGCTCAAGCATCCACAGCGGCGTAGCCAGCCCATAAATGGCACCCAGCAGTTTGTCAGTGAGCCGGACTTTCGGGAGCAGGGATTCCAACGGAACTAACTGCGCATCGATCTCGATCGGCATTCGCTCAAGTACCCTCTGGCTGGTGATGACGTGGCGGATTCCAGCCTGGATGACACACGAGTTGAGCTGCGACTGCCTGAGCGTGTAGTTTAGATTGACGACGACACGACCGGCCAGGGTTAAGGCAAAATTGACAAGCGCGCCACCGGCCGAGGGCGGGAGCAAGATGCCTACGACGCTTTCGTCGTTCGCCAGTACTTCACGCAGCAGCAAGCGGCGCAGGATCAGAGACCGCATGAGCAGGCTCGCGCCAGTCAGGCGCATCCCCGCACTGTCGACTATCCGCTGCCGGCGCATCGACGCGCGGCAAGAGCGCAACAGTTTACGAATAAGATTCATGTGGCCTGAATCCATGCACAGAAACCCTTCGCGAACGCTCGCCCAGAAGCTTTGGGGCTAGCAGCGTTCGGACGACATATGATAGCGTAGACTTGGATCAATCGTGCGGCCAAAACCGGTCGCAGGTCGCACAACAAGAGACAGTCAATTCAGGGCTTCCAATCGTACTCCACAACGGAAATCCGGACTTCTGAGTAGCGATGATCGCTGGGATCGCCAGTGCGAAGTGCCTCGGCGTTATTAAGGGCGAGGGGGCCGAGGGACGCTGTGCCAGCGATAGGCGACCAATGCGTCGAGTTCACGTACGAAGAGCTCCTCGCCCGAGATTGCAAGGTGGGCCCAGGTCTCTGCCCCAGACACTTTGCGTGAGTCGAGTAGTTCGAACTTTTCTGGATCGGCTTTGATCAGCAAGAGCACGCCTTGCTGGTCAAGCGCCAGGATGCGATTACCCTGCACCACCAGGCTGGCGTATTTGCCGAAGGGTTGCGAGGTCCATGTTCGCTCCCCATTTTTTAAATCGATACACGTGAAACGTTGGTTGCCCAAGTGCAGATAGGCATATCCGTCGACCACTACGGGGGTGGACATATAGCCTTGGGCCTTGTTATTCCACGCTTCCGCGACCGTAAAGCGGTCTTGCTCGCGGGCAATCCGGTACAGCCACGACTTGTTTTGGTAGCTACTGGTGAAGATCGAATCTCCCACGACCACCGGAGTCAGGATGTTCATGCCGCGGAACGAGGGAACGACCTGCGACCACAACACGTCGCCGCTCTGGGGGTCGATGCCGGCGAGTTTCTGTCGCGTTTGCACGATGAGTTGACGCTTCCCCAGCAGGTCGGCGAGAATCGGCGACGAGAAGGCCGACTCGAACATCCCGCCACCGTCCGCAAGCGTGCGCCAGATGATCGCGCCGGTTAGCTTGTTGAGCTTGACCACCGAGGCCCCAGTCTGGACGTAAACGAAATTGCCGTCGACCAAGGGTGAGCAGACGGAGCCGAATTCGGGGAGCGGGCTTTTGGCTTCCTTGACAAAGTCAACGCGCCATCGTTCTTGGCCAGTTGCCGCCACCAGGCAGACCATGACGTCTCTCATGCCTGCCACGTACAGGTACTGGCCGTCGTACGCTGGAGTCGAACGAATCCAGTCGCCGCTCGACTTGGCAAAGAAGGGGACAGAAATCGCCCCCGGCCACTCCACGCTCCAACGGGTTTTACCGGTTTTACGATCGACTGCCGAGGCGGTTTCAAGTTCCTTATTCTTGGTTTCCGTGGTGAAGACCAGCTCGTCCGAGACGACGGGCCCTGAGTAACTCGGCCCCAACTGGATCCGCCACAGTTGCTCAAGCGAGTTCCCCTGCAGGCTGTACGGCCAGGTGGTTCCAGCAACCTGGCCATCGCGCGTTGGACCACGCCACTGGGGCCACGCCGAGGGAGCCGGAGATTCGGCGGCTGGCTCTGCTCCTCGGACAGCCGACGCACCGAGCAAAGCCACGGCAACAATAACGCTCAAACAAGACGTTTTTTGCATCATCATTTCACCTGGGAGCTGAGGCTTTTCTGCGGAGCGAAGGCTGTTTTTTTCATTGATGTTGGGACCGCACATAGTTGTCGCAAAGGTGACGTATCTCGCCTGTCACCGTCGCGGTGAGCCGGGAAAGAATGCGTTCGTACGTGCTTGATAGTTTGCGTAATCCGGCCGGCGATCCGTGATCGTCTTTTCAAGCAGCGTGACGCCGGACACCTTCAAGAGCAAGAAGGACATCGCAAGTGGACTCAATAGGGTCCACCAGGCGCCGCCGGCAGCCGCAATGAGGTAAAGTCCCCACCAAACGGCGAAGTCGCCAAAGTAATTCGGGTGTCGCGTGAATCGCCACAGACCGCGATCCATGACCCGTCCGGTGTTGGCTGGGTCGGCTTTGAAACGCGCCAGTTGCCAGTCGCCAACGGCCTCGAACGCGAAGCCAATCGTCCAAATCAGAACCCCGATCCCATCCAGCCAACGGAGCGGGATCGCTTCTTCCTGGCTGGCCGCAACCTGGATTGGCAACGACACGAACCACAAAATGACGGCTTGCAGCATGAACACCGTGAACAGACTAACCCACCAAAATCGCTGACCGTGGTGATTGCGCATCACCTGGTAGCGACGATCCTCTGCGTGGCCCCAGTTGCGCCACAGCAGGAACAACGATAGCCGCAAGCCCCACACGGCGGTCAGCGCCACCAACAACGTGGTGCGTGCGCTCGCCGGGAAGTTAAGCCAAGATGCGGTTATCGCGACAATCGCGAAGCCGCTTCCCCAAAACGGATCGACGATGCTCGCATCGCGCCTGGCCAGGCTCAGCAGCCAGACAAAGACCATCGTGGCCGTGATCGTTGCAAGCGTCGTGAGCAAAGTCAGCCAAAGGGGAGACATCATGTGTCCTAATTCAAGAGTTGAGACGACCGCTGCAGCAAGTACTGTGAGACGTGCCACTCCTCGCCGTTGCCATATCCGAATAGTTCAGCCACAGCGAGGAAGAACAATCGCCAGCGTTGCAACCATCGGCCGGCGGCCGCGTCGCCGTAGGTTGATTTTAGAATCTGAAGCACCTCGTCGCGTCGAGCATCCAGATTGGCTAGCCAGGCCTCGGCTGTCAGTTGGTAGTGACCTCCGTTCCAAGTCCATTGGCGGATGACGCTCAAGTGTCGATCAAAACGCCGCAAGAGGTCAGCACTGGGCATGATCCCGCCAGTAAAGAAATGTCGCCCCATCCAATCTGCCTTTCCCGTCGTCTCAAAGGGATAGGCCAATTCACGATGGCAGAAGATGTGAACAAAAAGGTTTCCATCAGGTCGTAGCCACGACGCGATTCGATCGAGCAGCAGGTCGTAGTTGCGCATGTGCTCGAACATTTCGATGGAGATTACTCGATCAAACCGGCCGTTGCCGGAAGCGGAGGGCGAGGGAGCGAAGTCGTTCATGTCGGCCGTGATGACGCGCAGGTTTGTCAGCCGGCGGGCAATTGCCTCGGATTCGATAAAGCGACGCTGAGAGTTGGAATTGGAAACGGCCGTAATGCGACTTGCGGGATAACGCTCAGCCATCCACAGCGAAAGCGAACCCCAGCCGCAGCCCAGTTCGAGCACGTCTTGGCCATCCTCCAGTTGAGCCTGTTCGCAAGTGAGGGCCAAGGCGGTTTCCTCCGCCTCGGCTAGCGAGGATGAGGCGTTCGGCCAGTAACAGCAACTGTATTTGCGGCGCGGTCCGAGCACGGCTGAGAAAAACTCGGGCGGGAGCTCGTAGTGCTGCTCATTCGCCTTTTCGGGAACCATCGCGATGGGACCAGATCGCATCGACTCCACAAATGCTGCCCGCGCGGACTCTCGCTCGCTGGAATCACCGCCAGTCGATTCTCGCAACCGGCCGCGGCACAAGCGGCGAATCGCAATCCGCGTAAGGGGGTCGGGCAAGAGCCCACGCTCGACGGCTTCCACTCCCATTGCGAGAATACTCATCGTCAACCTTCCCTTAAGCAGGACAAAGTCCATTGTTCTGTGAATCCATCGAGGAGTTAACCTCGCAAGACGAGTCGGGCACGAGCGCCGCCCGGTTACCGATTTGGATGGGATCGCGACGGCACTGACAATTATCAAATTGAATCTGCACCACACCGACGTGACGCTCTTCAAATGCCGCCTCACAATAGCAGAGGTAATAGTCCCAGAGTCGAATCAGTTCCTCCGAGTACCCGAGCCTCCGCACGTCGGCCAATCGTTCGTGAAAGGTCTTGCCCCATCGCCGCAGCGTTTCGGCATAGTGGGGGCCAAAATCCTCCGCATGTACGAAACGCATTTGGCTCGCTCGCCCAACCGACTCCAAGATCGTCGCCATGGAGGGCAGGCAGCCGCCTGGAAAGACGTAACGACGGATGAAGTCCACCGAGTGCAGATATTCGTCGTAGCGGCGCTCGGGCATGACGATCGCTTGCAAGACCATCGAGCCATCTGGTTTGAGTAGTTCTCCGCACTTGCGGAAGTACGTGTCGAGGTATTGATGGCCGACCGCCTCGATCATTTCGATCGAAACCAATTTGTCAAAACGGCCGGTCAGGTCCCGATAGTCTTGCAGTAAGAGAGTGATGCGGCCGGCGAGTCCGGCGGCTTCTACTCTGCGGGACGCTACATCGAATTGCTGCTTGGAGATGGTTGTTGTTGTCACCCGGCATCCGTAGTGTTCCGCCGCATGGATCGCCAGTCCACCCCAGCCCGTGCCGATTTCCAGCAGATGATCGCCGGGACGCAGATCGAGTTTGCGACAGACCCGGTCGAACTTCTCGATCGATGCCTCGCGTAGCGTGGCGTCGGGCGACGAAAAGATTCCGCTTGAATAGGCCCAGGTGTCATCAAGCCACAACTGAAAGAAGTCGTTGCCCAGATCATAGTGGGCACTTATATTCCGGCGGCTGCCGGTCCGACTATTGGCATGCCACCGATGAGCAAGCCGATGGATCAATTGTGTGAGTCGTGACCAGCCGCTATCCAGACTTTGAGCCGCGGCCTTGTCGCGAACGAACAATCGAAATAGGTCGGTCAGGTTGTTGCAGTCCCAATCGCCGCTCACATACGACATGGCTGCCGCCAGGCTGCCGCCGAGGATCGACTGCCGGTAGAACCGAGGATTGCGGACACGCAAGGTCGCGTGCAGATCGCCTGTTGTTCCCAGCCGAGACACTCCTGCGGCGTCGTCGATCGTGATCTCGCCGCCGCGCAATCCGTTCAGTTGTCGCAACACCAAGCGTCGCGCCAGGCGGTCCACAAAACCAGGCGCACATGCATCACGTGTTCCGGACGATCGGTCGATGGTCATACCGGAATCTCCTCACGGCTATCTTCTTGTGGTGCGCGACTCGACCGATCGAGACGTCCGCCCATTTCTAAATCTTGGACTGTCGGCGAATCTGTGCGGCTTGGATGGGGCACAAACGGCACTCCCTTGCGCCAGATCTGCAATGCCTGCCAGTAAATGCCGACGAATATTTGCAGTGTCAGCAGGGGGTATCGCAACAGCAGGCCTGCGAGTCGCGACCGGGTGATCGGCGTGCGTCTTAGCGACAGCGTGGCTTCGAACACCTTCTCCTCGGCAGATTGGCATTTGATGGCTACTCTCAGCCGTTTTCCAGGCGCCGAAAGCCGCCAACAATAATCCATCTCCATCCCAAGAAAGGGAGATACGTGAAACTCTTTGGCGTGCCTGGTTTTCATCTGTTGATGTTGCGAGGCGGCTCGCAGGTCAAGGGCGTAACAATGCTGCTCGTCCCAGGGCGTGTTGTTGACTTCGGCAACGACTGCCTCGACGTGCTCGCCCTGGGCATTAAAGCAGTAGTAGAGGCTGACCGGATTCATTTCGAAGCCCCAGTACTGAAAGTGTGTCAGCAATCGGATCGGTCCCTGGGGGCGCCACCCAAGTTGCGATTCCACTAGCTCGCGCACGGCTTCGTCCAACGGTTGGTCCGCGGGCCCGAAGTGGTCGGCTCGTCGAAAACGGGCGATCGCCGGCCATTGGGTGGACCACAAGCCACGGCGTCCAAACAGTGGGCCTAGCTCCGCGAGATCAACATAGACCATGAACAGCGAGTTGCTGAATTGGCGATCTATTGGGCCAAAGCGGCGGTGCCGAACTCGACCCTCGTAGATACAGCTGTGCATATCTCAAAACCCTTGTCGAAATATTTGACAACGGCCAACGCGCTATTCACGCCGTCCTCATGAAACCCGTAGCCCCAATAGGCGCCGCAATAGTGCGTGCGTCGCTGGCCGCTGATTTCTGCGCATCGGCGCTGGGCAGCCACGGCTCGCGACGTGTAAAGCGGATGTTGATAGGTGATTCGCCGCAATACGCTAGCCGGATCTACCTCGCCGTCGCCGTTCAGCGTCAGGCAAAACTCTTGCGGCGCCGAGATCCGCTGCAACCGGTTGAGCCAATAGGTCACCGCCACGGTGGCATGCGATGTCGCCGGTACGTGGTAGTTCCAGCTTGCCCAGGCGCGCCGCCGACGAGGCATTACCGAGGAATCTGTGTGCAGCAAAGCCTCGTTGCGCTGGTAGGTGAATGAGCCCAAAACGTCGATCTCAGCCCGAGTCGGTCCTGTGAGCATTTTCAAGGCCTGATCAGCGTGGACCGCCACAATGACGTGGTCGAACCGTTCCGGCAGGGCTTGCCCGGCAACCACTGTGACGTCGTCGCGACTGCGAATCAGTTGCTGAACCGGACTGTTGAGTCGCACGTCAAACGGGCGAAATCGCCGCACGGCCTCGATGTAGCGAGCCGAGCCGCCCGACACAGTCCGCCATTGGGGGCGGTCCGTCAGGGACAATAATCCGTGATTCGCACAAAATTGCACGAAATAGCGCACGGGAAACTGGCGCATTTGGCTCGGCGGCGCCGACCAAATGGCAGCTCCCATGGGGATCAAATAGTGCTCCAAGAACTCTCGGCCAAAGCCCTCGCGTGCCACGTACTCTCCCAGCGTCAATTGATCGTCGGTGTCTGAGAGGAGTGCCGGTGAGCACCGATTGAATCGCAGAATATCCTTGAGCATGCGATAAAACGCTGGTCGCACGAGATTTCGCCGCTGAGCAAACAGTCCGGACAGCGAGCTGCCGCTGTATTCCCAGCCCGTGCGGTCCGAGCGCACGCTGAAGCTCATGTCACTGGCTTGCGTTGCGACCCCGAGTTGTTTCAGGAGCCGCGAGAAGTTCGGGTAGGTCCGCTCGTTGTAGACGATGAACCCAGTGTCCAAGGCGTAATGCCGCCCGTCTTGTTCGATTTCAATCGTGTTGGTGTGTCCGCCCAGATAAGAGCCCGCTTCAAAAAGCGTAACTTGATGTCGGTCGGCCAGCATGTAGGCGGCTGTCAAACCGGAGATTCCAGAGCCGACGATGGCAATTCTCATAGCATCGATCCGATGTCGTGGTTCGCAACAGTCCACACGGCGCGTGCATCTTGCCGGTGCCAGACGGCGGAGGTGTGGCCTGAGCGGTTGGGAACTCGCAGCGGTCTTCGTCTCACGAGGTCATGCAGCATCATGCGTTCATCCTCCAGATCGCGAGGTTGAGCAACGCCGCGAACGAGCTCCACGAGAGGTAGGGCACGAACAGCCAGCCGGCCAGCTTGTAGCGCGCCCAAAACGCAATCGTGGTTGCGGCAATCGTTGTCCACAGCAATACGATCTCGATGAACGCTCCCCCGGGACTGCGCAACGCGAAAAAGATTCCAGACCAGGCAGCGTTCAACAGGAGTTGAGTCCCGAACAAGAACCACATGGTTCGTGCGCCGGAACCCCCGGACTGCCGCCACACGAGCCAGGCAGCCGCGGCCATCATGAGGTAGAGAATGCTCCACACCGGGCCGAAGACCCAGTCAGGTGGCGTCCAAGTGGGTTTCGCAAGAGTCTGGTACCAGCTATTCACCGACGAGAGTGTCCATTGGGCTCCGAGAGCGGCCGTCCCAAAGCAAACGGCCAGGAACAATAATAGCATCAGCACTTGGACCGGCACACTCGGATTGAAAGTCTTCCGCGCTGCCGTTTCAGGTTGACGGCTTGCTGCCGCGATGCCGCGGAGCATGCCGGCGAAAACGACTTGATGCAAAGGGTACACCAGGTACCAGTAGGCCCGGCCAAGGACGCCTCGCGCATCGAAGGTGGCTGTCTGGCGCAATTGGCTGGACGGGCCGTTGCCCGTCACCTCGAACTCTAGCCAAGCTCTGCCGGGCAACTTCATCTCGGCGGCAAGTCGTAATCGTCGGCCCGGTTCCAATGCCTCAACGCGCCAACAATCGAGCGTATCTCCCACTCGCAGGCGCTCAGGATGTGGCCGTCCGCGACGCATCCCGATGCCACCGATAGCCAGATCGAGCACTCCCCGCAGACCCCAGAGCCAATTGGTGAAATACCAGCCCGTCTGACCGCCAATCCTCTCCACCGCGGCGAACACGCGCGATGATGCGCAGTTGACCTCAACGGCGCGCGAATCGACGAATCGCGACCCGAAAGCGCCTCCAACCGAACTAAGCACTACTCCGCTCGAAGATAGAGCATCGGACCAGCGCGATTCGGAGAATTCGCGATCCTCGTTGCCTAGAGCGGCATGAATTGCCTCGCGATAGCCGAGCGGCGCAATCGGGAATACGTCGGAGGCCGAGTGGTCTCGCACGATCGTGGGATGACAAATGCTATCGATCAGCTTTCGGCCCACTCGTGCGTACAGCGGTGTTACGAGTCCCAGCCACAAGCTCGAAAGCCTGGGGGTCAACACGGGCACGGGGATGATCAGGCGCCGTAGGCCACGCTGCCGAGCGTACTCGCGCATCAAATCGCCGTAGGAGACTTGATCGGCTCCGCCGATCTCGAAGACGCGGCTATCCGAAATGTCCGAGTTGAGCGCTGCGACCAGGTACGACAGTAAGTCGGATACGGCAATCGGCTGCGACAGCACCGACACCCAGCGTGGCGCAATCATGACGGGAAGCCGTTCGACAAGCGCCCGGATCATCTCAAACGAGAGGCTGCCAGAGCCGATCACAATCGAAGCACGAAACTCGATGACTTGCACGCCGGTTGATCGCAAGATCTCGCCTACCTCATGCCGGCTCCTGAGATGCGCCGAGAGAGGTTGTTCGCCGTCTCCCAGACCGCCTAGATAGACCATGCGGCGGATGCCCGCGTTGGCCGCGGCAGACGCGAAATTGTGCGCCGCTTGCCGGTCCGACTCCTCGAACGAACCCGCCGCGCCCATCGAGTGTACGAGGTAGTAGGCCGTGTCCACATTCTGCAAAGCTCGGTCGAGCGAGTCCGGGTCAAGCACGTCGCCGGGCACAATCTCTGTTCTGGCCCCAGTTCGACCAGCCAACATTTCCGGTCGACGTGCAAGACACCGAACTTGCAGCGCCTGTTGTTCCAGCACGCGCATCAGCCGAGCCCCCACATAACCGGTGGCGCCGGTCAGCAAGATTAGGCGATTGGGATTCTGCAAATGTTGTTCGTTGTTCATCGTGGCATTCGTTCGTTATTGTCCGTACACCTGCTGCAGGACGCCTTCAAGCGGAGGCGGACAGACTTGCAGTTCTCCTCGTAGCACTCGAATCGTCTTTAGGGCTTCAATGCCGATTTTGATTCGGTCACCTTGGATCGCCGTGACGACGGCTACGATGTCGCGGGCAATCCTAATTTGTTCCCCGATCTTTCGCGAAAGAATCAGCATCAGTCCATCCTCCTGGGCCGTACGCCCGGCACGCTGGAATCTTGTGCAAATACCCTTGTGTTCTCAAAAGGCATTTGTAAGTCAATGTTTGACATCAGTTTCAATCGCATAGAGCAGAATCACTGTGGCGATCCCGCACAACAGCGTCGCAAAACAGCCCACGAGGAAAATGATCCAGTCATTCATTACGCCGTCCTCTACCGCTGGTTACCAAGGCGCCAAACGACAATATGGACGGAACCCATAGCCCCACGAAAACGCCTTGCTCTTTATCCACGGAAAACCACAGGTATACCGAGAACAAGAAGGAGAGGCCGGCGGCGACCAGAATCAAAAGCTTCGCTGTCTTCACGTTGCTCATATTCCATCTCCCTTTGTGAGGTTCGGTCGTCAATTCGGTACTTTCGGCGTCAAGACCGACTCACACCCACGCAATTACTCTCTGCACACAGTCCAGCGCCAGGAAGAAGTCCGGGTCTCAGCTAATGCCAGGCACCTCGATATGTTCTTCTTCCGCGGCGATCTTTAGTTTTTTCAAGGCCCTCGTTTGGATTTGTCG
>JANNTD010000493.1:0-5007 GCA_031403315.1 Planctomycetota bacterium
GGGTGAGCCAAACGCTGTTCCCCGGCACGAGCATCCAGCAGATCGACGGCCTGGTGGATTTGCTGATGAATTTCGACGAATACACGGAGCGGCGGACGTCGGTCCGCTCGCTGGTAAAAGAGCCGCCACCAGCGGCGACGAATCCCGCCGGAGCATTCCTGCCGGTGGAGAATGCGCCGGCGCGGCGATAAGTCAAATCGAACACGAATCGAACGATAGAACGTAGGACAACAGACGTTGGTTGCTTCTTCCAGCGCACAGGATGTGGTTGGCAAACGTCGGCCCGAGTGGTCGGCAGAATCGAATGTGCGAGGCCTGAGATGAGAAGATTGACAGCTTTGATATTGAGTAGTTTATTCGCGCTTGGGTCGCTGGCCGTCTTGCCGCAGTCGGTGGGTGCGGCAGGTTGGGGCACCATCAAGGGTAAGTTCGTAGTCGATGGGGCTGCCCCCAAGCTGCCCGCGATCGACGCCTCGAAAGACGCCTTCTGTGTCGAACACAAGCCGATCGACCAGTCGGTAGTGGTGGACGATAAGGGCAACCTGGCGAATGTGGTCGTGTACCTTCGGACCGGACGAAACGAAAAAGTCGAAGTGCATCCCGACTACGACGCCGCGATGGGAACGCCTGCCGTGCTCGACAATAAGTACTGCTCGTTCGAGCCGCATGTGACGTTGGTCCGCACCGGCCAGCCGTTCGTGATCAAGAATTCCGACACCGTGGGCCATAACACTAACATCAAGCTGATGCGCAACGGTGCGACCAACACGACGATCGCGGCCAACGAAGAGAGCAAACGGGTGCTCACCAAGGCCGAAGCAGTGCCGCTGCCGGTCGATTGCAACATTCACCCGTTCATGCACGGCTGGATTCTAGTGAAAGACGATCCGTACATGATCACCTCAGCGGCCGACGGCACTTTCGAGATCAAGAATGTTCCGGCCGGCAAGCGCGAGTTCGAATTTTGGCACGAAGTGCCCGGCCGGCTCAAGAAACTCAAGTACCAGGGCGGAACGCTCAACCAGCAAGGCCGAGCCCAGCTGACCGTCGTCGACGGCCAGACGCTCGACCTTGGCGAGATCAAGGTGCCGGCGAGCATGTTGAAGTGAAAACGATCGATGTCCGTTGTCAGTAGTCCATTGTATGTCCTAATTAGCGGCGGGGCTTGCCTCGCTGGAACCATGCCCAGCAGCATTTGCACAAAACGGTGGAGTGGCAGTCTTGCCGGCGTCGTGGCGCTTGGCGCCTTGATGGTTGCCGGTTGCGGTCCGCGGGCGGACTTTGGCCCCGTGGCCAACGCGAAGGCGGCCTCCGAGATCCGCGCGACTTTCGGTGCGAGTGCCGCGGCCGGTGATGCTGCGGGCGGTGCGGCCGCGTCAACTGGCACCGGCTGGGGCACGATCCGCGGCAGGTTTACTTACGACGGCACCGCCCCGACGATGCCGCCCTACAACGTCAACAAGGACCAGGCGACCTGCGCCCCGGGTGGCAAAACGCCGCCACAAGAGTGGCTGATCGTCGACAGCGGCACCGGCGGCATCAAGAACGTCGCGGTTTATCTGCGCGAAGCATCGCGGGTCCACGATTCGGCCAAACCCTCGGGCGACAACCTGCTGTATGACCAGAAAGTGTGCGTGTTCCTGACGCACGTCTGCGCCGTGACGGTCGGACAGTCGCTCGACATCAGAAACAGCGACAACGTCGGACACAACACGAACATCGCGGGCAAGAAGAACACGTTCAACCAAACGATTCCGGCCGGCGCGACCATCGCCTACAAGGTGCAGAAGGAAGAAGCAACTCCCGCGCCGGTCAATTGCAGCATTCACCCCTGGATGGTCGGCTACTTGCTGCCGCGGGAGAATGCGTACTACGCGGTCTCGGCCGCCGACGGGTCGTTTGAAATTGCCAATCTGCCGGCGGGCGAGAAGCTCGACATCCAGGTTTGGCACGAAAGCGCGGCCGGGCCGGGCGGCGCGCTGGTCGTGACGACGCCGGAAGCAAAGACGCTCGGCTGGACGAACAAAGGCCGCCTCACGATCACACTGCAGCCGGATGAAGTCAAAGAGATTCAAGTCACGGTGCCGGCGTCGGCATTCAAGGGATAGAGGTCAAAGGTCCGATTCGATGATGACGCAACGGTTCCACGCAATTTGCTGGTCGCTATTGGCGGTGTTCGCTGCCGCGCTCGCTGGCTGCGTCGAGGCGGAGAGCGAGCCGCCGAAGTTTCGCTTGAACATGACTCAAGTCACGGCCAATCAGCTCGTGCCGGCGCATCAGCAGGCGATCGCGGACATTCTCGACGCCATGTTCGGTACGCCGGACAAACCGTTTGCGCTGCCCGAGACGGGGCTCGATCTGCGGAAGCTGAAGATGGCGGCCGGGCCGGTGTGGAGCGACCAGGCGGGCGGCAAGCATGGCCTCTATCGCCGCCATTGTGCCCATTGCCACGGCATCTCGGGCGCAGGCGACGGCCCGACGGCGATGATCGTGAACCCCTACCCGCGCGACTACCGCCCGGGCGTCTACAAATTCAAGAGCACCTTCAATCCAAACGAGCCGACCGACGAGGATCTCCATCACACGCTCATGGATGGTGTGCCGGGCACGGCGATGCCGGCGTTTTCGGTGCTGCCGCCGGATGAAGTCGCGGCGCTATTGGAGTACGTAAAATACCTCAGCATGCGCGGCCAAATGGAATCGCTGCTCGTCGAATTCATCGTCAACAACCTCGATTACGATCCGGTCACGGAGAAGGGGTCGCCGCTCGATCTGGTGAACGATCCGGACCAGCGCGAAGAGGTCATGGCGCTGCTGGCGGATGATGTGGTCGCCAAGTGGCAAGCGGAAGGGCAAGTCGTCGTGGTGCCGGATGAGTCTGCCATTCCGCCGAACGACCGCAATGCGGCGGAGTTGGCGGCGTCGGTCAAGGCCGGGAATGTATTGTTCTACGGCACGAAGGCCAACTGCGTGAAGTGCCACGGCCCGACGGGCCTCGGCGACGGTCAGCAAGACGACTACGACATCTGGAGCAAGGCCGACCGTCAATTCATGCTCGACACCGATGCGCTCGCCGACTCGATCAAGACAGACACCGCAAGCCTTGCCGAACTCGATGGCGAAGCATGGGATGCGGCGAACGCCGAGTTGGATGCGAAGAAAAGAGCGTTAGTGGAACGGCGGGAAGTGGCGGCGGGACTGCTGCCGCCGCGGAACGCGATTCCGCGAAACCTGCGTACCAACATGTTCCGCGGAGGTCGTCGGCCGCTCGATATATATCGCCGCATCCACCAAGGCATTGCGGGCACGCCGATGCCGGCGGGCGGTCCGGCGGTGCCGGGCGCTCAGGGCACGCTGACCGAGCAAGAAATGTGGCAAATCGTCGACTACATCCGCTCGTTGCCGTTCGAACCGGCCAGTCAGCCGCAGGAGCGGCCTTTGAATTCCGAAGCGGTGGTGTACTGAGCTAGCGCGTCCGCCGCGGCGGACGTTGAAAGTCGATCGAGGAGATTCGTCGTGAATCGTTTCTGGAGTCTGGTGTTTTTGCTGGTTCCGGTGTTGGGCGTGGCGACGTTTGTCGTGGCGCCATACTACCACCATTGGTTCCCGCGCGACATCTCCGAACACGGCCGCGTGATCGACCAGTTGTTCATGTTCATCCTGTGGCTCACTGGGGTGGTGTTCATCGCCACCGAGGGAGCGCTGTTTTATTTCATGTGGAAGTACAACGCCAGCAACAACCGCGAACCGGTGAAGTTTTCGCACGGCAGCCATACGCTGGAAGTGGTCTGGACGATTCTGCCGACGGTCACGCTGCTATTTATCGCGATCTATCAGATGAACGCCTGGGCCGACGCCAAGATGCGCAAACCCGACGTCCCGATCACGGCCGAGATCACTGGACGGCAATTCAACTGGGACGTGCGCTATCCCGGAGCCGACGGCGAGCTGTACACGCCGGATGATGTATTCCGCTACGACGGCATGATCCATCTGCCGGCCCACGAGGAGGTGCTGCTCTTGATCAAAAGCAGCGACGTATTGCACAGCTTTTTCCTGCCCAATCTTCGCATGAAGCAAGACGTGGTGCCTGGCATGGGCCAGAACATGTGGTTCAAGGCCAAGGACACCGGCGAGTTCGACATCGTCTGCGCCGAGCTGTGCGGTTGGGGCCACTACAAGATGAAGGGCCGCGTGACTTTCGAGTCGCGGGTTGACTACAACGCCTGGCTCCAACGGATGTACGACGAGCAGGAAGCGAAGACCGTGGCAATGACGCCGGAAGAATGAGAAGTCACCAAGTTCAATCCATTTGTCATTAGTCATTTGTCATTTGCAATTTGTCATTTTCGGAAAATGGCCAATGACAAATGACAAATTTGCAATGACAAATCGCTTTTGATTTTTTGGCACCAATAAACATGAGTTCCATACCAGCCGACGCCCATTCGCATGCAGCTCACGTCGAGCATGCCCATCACGGCAATTTCGTGTCGACGTACGTCTTCTCGCGCGACCACAAGATCATCGGGCTGCAATTTCTGTTCAGCACGCTGCTTTGGTTCTTCATCGGCGGCTTGCTGGCGCTCGGTGTTCGTTGGCAGTTGGCGTACCCGTGGTCTGACATGCCGGTGCTCGGCCGGCTGCTGGCGCCGGAGATGGGGGGACAGATCGCGCCGGAAACGTACACGATGCTGTTCACGATGCACGCCACGGTGATGATCTTTCTGGTGATCATTCCGATTTTGGCAGGAGCATTTGGCAATTTTTTGATTCCGCTGATGATCGGGGCCGACGACATGGCGTTCCCGACGCTGAACATGCTCAGCTATTGGTTCATGTGGCCGGCGATGATCTGTTTCGGATGCAGCTTCTTCGCGCCGCTGTGGTTTGTGGAAGGGCAGCCGCCGAACTCCGGATGGACGTCGTATGCGCCGCTGTCGCTCACGGGCGGGGGCGGCCAGACGTTCTGGCTGATCGGACTGACGTTTGTCGGTGTGTCGTCGA
>JANNTD010000494.1:0-12219 GCA_031403315.1 Planctomycetota bacterium
CTGGCGGAATGGCTCACCGGTTCGATGGACCTGAAGCCCGGCATGCGGGTGCTTGATCTGGGCTGCGGCCGGGCGGCGACGTCGATCTTTCTGGCCCGCGAGTTCGGCGTCGAAGTCTGGGCCACCGACCTGTGGGTCTCGCCGAGCGAGAATCAAGAGCGAATCTGTGCTGCTGGAAACATCGACGCCGGTCTTACCGACCGCGTCTTTCCCCTCCGCGCAAACGCCCACAAGCTGCCCTACGCCGCGGGATTCTTCGACGTCATCACCGCCCACGATTGCTACTCATACTTCGGTACCGACGACCTGTACTTGAACTATCTCATCCAGTTCGTGAAGCCCGGCGGCCAGATCGGCATCGCCGGCGCCGGCCTCGCCCAAGAAGTTCCCTTGCCGTTGCCCGAACACCTGCAGCCGGTCTGGTCACAAGATTTCTGGTGCCTCCACTCGGCCGACTGGTGGCGGCGACACTGGGGCCGCACCGGCCTGGTCGAAGTCGAAGTCGCCGACGCAATGCCCGAAGGCTCTCATGTCTGGAGCCACTGGCAACGCAAACACGCACCCGACAACGCCGTCGAATACGAGGCCGTTGAAAAGGACGCGGGCCAATACCTCGCCTACATCCGCATGGTTGGCCGCCGCAACCCCGGCATCGAGCTCCAACCCTACTGCTGGCCCGACGGCTCCTTCTCGCTGCCCCATGCCCACGAGCCGAAAGAGATCGCCGATTCTTAGGCAGTACCTTCCGAGCAACCACTGCGTTCCGAATCCAAAACCAGCTATCTTTCCGCCGCTTCCATGAATTGATAGGATGAAAGGGCCACCCCCAGCGGCGTCACCGACAGGAATTGGACATGAACGCGTTCGGCACTTTCGCAACAGTACAATCGACGGGTGACATACTCGTTGCGGGGGTTCCTTTTGCGCCTGGCACTGAAGTGGAAGTCGTCATCAGCCCGAAGCGAAAAAGTGCTGCCGAATTCTCTCAGGCTTGGCAGCGCGTATGCGGCCAGCTGCGCGCCGTCCCGCAAGCCACGTCCCTGTCCGACGACGACATTCAGCACGAAATTGACGACTATCGCACCGGTCGATGAACGTCTTGATCGACACGAACGTGCTCCTTTCGGCTGCCCTGCGCGACCGCCTTCCGGAGACGGTGGTTCGCTACGTGGCCACCAGCGAGGAATGCCGCTGGATTGTGACGGCTCCAATTCTTCTCGAGTATTTGGAAGTCGTCGGGCGGCCTAAGTTTGGACTGATGTCCGAAATAATACGCCAATGGACCGATCTCATTGCGATGCGCACTGTAACCGTCCCGTCGCCGCCAATCGATGTCAACTTTCCGCGCGACCCAAAAGACGCTATTTTCTTGTCCGCCGCCATCTCGTCCGGTGCCGATTTTTTGATTACCGGCGACAACGACTTGCTCCAATCTCGTGCTTTGCTGGCGACTCGAATCGTGTCAATCGCCGAGTTCGTCGCTGAATTCAAGATCACGTGATCGGCAGGGTTCAAAAATCGAGCTCCAACCCTACTGTTGGCCCGATGGCAGCTTCACCCTGCCGCACAGCTACGAACGAAAAGAAATGCTGCCCAGCGCATCGTGAAACACGCGACACAGCTCCCGCGCAATTGGCCGCTCGAAGCCGACCTTAAACGCCCGTGCGGCTCGCACTAGGGCGACTCCCCGCGGCGAACTGTTCCTAGTGGCAGGACGCCCAGCAGCCATTCCCGCGATCGCCAATTCCAAATGGCCCCAAAGTCAACACGCACTCCCCGCTGCACGCCAGCGGCGATCTCGGACGTCGGTTCCTCTCCGCTGCCGGCACATCTCCCGCAGGGAAGTGCGCCGACGGAGCCCAGCCCATCGCAGTCGTGGCAATGGTGGGAAGTATGCTCATTAAGTTGGCACGAATCGCTCGGATTCGTGCAGTTTTCAAAGGTCGGGACCGCAGGCATCGAAGAACTCCCCACCGCCTGGTGATCGACACCCGAAAGTGCAAAGCGCATGCCAGCCGAGAGAACTGATGGCAACCAGCCGCGGAGTGGCGACATCGCTTTGCCGGGCCGGCGCAAGCCCCCGGACAGAAAGCGCCCCCCAATTCGTCGCCCGCAAGGCGAAACTAACCGCAGAGTGGCGGCATCGTTTCCTACCGCGACGCCGGCCAGTGCCTCGCCTACGTCCGCGCGGTGGGCCGACGGCGAGAGGTCGTAGAATTGCCGGGATAGGACCTCTGTGGCAAATTCCGAGGTGGCCAAAAATAACTCTTGAAATCGGCCAACCACCCTGATAGAACGCATGTACACTACTTCGGCAGCCCTTTTTTCCCGCCCTGAACCCTGAACCCTCAAGGACCACCCATGGCCGGCCGACCCCGTGTCCTCTGCGAAACCAAGCAACGTGAAATCTGTCTGCTCGTCGCCACCGGCTGCACGATCGAAGCGTCCGCCCGGCATGTTGGCTGCACGCCGCTCACGATTCGACGGGAAACCCGGCGAAATCCGCAGTTCAGCGAGCAACTCCGCCGCTCGCGGGCCTCGGCGGAAATCACGCCGATCCAAACCATGCGCCAAGCGGCCGCGAGCGAATGGCGGGCCGCCGCCTGGCTGCTCGAACGCACCCAGCCCGATCGCTACGCGAAACGCCCTCCCAACATGTTCAGCCAGCAAGACATCGTCGCGCTGTTGGGACGTGCCTGCGAATTCTTCCGCTGCGAAACCGGCGACGCCGAAAACTTCGCCCGCATCAAACGCCGCGTCGAGTCTCTCGCTCAAAGACCCAACGCTCCGGCCAAGAAACCAGCAACTCTGCCACGCCTTGACGAATCCAATCCAGTGCTCACCCCGGCTGTCAAAACACAAGATGTACCGTCGTCGTCGGCGCCATCCCGCATAGAGAACGAACGCCCCGCCGAGCATGCCAACGATCAAAATGGAACAAAATTGGACGAAGAAATGATCTGCCTCGCCGACGTAACGCCCAGCTACGCCAAGCGTTACGCGGAACCGCTCGGATCAACATGAACCCATTTTGATCGCTCCACGAGAGTTTTCGCCCACCGATCAAAATGCAAACCCCAAGGAGCGAACGACTTACGCACAGAGCAATTCAGCAGGCAAAGATCACAATTCAAGAATCCCCGAGCGCCAAGCACATTTTGATACCGACAGTTCAAAACTGGGAGATCAAAAATGTTAGCTCAAAACTAGTAGCTCAAGACCGAGCCGACGAAGAAGTGCCGGAGCGCACATTGACGTCGACTAACTGCCGACGGGTCCAGGCGGCAACCTGCGTGCCTTCAGCGCAAGTCGGCTTCGCCGCTCGCATCGCCGGCGGCGAGATCGCCTTCAGCCGATTGTCTGAGCTTGGCTTTCTTGACCGAGTTGTAGGCCACGAAGCCCAGCGTGCCCAAGAGTATGTAGGGCATCGACACCATGAACAGGATGCTGTAGTAGAAGCCCGCCGCCAGCGACTGGTGGTGCGGGTCGTTTGCATCGACGCCTTCCTTGCACGTCGGGCAGGCCGATGCACTGGTCGCCAACGTCATCGCCAGCACCGCCACCAGCGCGAGGGCCACGATCAATGTCCGCGAGCGATAGATGATTTTCAGCATGTGCATATTCTCATCGGCCTCGGCCAGCATTGTAGATCACAAATCCGCCGGCGGCCAGAGGTGATACAGCATCACGTAGACCACTACACCCGTCACCGAGACGTAGAGCCAAATCGGGTAGGTCCAGCGGGCCAGGCGGCGGTGGCGGGCCCGATAGACCGCCAGATCCTGCTCCGGGGCCGCGACTGTCCCCGTGTTACTGCCGCCCTTGCCACAGCAGCCCGTCGCTCGCAGGCCCAGGTAGATTGTCCAAATTGCCAGCACCGGCACCGTGGCTGCCAACAGCACGTGCGTCAGCAGGATCGTGAGATAGATGGTGCGGACCACGCCAGGATGCGTGAACTCGACGCTTCCCACCTGGTAGTGATACCACAGGTAGCAGCCCAGAAAGACGATCGACACGGCAAACGCCGTGAGCATCACGCGCTTATGCGCCGTCACGTTGCCTCGCTTGACCATGACGAGGCCGACGACCAACAGCACGGCGGCGACCGCGTTGAGCGTCGCGTTGACGTGGACGAGCGGATGGGCGGCAGCCAAAAGCGGGAAGGCGAGCAGCATCGTTTAAGTTGCGTTCTTCTCCGCCGTGCCGGCTTCCGGCTTGTCTTTCGTCGCGGCCAGATCGTTCGGCGGCTCTTCCGCCAGACACTCGAGCAGCTTGGTGTGCAGCCGCTCGCACTGGCTCTTGCTCGTCGCGTCAAGCACGGCGCGAATTTCCCCAGTCTTGTCGATGACGATTGCGTAATCCTGATGCCCTTTTCGTTCCAAAAAGACGCCCATTCCCTTTGCAACTCGCTTCGTGTAATCCAGGTCTGCCCGGGTGAAGAGCCAACGCTCGGGATCGGCGTCCCATTGATCCGCGTATTTCCGTAGTGCTTCCGTCGTGTCGGTGTCCGGGTCGCAGGTGATGCTGACCCAGGTGACGTCCTCGAGTTCCGGCATGTTGTGCATGAACTTGATATTCTGATTGAGCCGGATACAACTACCCGGACAGGTCGCAAAGAAATAGGTCGCAACCCAGACTTTGCCCTTCATGTCGGCCGTGCGAAACGGTTTGCCGCTCCGCTCGGTCAATTCGAACTCGGTCAATGGCGGGCCGACTTCGGTCAATGCAATCGCCTCGCCCTGCGACAGCTCGAACGTCCGCACCTGCCACAACTTGAATGCGCCATAGGTCGCGACAACGACAATTGCGATCGCGATCACGTGCGGCAGTATCGAGCCCGGCTCCGGTTGCGACGAGTTTTGCGGGTCATGTTGTGGTGTGTCGTTCATAACAAATCTCCGCGCGAGCGAGTGGCCGCAATTCGGCACGCGGCCGCAAATAGCACGGCCGCGAACAGCACCGAGACCAACCACGAGACGCCGAGGCCCGGCAATCCGGCAGCGGCGTCGCCCACCACTCCATCAGGATATTGTAGATAATGCCTCAATCCGGCCACCCCGTAAGTCAGCGGATTGATCCACACGATCCACCCCAACCAACCGCCTACGTCCATGGGAAAAAACGCCCCAGAGAGGAGCCACATCGGCAGCAGGAAAACGCTCATCACGGCATGGAAACCTTGGGTCGAATCCATCCGCCAAGCCAGGATGAAGCCCAGCGAAGTCAGCTCGATTGAGATCACGAACATTAGCACCACGGAGGCGATCAGACCGAACGGCGTCGCCACGACGATCGGGCTCCAACCCAGTTTCGTCGTCAGCCAGCCGAGAAACAGAAAAATCAGCCCCTGCAGCATGGCGATCACCGCACCGCCCAGCACTTTGCCCAGCACCATCGACCACCGTGGAACAGGCGCGACCAGCACGCCTTGCAAGAAACCTTCCTTGCGATCCTCAATGATCGAGATCGTGGCGAAGATCGCCGTGAACAACAAAATCATCACCAGCGTGCCGGGGAAAAAATGAGCATAGTCGAGCCGATTCGAATCGCCAAACTTTGTCGAACCCAGCCCTGCGCTAAACAGCAGCCAGAAAATGATCGGCTGCCCCAGCGCCCCAAACACGCGGTTCCGCTGGCGAAAGAAGCGCACCAGCTCACGCTGCGCCAGCGTGAAGACTACCGGCCAGGCGGGCACGGTTTCGGAAGCGGTTGTGATGGAAGCGGTACTCATTTTAACGAACGATTTGTCATTGCAAATTTGTCATTTGTCATTGGCCATTTTCGGAAATGACAAATTGCAAATGACAGATGACAAATCATTTTTCTCTCTGTGTCCTCTGTGCATTCTGTGGTGAAACATCGACTGCATCATTGTTCCAAAATCGATGGCCGGTAGTATGAATAAACACGTCCTCCAGTGTGGGCTTGCCGAGCGTGATCGCGTCGATGCGATCGGGAAAGGCCTCGACGAGCCGCGAAATCCAGCGGTGGCCGTCGGGTTGTTCGAGGCGGACCGAGCCATCGATCACCGTTGCGGGACACGAAAATTGCTGCCCAATGTCGGCGGCCAGTCGCTCGGGGTCGGTCGTGCGAATCGTGATTGCGTCGCCCCCGACGGCCGCTTGCAGCTCGGTCGGAGTATCGAGCGCCACCAGCTTGCCTTGGTGCATGATCCCAATCCGATCGGCCCGCTGGGCTTCTTCCAACAGATGCGTGGTGAGCACCACCGTCACGCCATCTTCCTTGCGGACTTGTTCGAGATATTGCCAGACGTCGCTCCGCGCCCCGGGGTCGAGACCGGTCGACGGCTCATCCAACAGCAACAGCCGCGGTCGATGCAGCATTCCTTGCGCCAGCTCGACACGCCGCCGCAGCCCGCCGGAGAGCGTTTCGACGATGTCCTTCCGTCGATCGGCGAGCCCCAGCCGACTGAGCATTTCGTCCGCCCGCTTGCGCAGCTCGCTTCCCAACACCCCGTACAGCCGGCCGTGATGATAGACGTTTTCGATGACCGTGAGCTTCTTGTCGACGCTCGGCGATTGAAACACCACGCCCAGCCGCCGGCGGATCGCATCCTGCTCGAACCGCAGGTTGTAGCCCAGGATGTTTACCTCGCCAGATTGCAGCGGGATCAGCGTCGAGAGCACGCGAAAGAGCGTCGTCTTGCCGCTACCGTTGGGGCCCAAGAGCACGAAGATTTCGCCGGCAGCCACCGTCAGCGACAAGTCGGCGATCGCCACGAAATCGCCATAGCGGTGAGCCAGGTGGGATATTTCGATGGCAGGCGTGTCAGGCATGATTCGTCAGACTTTCCAGCCGGGCACAATCCAATTGCGTCGGCCGGATTCGGGAGGCATCAGCCCGGCGAGGCTGGCCTAGTGCGCACCCGTCGGCGGATGCTTGTGCGTCTCTTCGTTTTTCAGAACTTCTTCGTCGAGCGCTTTGACGTCCGACGCCTGCACCGCCGGCGGATCGGCCGCATACAGCCAACGGTCGCGCGAGTACCACGCCCAACCGTTGTTCTGCCGCATGCCGACGTCGGGGATCAGCATCAGCAGCAAAAACACCGACATGCAGCTCGCGGGAATCGTCAGCACCCATTTCCAATTCGCTTCCCACAACAGATGCATGAAAAACATGATCACCAGCATCGCCTTCGTACAAGAAACAGCCATCATGAAGGCCCACGCCACCTCTTTCGAGAATGGCCAGTAGCTCGAATACGTGAAGAACGACATCCCGGTGAGCACGCACAGCGCGGCGAACACCGCCATGTATTGGCCGAGACCGCCGTGCGAATGATCGTCCGGGTGGTCGGCGATCATGTCGACAAACCGCTCTTCCAATCGCTCTTCGAGATTATGGCCGTGCTCAGACATGGTCGGTTGCTCCGGCGAACGGCAAGTTCGCGGCTATTCTTCTTCTCTCGTAGAATTATACGCTTAGAACAAATACAACAGCGGGAACAGGAAAATCCACACCAAGTCGACGAAGTGCCAATACAGGCCGACGTTTTCGATCAATCCGGCCTGCTTCCGATCGAGCGTGATGCAGAGCATCAGCACGAACACAATCAGGCCGACGAGCACGTGGATCGCGTGGAAGCCGGTCAGCAGGAAGTAGGTGCTGGCCCACAGCCCGCCGCCCGGGACCATGATCGGCAGCTTGAGCCAAGGATTCGCGTCGTTGAGCCCGTACGCATGGCCGTCGCCGCTGGTATCGTCTTCGACGGCTGCTGCTTCCTGTTGCTCCTGGAGGAACGACACAAGCTGCACCGGCGTCGTTTCGAAGCCGTTGGCGACCGCGGAGTCGTGCGCGCCTTCGTGTCCATACTGCGGGGGATAAATCGCGTACGCCAGCTTCAACAGGAGGATCAGTCCCTGCGGCGAATCGGGATCGTCGCGTATCGTTGTCTCGGCGGGCTCTAAGTAATCGCGGCTGATCTCGTCGATCACAGCGAGCTTCTTCTCATCTTCAGGAGTCCGCGGAGTTCGTGGCTCGATCTCGGCCCGCAATTCGAGCAATCGTTTCCGCACGGCGGCCGCATAGTGAATGTCGGCCTTCTCGTGGACTAGCCCATGCGGTTGTTGGGGGTAGAGGCCGTGGGCAAACTTCGCGGGATACTCGACGAAAATCTTCGTCCCCAAGAACACGCTGCCCAACAGGAACGTCACCAGGATCCAGCCCTTGGCTTCCGACGCTTTATTTCGCTTGGCGGCTTCCAAAGCCAGAACGATCGACACGCTCGAACAGATCAGCACAAAGGTGTTGAACGCGCCGATCGGCTCGCTGAGGTGGACGTCGTGCGGCTTGGGCCAGGCAACCGCTCCGAACCGCAGCACGATGTATGTGCCGATCAATCCGGCGAAGAACATGATCTCCGTCGACAGGAACAGCCACACGCAAGTCTTGCCGAGTGGAATCGGCAGCGCGGGCTGGTAGTCAAGCTTTGGTGGATGGTGGGAATGATCGCTCATGGCAAAGGGGTTGGGATTCGGGGGTCAGGGGTCAGGGCAAACATACGCGCACCTACACAGCAACCATTATCAATAGTCCCATCCAACACGTTAAATAAATCAAACTCGCCCGCAACAGCCAGCGCGCCGACCAGTCGTCGCGTTGGGCCAAAAACAGAACCGCCGCCACAGCCTGGCCTACACCCAGCACCAGCGTCCAAAAACAGTAGACGATCGGGCTGCCCGCTTCCGGCGACAGCGCCAGCACCAGGCTCACCGGCACCAGCGCCAATGCGGCAACGACCGCTTGTCCGGCCGCCCGCAGTCCAGTCGGATCGACCACCGTCAGCATCCGCTGACCCCCGCGAGCATAGTCCGCGCGATAGAGCCAGGCGATCGCCATGAAGTGTGGAAACTGCCAGAGGAACATCACCGCCACGAGCGCCCAGGCCCGCATGTCGACAGCCGCCCCGGTTGCCGTCCAACCGATCAAGATCGGCAGCGCACCACTCACCGCGCCGACAGCCGTGTTGAGCGGCGTGCGGGTTTTGAGCGGCGTGTAGATTGTCACGTACACGAGCCATGTGGCGATCGCCGCGCCGGCCGTCAGCAGATTGACGAACACCAGCAACTCCGCGGCGCCGAGCGCCAGCGTCACGAGTCCAAACAGCACGACTTGCCACGCCGCGAGTCGGCCTGCGGGGAGCGGTCGCGCCGCGGTGCGCTGCATCCGCCCGTCCGTCGCCGTTTCGAGCCATTGGTTGAACGCACCGGCGCTGGCAGCTACGAGCGCCGCCCCAAGCACTGTGTGCCACAACACCCAGGCATCGACGCCCCACGGCGCCGCCAAATGGGCTGCCACGACGACCGTCACCAATTCGAGCAACACGATCCGTGGCTTGGTGAGCTCGATGAAATCGCCCACGCGCGCGAGCCGGCCGGAGCGCTCGCTCGACCAGGAAGCGGTACGTGAACCGGCGTTGGTGGTGATCCGCGTCATGTGGCCACCCTGATCTTTCCTGTGGTGGCTTGTGGCAGCGAAATCGAATGGGCTGAGAGCGACCGCATTGCCGTCAGCGCGATTGCCACCGACGTCGCCAAGAGCAGCGAACCGACCGCGACGTGCGCCGTGATAATGTGTGTTTCGAGCCAGCCATCGGCCTGAATCGTGTAACCGTCGTGCGGCATCCAACTCGCCGCCCAGGCCGGCACGGCAAACTTGACGATCCAAGTGGCGGCACCCAACAGCAATTGCACCGAAATCAGACCGCAAATCGCCAGCACCAGCCGGCAGAGCGGCCGCACCGCGCGAAAATGTCGAATCACCAACCAGGCCATTAGCAACACGTGCAGCACCAACACTCCGGCCATGAACAAATGGAATCGCACCGCGAGCATGAACGCGGCCGGCTCGCCGTCGACCGGCACGTGCCGCAAAACCGCACCGAACACGAGTTGCAAATAGACCAGAATGCACGTCGCCACGGCGAGCCAACGGACAAAGTTCGACGCGGCTTCCGACTTGGTCGAGCCGGCGGAACCCATGGTCCAGCTCTTCGATGTGAAAATGACCATCGCCACGGAGAGCGCGAAAAACAGCGGGCCCGTGCAGCCGTGCAGCATGGCCAGCGTCTGTTCATCCAAGAGCACACGCATACCTCCAAGCACACCCTGAAAAATCACCAACGCCAGCGCCGCCAAGCTCAAATTCCGCAGCCAACGTCGCTCGTGCGTCCGCCACAGGACGATCACCAGTCCAATAGTCAGCATGCCGACGCCCGAGGCCAGCAGTCGGTGGCCGTGCTCGACGAATAAATCCCACGGCCCCGCGAGCCACGACTGCCATGGGTAGAGAAACAAGTTGTACCCATACGTGCTCGGCCAATCGGGCACCGCCATGCCGGCGTCGGTCGTCGTCACCAAGCCGCCGACCCAGACCAGCGGAAACGTGGCGCACGCCAGCACCACCGCCCAGCGATGGGGCCACGGGGAATCCATTGGATTGGACGTGAACGCTTGCATCATGAATTGCAAGGCAATAAATCCATTGCAATTGCTCCCCTTCTCTAATGGCCGCTTGGCGGTTGAGTCGATCCGCCCACCGGCGGCGGCTGAGTCTGCGGGTAGTAATCGGTATCGACTTCCGGCGAACCATATTCATACGGTCCGCGGTAGACGATCGGTTGAAAATCAAAATTGCCGTGGCCCGGCGGACTCGGGGCGCTCCACTCGAGCGTATTCGAGTGCCAGGGATTTCGCCCCACCTTCGGGCCGAAGAAGATGCTGTAAAAAAAGTTCACGATGAAGATGATCTGCGACCCGACCATCAAGATGGCGCACCACGTGATGAATTGATTCAAGGGCATCAAGTGCCGGAATGTTTCGTAATGGTACGGATCCGCGAGCCGCCGCGGGAAGCC
This sequence comes from Planctomycetota bacterium, assembly GCA_031403315.1. Classification (GTDB taxonomy): domain Bacteria; phylum Planctomycetota; class Planctomycetia; order Pirellulales; family Lacipirellulaceae; genus DASYDU01. The sequence continues at coordinate 10,877 of JANNTD010000494.1, forward strand.
GACCATGCCCAGGATGTGCATCGGGTAAAACGTGCCGTTGAGGAAGATGAACGTCAGCAGGAAGTGGACCTTGCCCCACGACTCGTTCATCTGCCGGCCGAACATCTTGGGGAACCAGAAGTAAATCGCCCCGAACACGCCCATCGCCGTGCCGGCAAACAGCACGTAGTGGAAGTGGGCCACGATGAAATAGGTGTCGTGGATGAAGATGTCGATCGGCGTGCAGGCCATGAAAATGCCCGACAGGCCACCGATGATGAACATCGACACGAACGACAACGCGAATAACATCGCGGTGGTGAATTGGATCTTGCCGCCCCAGATCGTGCCCAGCCAGTTGAACACCTTGATCGCGCTCGGCAATGCGATCAGCATCGTGGCGACCATGAACGTCATGCCCAGCACCGGGTTCATCCCCGAGAGGAACATGTGGTGGCCCCAGACGATGAAGCCCAACCCCGCGATGCCGGCGATCGCATAGACCATCGGCTTGTAACCGAACAGCGGCTTGCGGGCGAAGCAGGCGATGATGTCTGAGACCATGCCCATCGCCGGCAGAATCATGATGTACACGGCCGGATGGCTGTAGAACCAGAACAAATGCTGCCACAACAGCGGCTGGCCGCCGCCGGACGCGTGCGCATGATTGTTTGCCGCCCAGCCCTCCGGAATGAAGAACCCGGTGCCGAACAGCCGATCGGTGAGCTGCATGAAGCCTGCCGCAGTCAGCACCGGCAGCGCGAACGCCTGCAGGATCGCGGTAATGAACATTGCCCAGATCGTCATCGGCAGGCGGAACATCGTCATGCCCGGCGCCCGCATCTGGATGATCGTCGTGAGATAGTTCACCGAGCCCATCATCGACGACACACCGACAAACGTCAGTCCGATCAGCCAGAACGTCTGGCCGCCCCCGCCCGTGAGCGACAGCGGCGCGTACGATGTCCATCCGGAGTTCGGCGGCTGCCCTTCCACAAACCACAGCGGCGCGAAGAAGCTGCAGCCGAAGCAAATCATCGCCGGCCACATGAACCAATAGCTCAGCATGTTAAGTGTCGGGAACGCCATGTCGTCGGCCCCGATCATCAGCGGAATCAGGAAGTTGCCAAACGCCCCTGCCAAAATCGGGATGATCACCAGAAAGATCATCACCGTGGCGTGCATCGTGAACAGCATCGTGTAGGTCTCGGGCGCGATCTGTCCCCCCATCTCCGGCGCCAGCAACCGGCCCAAAATCGGCATGTCCGACCAGGGATACGCCAACTGCCAACGAACTCCGAGCGCCAGCAAGCCGCCGATGAAGAACCAGAGCAGCGTGCTGAACAGGAATTGCAGCCCGATGA
>JANNTD010000495.1:0-21444 GCA_031403315.1 Planctomycetota bacterium
TTGGGAAGTCGGGTCGTGCCCAGCCTATTGGTGTCCGACATGCGGCGGACGCTCGAATTCTACGTCGAGAAGCTCGGCTTCACGCAGACTGGTTTCTATCCGATCGAGAGCGATCCGGAATGGACCGAGGTCCGCCGCGACGACGTGGCGATTCACTTCTACACGGATGCGCCGCACGCAACGCGGTTTTCACCTTCGTGCAGCGGCACACTCTATTTTTATCCGTCGAGCGTCGAGGAATTGGCCGCGGAGTGGCAGGGGAAGGTGCCGTTCGTATGGGGCCCCGAGGTGATGGACTATGGCATGCGCGAGTTCGGCATCCGCGACCCCAACGGCTACTATCTGGCGTTCACCGAACCGGCCGCAGCGGAGTCGCTGGCGCGAACGCGCGGGACGCCGCTTGTTTAGCCGTTTATTCTCCGCCGGCCGCCGCGTGTTGGTTTGTCCGCGTTAGACGCCGAACGCTGCGAACACGGAGTCGATGGCCACTTCGATCGGATCTGTGTCGGCTGGATCCGTTTCGGCGTCGTTCGCTGTGGTTTCATCTGCGTCCCGCGCGAAAGCGTCGTCGTTGGCAGACGAGCCGCGCGGCTGGGCGGCCAGCCAGGCAGCGAGGGCATCGTACTGCCGAACAACACCGGCCGGCAATGATCTGGCGAAACGATTGGTGGCACCCACACCGACCCCCGGCAGAGCCGGGGGCTGGCTGGCGAATACGAGCGATGCCGCGGAGGGCGCAGGCGCCATTGGTTCGGGCGCGACTGCAATTGAGCTGCCGCCGCCACCGAGCGTGAACACGAGCCCGGCGCCAAAATGACTCTTCCAAACGCCGTAGTCGTCCGCGTCGACCATCCCGTCGCCGTCGCCGTCGGCAAGTTCAAAGGGCGTAACGAGTGCCCCCGCCGAATTCCGCCAAACGGTGTAGTCGGCCGCGTCGACGATGCCGTTGCGGTTGTAATCGCCAGGCGAGAAACTGGGCACGCCCTGCGATTCGTATGCCCCCATGTCGATCCGCACGACGCCATCGCCGGTGCCGTCGACCATGCGGTTGAAAGGATTACCGCGCTGATCGAATCCTTGCGGCGGACCACTGACGAGCGTACCGGCGTCGAGCGCGGGGCTGTCGGGCAAGAGGGCATGCGTGGACGTCGGCCCACCATTGTTTGCTAGTGGGGCTAAGAAGGGATTGATCACGCCGCTGCCACCGCTGGAGACAGGCCGACCGATAAGATTGCCATTGACGTCGGGCGAGCCGAGCGGTGCCTCGACCAGCGTCGTCGTTGTATTGTCGCCGATCAGGCTGGATCGGATCGTCACGTTGGACATATTCAAGAAGAATCGAACATCCGGCGGTCCGCCGGACGAGTGAATGTTGCCCGCCACAATGGTATGATCGAGTTTGAATTGTTGGCTGCCATCGCCGGCAAGCAGGCCGCCAGGCCTCGTACCGCCGCCGACGTTCTTGGTAATCGTGGAATGGCGAACTGATGCGTTTCCGCGCAGATAGAGCCCGCCCGTTCCCAGCGCCGACGAATTCCCTGAGATCGTGCTGGACTGAATGAGCGCTCGATCGTTGCCCGACAGTCCGCCCCATACGCCGCCGCCGTCCTGCCTGGCGAAGTTCCCCGAAATCGTGCTGCCGGTGACGCTGACGTCACCCAAGTTGTGATATAAGCCGCCGCCCCGGCCGTTGAGCGAAGAGTTGCCAGTCAACAAGCTATTGACGAACGACAAGTCGGCCTGGCGATTGAAGATTCCGCCACCATGAGCGAGCGGTCCGTTGGTGGCCATTCCCGCAACATTGCCGGCAACGACGGTGCGAGTAAATGACAATACCCCGTTGCCAGTGTTGTAGATTCCACCACCATGTATTGTGGCCGTATTGCCACTGATAGTACTGTCGACTGCCGATAGAGTGCCCGAGACCGACTGGCTGCTGCGCGAAATGCCACCCCCTTGTCGAGCGGAGTTGTGCGATACTTCCGTATCGAGCAGGGTCAGCGACACTGTTCCCGATGAAATCCAGATTCCGCCCCCGTTGCCGCTGCGCAGGTCCGTAGAGTTAGCAGAATTATTGGCTATCATCGCGTCGACAAACGACATGGTCATCGATGGGCTTCCGTTCTGCGAAGTGGCCATGCCGCCACCGTTGCCACTGGCTTGGTTGCCAGAGATCGTGGTGCCGTTGACCTGGAATAAGCCGGTGCGGCCATAGACTCCGCCACCATTCATGGACGCCGCATTGCCGGCGATCAAGCCGTCGTTGATCACGAGCGACCCCGGCGCCGATCCCTGACCTCCCAAAGCGAAGGCGAGGCCGCCACCGCGACTCGACGTGTTGCTGGTGAAATCGACGTTGGTCAGCGTCAACGAGCCGCCGAGCCCCTCCGACATGGCGCGGAAGTCGGCGCCGCCGCCGTAATTGGTCGAGGAATTGTTGGTGAATACGGAATCGAGGATCGACGTTGGCGCAAGGGAACTGACGGCGTGCCAAAGACCGCCGCCGCGACCGAGTTGCGAGAAGATACCCGTGGCGGTATTGCCGGAGATCGTGCTCCCGATGATGGAAAGCCGATCGCCGCTGCTGTAGATGCCGCCCCCGTCGCCGGCCGTGGCCGAGTTATTGGCGATGGTACAGAAGCTGATCGAAAGCTCTCCGCTGCGGCTGTGGACGCCGCCGCCCGCGGCCGCGGTGTTGCCGGAAATCGTGCTGCCGCTGATGGCGAGGTCGCCCATGTTGCTGTAGATGCCGCCTCCTCGACCCAGTGAGGAGTTTGTCGCGAGGCTTTTATTGTCGATCACTTGGCAGTCGATGACGGCCAGATCGCGGACGCTGCTGGCGAATAGCGCGCCACCCTGTTGCCCGGCCGTGTTGCCTGAGAGCAGGCTGCTGCGGATGCTCGTCTTCGGCGCGGAGCTCGACACCAGATAGATCGCTCCGCCCTGTTGGGTCGCCGCGTTATCCCGGATGGAATTGCCCGTGAGAATCAGCGTGGAGCCTTGCGGCGATTGACCTGCATACAATGCGCCGCCGCGGTTGGCTGTATTGTCGGCAATCGTATTATCGCGAATCACAACCGTTCCGGTGAGGCTTCCTTGCACGTAGAATGCCCCGCCCTGTGAGCTGGCCTTGTTCTCGGCGATCAGACTGTCGGCAACGATCGAATCGCCACCAGAAGCAAAGAGAGCAATGGCGCCGCCGAGCGTCGCCTGATTGTCGGTGACGACGAGCGATTCGGCGAACAATTCTTCCCGCGACAGGATTGCACCGCCGAACTGGCTGGCATCGCCACCGGTAAGCGTCAGCCCGCGGATTTCGACGCCAATCGAGATTGCAGAATTATTGTTGTCGACGTTGAAGATTCGGCTGCCGTCGCCAAAGACATCTGGATTGAGGTCGTTGCCCGCGGCGTCGACGGTGAGCAGCTCGGCGCCGGGGCCGTTGATCGTCACGACGTCGGTGATTGCCAGCTCGCCCAAGGTGAGGACGATTGCCGCCGGGCCGCCGGCGGTGAGGGACGAAGCGAACTCGATCGTGTCGTGGCCGGCGCGGGTATTGGCCAGCTCGAGCGCTTCGCGGAGCGAGAAGTCGCCCGGCGAGTAGTCGCCGTCGAGCTCGTCGGCCAGCGTGTCGACGACGAAGGTGAAGGGGGCAGCTTCGTACGCACCGATGTCGATCCGCGGACCACCGACGCCGTCGATATCGAATACGCGCGTGAGTGGGTTGCCGCGTTGGTCGAACTCCGGGACACCGTCCGCACCAGCCACGGCCGTGGGATCGCCGACATCGAGCGCAGGGCTGAGCGGGCGGAGCGCGTGCGTCCAGGTAGGACCGCCGTTATCGGCCAACGGGGCGAGCAGCGGATCGAGCGGCGCTTCAAAAGTTCCGATCAGGTTTCCGCCTTCATCATTGATCGTCACATTGGAACCGTTGCCGATGAGGCTGAAGCGCGCGGTCACGTCGGCAACCAGGTCGTCGGGTAAGATGCCGGCATTCAGATTATTCGCCACGATCGTATGGTCGAGGACTGTCGGCTGCCCCAGGTAACGGAAGATTCCACCGCCGTATCTACCATCCTGGTTGGTTTCAGTTCGATTCCCAGTGACCGTGCTGTGAGAGAGCCTTACTTCGCCGATGTAGCTGAGGATGCCGCCGCCGCGGCTGAATGCCGTATTTCCGCTGATCGTGCTGTTGGTGATGGTGATCTCGGTGCCGAAGATGCCGCCGCCGTTGACGGCCGCATTGCCGCTGATCGTGCTGTTTTCCACGACGAGCGGCTGAAGATGGGCGTAAATGCCGCCGCCACCGAAGGAGAAGTTGCCGGAAATGGCGGCTTCGCGGACGGTGAGAATCTCGCGGGTTTGAATCGCTCCACCATAACCACCAGCGTCGGCGCCGGTGAGCGTGAGGCCGCCGATCGCGACCTCGATTGCCGAGACCGCGTTGCCGTCGTCGACGTCGAAAATCCGGCTGCCGTCGCCGTCGTTGGTGTCGTCGCCGTCGGAGAGCGTCGAGTCGGGCGTGAGATCGTTGCCGCTGGCGTCGATCGTCAAGCGATTCGCGCCCGGGCCGTTGATCGTGAGCGAATCGCTGATCGCGAGCTCGCCGAGCGTGATCAGAATCGTAGCCGGACCGCCGGAGGTGAGGGACGCGGCGAATTCTATCGTGTCGGGGCCGACGACGGTGTTGGCCGCGAAAACGGCTTCGCGGAGCGACGTGAGGCCGTCGCCAAAATCAATCACGTCGGCGAGCGTGGTGACGAGGATCGGTCCGCCGCCGGAAGCGCCGCCAACGAATGCGGCGGCACCGACGCCAAAGAGCGTATTGCCGAAGTTCGCCTTCCAGACGTCGTAGTCGTCCGGGTCAATCGTGCCGTCGCCGTCGCCGTCGGCCACTTCGTAGAAGTCGACCTCTTGGCCGAGCGTGTCTCGCCAGATGGTGTAGTCGGCGGCGTCGACCGTTTCGTCGAGATTGTAATCTCCTGGTAGCTCGGGGCCGGCGACGAACTGCTGCACTTCGTAGGCACCGACGTCGATGGCGACGCCCTCAGCCGCGTTGCCGTCGCGAATTCGGTCGAAGCCGACTCCTCTTTGATCGTAAAGCGGCACGTCATCTAATCCTGCGACGGCCGCCGAGTCGCCGGCGTCGATCGCCGGGCTACCGGGTAACAGGGTGTGTGTCCAGGTCGGTCCGCCGTTATCGGCCAGCGTGCCAAGTAGTGGATCGATCGGCTCGGACCCCGTCCCGATCAGGCTGCCATCCACATCGTTTATCGAAGCGCCAGTGTCGTCGCCAATCAAGCTGTAGCGTGTATCGAAGCTGCCGACGACATCGTCGCGAGTAGAAACATTGCGAAGATTTCCGGCCACGATCGTATGATCCACGAGCAACGTCGGCCCGAGAACGTGGAAGATTCCGCCGCCGCCGCCAATGCCCGAGTTGTCGGCGTCGGCGCGGTTCGCGGTAATCGTGCTGTGGCGAACCTCAAGCGGTCCGAAGTCATGCTGGATGCCGCCTCCTTCGCCGTCGGCAACATTGCCGCTGATTGTGCTATTGAGGATCTTGAATAGTGCTCCGGCCTGCAGTATTCCACCGCCGTTGCCACCAATGGCGTGGTTGCCGCTGATCGTGCTGGCCTCGACCGACACCGCGCCGAAATTCCCATTGAGGATGCCGGCCGCGTCGCCGGCGTCATTGCCGCTGACCGTGGTTTCAAAAATCGACGTCGTACCGCCCCAGTTGTAGATGCCAGCGCCGGCTACAGAAGCGGAGTTGCCAGAGACGGTGCTGCGCACGACTAAAAGTTCCCCTTCGACATTATTGTAAATGCCGCCACCCCATTGGGCTTCGTTGCCGGTCAGTACGCTCTCGCTCACCGTCAGTCGCTCATTGGTAAAAATCCCGCCGCCACTGCTAGCGTGGAACCCGCCGGCGATCGTCAAGCCACGAATCGCCACGTCATTCAGATACATGGGGTTGCCATCATCGACGTTGAAAATTCGCGCATTGCCTTGTCCATCGATCGTGAGTTGATCGGCGCCGGGGCCGTCGATCACCAGCCGATTCCCGATCGCTAACTCGCCGAAAGAGAGCTGGATTACCGCCGGTCCTCCCGACGTGAGCGAAGAGTCGAAGAGAATCACCGGCGTGCCATCGCCCACGAGACTCGCCGCGCCGATCGCTTCGCGGAGCGAGAAATCGAGTGGGGAGAAGTCGCCGTCGTCCTCGTCGGCCAGCGTGTCAACGACAAAATAGAACAAGTCGGTCTCGAACGCGCCGATGTCGATCACAGCCAGCGAGTCGTGGTCTCCGTCGAAGACGCGCCCGAATGGCGTGCCGCGTTGGTCGAACTCCGGTACGCCGCCGACGCCCGCTTCGGCGGCGGGGTCGCCCGCGTCGATCGCCGGGCTGCCGACGAGTAGGGCATGAGTCGGCGTCGGTCCGCCGTAGTCGGCGAGTGGCCCCAGCTGCGGGTCGGCAACATTCCGCTGGTCGCCCAGCGTCATGAACGAACCGGTCGACGTACCGGAACCGATCAAATTGAATCCGTTGGAGAAAAAGGTGGGTTGGAAACTGCCGACCAAGTCGACGTCGGTGTTGATGTTTCCGGCCACAATCGTGGAATACAATTCGGTCGCGGTTGTGCTCTGGTCGCCCCACGATGCGATGCCGGCCCCGGCGAAATTGGGGGCATCGTTTTGCGCGATCGTACTGAGTTCGATGATGATTGTGCCGATGAAATTGTTGACGCCTCCCCCGCGGGCCGTCGTCGAGTTGCCCGAGACTGTGGAATTCGTGATGAACGAAGTTCGGGCAAGATTGCTGCTAAAGTTGAAGATTCCGCCGCCACCGCCGGAGATTCCCGTTGCCACATTACCGCTGATTGTGCTGTCGACGATCGTGAAAGTGCCGCCGAAGTTGCCGATGCCGCCACCGTCGTCGGCCTGGTTTCCGACGATGACGCAGCGGATCAGCGACAGACTCTCGCGATTGAGGATGCCGCCGCCGTCGCCGCCCGTGATTCCGCCCGTGAGCGTCAGGCCGGATATATTCACGTTGATTAGTCCGGCGCTTCCATCGTCGACATTCAGCGCGCGGCTCGTGCCGTTCGCGTCGATCGTGAGTAGATTCGCACCCGAACCAACGATGACCAAGTCCTTGTTGATCAATAGCTCGCCATGTTCGAGCGTGATCGTGCCGTTGACGCCAAAGGAGATCGTCTCGCCAGCCGTGGCCGCAGCGATCGCATCGCGCAGAGACGTTCCGCCGACGGCGATGCCGTCGTTTTCGTCAACCAGCGTGTTGACCGTGATGGTCAGCATGCGGCGGTCTTCGAGCGGCTCGAACCGCAGCGGACGACGGTGGGGCAGCGGAGATTGATTGCCGCCGAGATAATGCCGTTTCCTCGCGTTTCCGCGCGCCGCAAACCAATCGTGGAACGTCCGCCGCGACATCGCTACTTCCTCCCGAGGATACCGGTCCAACTGGCGGGTCCATTGTAGCCTTATCCCGTAAAAAATGGCAAGAAAATGGCGTGGCAAGGCGAGAAGCCGCCGGGCAATCTACGTGAACACGCGTTTGGCGGCGGCCGGACCGCGGGCGGCGATCGCCGCTTCAACGAGCGCACATTGCTCGGGCGCGAGCGACCAACTCATAGCGGCGGCGGTCTCTTCGATCTGCGCCGGACGCTTCGCGCCACAGAGGGCGGCGGTGATGCCCGGTTGGTGAATCGTCCAGTTGATGACGAGCTGGGCGACCGTGTGGCCGGTGAGCGCCGCCGCTTGGCGGAGCGCGTCAAGGAAGTCCTGGTTTTTCTGCCACTCGTCGCCCTGGTACATCGGCATCGTTTGGCGTTTGTCGCGGTCGTTGAATTGGTGGTCGCGCGCGAGCTTGCCGGCGAGCAGGCCCTTCATGAGCGGCCAATAGACGGTCACCGCGACGTTGTGCTCGCGGCACCAGGGAAGCGTCCGCTGCTCGATGTCGCGTTGCAGCATGTTGTACGGAAGTTGCACGGCGGCGAGCGGCGTCACGGCTTGGAACGCCTGCAACTGTTCGAGCGTGCAATTTGACGCCCCGACCGACCGCGTCTTGCCGGCCGCCTGCAACTCGCCGAGCGCGGCGGCCGACTCCTCGATTGTCATCTTGTCGTCCGGCGCATGGAGATAGAGCAACTCGACGCGATCAGTGCCGAGCCGGCGGAGGCTTTCTTCGCATTCACGATGGAGCACCGCGGGCCGGCCGTCGGTGACCATCTCGGCACCTTCGTAGTGGATGCCGCACTTCGATGCGATCACCATCTCATCGCGCCGGCTGCCGAGCGCGCGGCGGATGAGGTTCTCGCTTTCGCCGTTCGGGCCGTAGACGTAGGCCGTGTCGAGATGGTTAACTCCCAAGTCGAAGCAAGCTTGGATCGTGGCGATGCTGTCGGCCTCGGTGGTGCCAAGCGTCGACATGCCCGCGATCGGCCAGCAGCCGAGCGCGACCGGCGAGATCATGATTCCTGTCTCGCCAAGAGGCCGGCTCGAAATTGGAGACGATTGCAGCATGCCGCCGTTCTATCCGCCCGGCGGATTCGTCGTCAACGCGGGGCCGGCCACGATCCCGGCTGTGACCGCTTCCGCCGGAGCGTGGGGACAATCACCGGAGCGATCAATGCGACCACTATGGCCAACATCGCCGAAGTCGGTTCGGGAACTGCCGCCGCGGCCTGGCCGATGGAGCCACCGCCCGACGCCGCAACGGCACCGAAGTTTGTCTTCCAGATGTTGTAGTCGGCCTGGTCGACCGAACCATTGCCCGAGGCGTCCGCGGCGAGCGAGTTGGAACCGAGTTGGTTGCGCCAGACGGTGTAGTCGCCGGCATTGACGAATCCATCGAGATTGTAGTCGCCGAGCACACCGCCCACCGAGAGTGTGATCGCTTGTGCGGTGTAATTCACGTCCCAGCTCGCGCCGCCGGCCAGGGCGGGCAGGACTTCGTCGGCAAAAGTGCCTTCGAGGCCGCCGCCAGCCGTGAAGATTTGAAAGCTGTTGCCGATGACGGGCTTGAATCCGCCGAGCAACGAAACCTTGAGCATGCCGTCGACCGCTGCGGAGTCGACAACGGTAACGCGATCGAACTGCGTGCCAGGGGTTGTGCCGGCCAGTTCGACGTCGAGCGTGCTCAGCGGCCCAAAACTCACGTCGCCACCGAAGGCCATGGTGCCGGGGCTGAAGCCGGGCCGCGTGTCACCTTCGAGAAAGACGTGACCGCCGCCACTGACGCCGCTGCCAGTGAGACTTCCCAGGAATACGGCGGAGCTCTGCAGGCTGCCGGCCGCGCTGACTTGAATCGTGCCATTGTTGACGACATCGTCGAAGAAATTGGCCTGCGCGCCGCCGGTCACGATAATCCGCCCAAGAGTTGCGAGATTGTTCTGGTTCATGACGTCGCCGAAGACGTCGTTGATGCCTGCAGTAAACGTGATTGCGCCGCTGTTTGCCAGCCCGCCTTGAAAGCGCAGGATGGCGTCGCGGGCCGCGAATAAGCCGGTGCTCGGGCTGACACTGCTGTTGATGACGTTGCGGCCGAATTCGATCGATCCGCCATCGACGTCGACCAGGCCGTTGTTGGTGTTGCTGCCGGAGGAGCCGAGGATTTCCAGCCGCTGGCCGGCCGCGACGCGGATTTGTCCAGCGGTGTTGTTGGTGACGACGCTATTGATTCGCCCCGAACCGTCTACCAGGCCGGTGTTGGTCAGGCTGGCAGCATTGACAGTCGCGGTACTGCCGGAGAGATGAAGTTCGCCTCCGTTGGTCAACGATGTAACGGAGCTGACCGTGGAATCGGCGACGTAAATTCGCGCTCCGGCCGGATTCGTGATGCTATTGAATGCGGCGCTACCGGCCGAAACAACCCGCAGTATCACTCCGCTATTTACGGCCAAAGCGTTTCCGCTAATCGTGCCGCCAGAGATGTTCAGTTCGGATTGCAGATTCATGGTTGAACCGGGAACGTCGATCGTACGTCCGGCGCCCAGAATATGCGTTGCACCGAGCAGCGCGTCGAGGATCGGAGCAGTGGCGTTGAGCGTTGACGACGCCTGAATTGTACCGGAATTGAACTCGACACTGCCGCCATTGGCGGCGAGGCTGTTGAAGCGGAGCGTGCCGCCTCCGACGGTAATTTTTCCGCCACCCCACAATCGCAGCGTACCGCCAGCAGTGATCGAACCGGCGGGTCCGATGGACACCGTGCCGAGCCCACCCGAGGTGGCCGACGTTCCTCCGATGTTTAGTTCACCTGTAGTCGAGAACTTGCTGTTGAAGCCTTCGACGTGCAACGTGCCGCTTCCGCTGTCGACCGTACCGAGCGACGCAGTAGTCGTCTGAAAATTGGAACCGCCGCTCACGACCACGGCCGCATGCCGATTGGTGCCGATAGTGAGATTGGGCAAATTGGCCGCGACGGACTGCGCGCCGGAAGAGAGCCGTAAAACAGGCGCATCGTTCAGGTCGGCGCCGTTGATGGTGAGGTTTTCGCCACCGTTATTCAATGCACCGCCGCTGATGAGGAGCGCGCCGTCGCTCCAATTGAAAATGCCGCCGCTGCTGCGCGTAAATCCGCCAGCGGCGATTGTCCCGCCGTCAAAATTGAGCGTGCCAACAGCGGCTCCCGCCGGATTGCTGATCGTGAGGGCCCCCGTTGCCGCGAGGCTTGCGCCCTTATCGACCGTAAGCGTACCCGTTCCGAGTGCAGCGATGTTCAGCCCACCGGTAATGTTCCACGCTGAATCCGTGCCGGTGACCGTTGCCTTGCCGACACCGGCCGCGGCGCTGGCCAGAGTCACGTCGCCGGTGGTGTTCACGATGCCGCTGTTGTTGATCATCAGATTTCCGCTACCGGCGCTGCCGACCGCAACGGCGCCCGTCGACCAGCGGGAACCAGCTCCCGTCACCAACATGAAGCCCTCGCTACCGGCATTGGCAGCGATGGTTGTGCCAAGGGAAGTGTTTGCGCGGCCACCAGCCGAGACCGAGAGGCTGGCTAAGCCGTTAACACCAATTTGCAGCGTGCTCGCCATGTTCCAGGTCGAATCGGTGCCGGTGACAACTCCGGTCCCCACCCCGGTGGTTGCGTTGCCGAAGGAAATGGCTCCCACGGTAGTCAGCAATCCAGCCGACTCGACGTCGATACTTCCATCGCCGGCGTCACCCACAAAGAGAGAACTCGATTGGGTCCACGACGAAGCGAGGTCTTTAACGGTGGCGGAGCCATTGGCACCCAGCACGTTACCTAGCCTGACGACATCGGCAGACGCCATCGTGCCGGCATTCTGAACGTTTAGCGTCCCCGTGCCAACGCGACCTATGTTGACGACGCCACTGCCATCAAGGACGGCATTCGGGCCGCTGATCGTGACGGTGCCGGTGGCTCCGTCGTTTTGCCCAAGATTGAGGAATCCGACGTCGGCGCGACCGTTGTCTTCGATGATCATCGTGCCGGTGCCGGATTCGCCGACGAACACGTCGGGATCCAATGTCCCATTGCCTAACCGTCCAGCGGTCGTAATCGTCAGAAGGCCCGTCGCGAGTGCAGCCGTACCGACCGATATTCGGTCTCCCGCCGTGTCGATACCGAGCGTACCGTCCTTAATCGTCAGTCGACCGGTTTGGCCAACGGTCGTTCCGATCGAGGTGCCTTGGGCGCCCGTGATGGTGTAAGTATTGGCGCCGAGATCGAGGGTCACGCTGCCATTGGCGACGAGCAACCCAGCGTTCGTTACATTGGCGGCCAGGTTCACCGTATAAGGGGTGGGGCTGAGCGTGAAATTGGCGACATCGGCGGCCCCGGGCGGAGTCGCTCCGCCAGCCGCTGGTGCGGCCGCCGTGGACCAGTTCGCATTCGTCGCAAAAGCGCCGCCGGCGCCGGTGACCCAAAATCGATTTGCTGCGTGGGCAGACTTCGAAGCGCAAAGAACGGCCATGGCGACCGCCGCGCAAAAGAACACGCATTGAAAGCGGGTGCGGGAGTGGGCAGAGCGGCTACCGAGCGCGCGCGGCCGTAGCGTCAAGGAATTCATGATGAGGACTCTCGTATGTTCCGGGTGCGCCGGTGTCCGGGCGCAAGAATTTCTGGCCATATAGACAAGAGGCCGAAATCTACCTCTATTGTAAGCCGGAATGTCGGAAAAACGAACAAGAAAGATTGGGGAAATAACCGGCGATTCGAGCAGTTTTTGGCGTGACAATCGGCCGAGTCGCCTGCCACGCGAGACGCCCTACCGCTTGTTCTAGACGCCCTTCGCAGACCCGGGCCTCGGACTCGGCGTGTTCACACAGCAGTCGTCGGGACAGATGTCTTCTTTGGGGCCGAGCGTGCCGAGTGCAAGCCGCTTTGGCACATCGCTGGTGCGTTCTTCGATCAGTTCGCGAATCATGCGGACAAAGCGCGGATCGGTGCCGACCGTCGCGGCCCGTATCATTTTGGCGCCCAACGCGTTGCATACAGCGCGGGCTTCGGTGTCGAGATCGTAGAGCACTTCGAGGTGATCGGAGATGAAACCGATTGGAACAACGACGACGTCTTGAATTGGTTGCTCGACTTGCCGCTCGCGGAGCTCGATGTGCCGCTCGCGGAGGAAATCGCCAATATCTGGCTCAAGCCACGGCTGCTGGAGCGGACCGCTGCGACTTTGGAAGACGAGTTGCCAGTCGTCGCGGCCGACGCCTGCGCCCACCAACCGGCACGCCTCCCGAAGTTGCACTTCGTAGAGGCAACCATCGGCCATCGTCTGCGGAATGCTGTGGGCGGTGAACACAAGGAGCGCTTCATCGCGGCGCTCGGCCGGAATCTGGACCAGCGCATCGCGCGTCCGCTCAATCATCGGTTCGACGAAGCCGGGGTGATTGAAGTACACACGGAGTTTGTCGACCGGCGGTGCCGAGGGGCCGACTTCTTGCCGAGCACACACGATATCTTCGCGATACTGCCGGCAGCCGGAGTACGAGCTGAAAGCGCTGGTGACAAACGCGAGTGCCCGCTGTACGCCGTCGGCCGCCATTTTTCGCAGCGTGTCGGCCAATAGCGGATGCCAATTGCGATTGCCAAAGTAGATCGGCAACTTCGGTCCGTGCTCGGCGAGTTCCCGCTCGAGCGCGGCGATCAGCGCCCGATTCTGTTCGTTGATCGGACTCTTGCCGCCGAAGTGGTAGTAGTGCTCGGCGACTTCGAGCATCCGCTCGCGCGGCACATTGCGGCCGCGGAGCACGTTTTCTAGAAACGGGATCACGTCGTCCGGGCTGTCGGGACCGCCAAAAGAGACGACGAGTATCGCGTCGTACGTCGGAAGGCGAGGACTGACGCTGCTCGATGAAAGGCTGGTCATGGCAAATTGGTTCCGCGGCGACGTCAACAGCGGTGGCGCAGGCACTTGCTGCAACTATACGCAGCAGCAACGCGCGAAAACGGTACTTCGTGCCGTTCGGCGAACTCGCACCAACAACCGGCCCGCAATCAAGGCGATGGCGAATAGCCCCGCCGCGGCAGGTTCGGAAATCGGGGCATTCGCCGCGCCGGCACTACCCGCTCCCGCGCCGACGTTGTTTCGCCACACGGTGTAGTCCGCCGCGTTTACGAAGCCGTCATCGTTGCCGTCGGCTGTTAGTTGGCCGCTTGAACCGAAGCTAGACTTCCACACAGAGAAGTCAGCAGCGTTGACTTCACCATCCAAATTGTAGTCACCAGCGAGCGGTGGAACAAAGTCGACCGTCCAGACGACATCCTGCTGAAGTGCGCCGAGATTCAGGCGCATCAGGTCGAGCAAGGTGCCGTCGAAGGCGTGATTCACGGCCTCGTCGTAGGCGTGGGCCCGAACGTTGTACGTGCCCGGACCAAAATCAAACTCCGCCAGATCAAACGACTCGCCATGATTCGCGACGACCAATTGGTTGTTTACATACCAGTCGATCCAAATCACGTTGGGGTCGACCGCGTCGACCCACAACTCGCCGCCCTCGATCGCCGCGCCGTTATCCAACCAGTCATCGAGCGGATCGACGTGATTGTAGACATCGAGGATCGACTTCTCGCGGACCACCGCGTTGAACGGTCGATCGAGCGTACGCATCTTGCTGTCGAGTGAGGGGCGAAAGATGCCGGTAGGATAGTCGGCGGCCCCTTCAAACACGTCGATGGCTAGGTAATCGCCGCGCGGATCGTCGAAACCGAGCCAGTGCGACCATTTCTGCCCGCTGGGATTCTTGGTGGCATTGACGGCGGCTGGTTCAGGACCGGTATATGTTCCAGTCTTCGTCACGTACTCGTCGGCAGTCGCCGAGAACACGTGGCTGAGCTCGTGGAGCGCGACATCGCGAGCTTCGTTGTTGCCGCCGGCAAACACGGCCCACGCACCGCCCGAACCGCCATATTGCGAATCGTTGACCGTCACAAGCCGAATGTCGGCGGTGATGCCGCTGCCCGCAAGATTCTGGTTGAGGACCGTGTTCGCTTTGCTCTCGTTGATCGTAAGCAGCCGATCGATGCCGAGTGTGTCGTAGCTGGCGTCGAGCGCCGTATTGTGAAAGATACCATGGGGCAATGGGTCGTCGGCGCCTGATTCGAGGCTGACAACGTCGATCTTGTGGACGTTGAAAAATTTGCGGTAGCGGGGGAACGGGTCGGCGAGGTAGTTGGGCGCGGCAAACATGTAGTCGAGATAGTTTTGGACGTGGCCTGTGTAGAGGCCTGCATTCAGATTCGCCTGGGTGTAGCCGTCGCCGAGAAAGACGACGTCGACGCGGTTCGTGGGACTGCCGTTATTGACCAGCGTCGACCACGCCGCCGAAGCGCAGGAACACACCGAGACGAGCGGCCCAATCAGTCCCACCACGAGCGCGGCAACGGTTCCCGGTCGCACTCTTCGGTTGCGTGTCGCCATGGCGTTCCATGCCAAATGGTGTTCGCATCAAGAAGCCGCAACGGCAAACGAAGATTCGGCCGAAGCCGAAACGCCACTCGCAAACCGCGCAGCAAAAGTGACCCCGACGGGACTCGAACTTGATTCCATAAGTGGCAAGTGTACCAACGACATACGTAAATCGCCAATATCGAGTGGTGCGAAATCCGGTGCAGTTTCGGCCGATTCTGGCCCGGTCGACGCCGACTTGGCGGATGTCGCGAACGCTTGGTCGACGCTGCCGGCGATCGTGCGGCGACGGATCGCGGCGCTGGCCCGGGGAGCTACGAACGGCTGATGGTGTCGCCGAGGGGCCCCACGGCCTTGGAAATCTTTACCACACTTCCCCGCCAATCCTTGCGCCCCACTCCGTAGTTATCGAAGCCGAGCCGCTGGTCGAATCGACATGTCACTTAGGCTTAGCCCCGCTCAGGACCTCGCAGATCCACCCGCCATTTGACGCTGAATGTGTCCAGGGAGCGGCGTGTCGACAAGCTACAGTCGAGATGAGTACTCGACATTTTGATTGATGACATGAGTTTTGCAACTTCCGCGACACAAGTTCCGGCTGAGTTCGGAGTTTACATTCGGCGTGACGACAACCTCCTTCGTTCGCTGAGGCGTAACCGAAGCGAACGAAGGAGGGTGAATCCGTAGCGCGCGGCACCCTCACCACGCCACGGCGAGTCGCAAGCGACGTGCCCTCTCCCACTTGGAGAGGGTCATATGAGTCCTGCGCCGGCGCGGCCCAAACCGTTGAGGAATTCAATTCCTCAAAGACGCGGTAGATTTGCACCGCGACCTAATGGCCTCCCGCAGTTGCTGCAGGGAGGAGCGCTCGGCGGAGATTTACCGCATTTATTCTTCTCACTTGCACTAAACATCGCAAATTACCAAATTTATTCGCCGCAGTTAACCCAAACGTCGTACATTGACTGATTTATTCTGCCCACTTATACTCTACGGCTTGTTGAATACATGCCCAGCCACGGGCCGATCTGACCGGGCAGCGGCTCGATAGGGTACTGATGCTATGTAGGAGTATTTAGAATGCGAAATTTTTACGGCGAACACGGCTTACGCTATTTGCGACGGCTGGTGTTCCTTCAGGCGCTGTTCTTTTTTCTGGTTCTCTGCCTCGCAATCATTTGGGTTGTGTCTCAGGTCCGCACCACCGATGGGTCACCTTGGATGATCTATGTCTTCGGCTGGCTGTCGGTATCGGTGCTTGCCGGGTGGGTCGTCCAGCTTCTGTCCGCGATGCCAGATTGGGATTTTGTGTCGTCGCGACGTATCCAGCAGCTCGTCGTGCTGGTCACCGCCGGAGCTGTAGCGTCGAGTATGTTGGCTTTCCTATTACCTTATAGGGACTCTCTGTATTTGGCACTTTTGGATTTCAGCCCCATCGTGCTGGCTGCACTAGCTGCCTGTGGGGCGGCGTCGCTTTATGTTTACCGGTTACTGACCAACCTGCGAATCAACAAGGCTCGCTACGAAACGGCTCAGGACAAACTGGACGAAATGCGAAGGCGCAATGGCGCCGAGGCGGTCGCCCGCATCGAGCTTTCGCATGCACTCGAGTTTGGAAACGCAGCGGGTAATCCACTTCCAGGACCTCGTGGATATGTCATTGCGGGATTGACATCCAAGCCCTGGCACGACCCCAGCGCATTCGAATGGGTTCGGCATCTGGAGCAATCCTATGAGGACATTCGCAATGAACTCGAAGTGATTCTGTCGGACAAATCTCCGCTGAGTTCCTATGCCTATTTGGGCCAGGCGAAGAATTGGAAAGCCTTCCGCTTCGTCGAGGGATTCGCTGCCAACGAAGAAAACTGCCGACGTCTTCCGAAGACCGCGGCAATTCTCAGGTCGATACCGCATTTCCCCTATTTCCGAGATGCGATGTTCTCGGTGCTGAAACCGGGAACTATCCTCCCGCCACACCGTGACAGTTCAAACATCTACTTGACTTGTCACTTTGGGCTCAGGATTCCGCGAGATTGTGGAATCAGAGTCGGCGGGGAGACTCGTGGTTGGGAAGAAGGAAAGTGCATCGTCTTTGACTCTTCCTATGAGCACGACGCATGGAATACCAGTGATGAAATGCGAGTTGTTCTACTCATTGATTCTATTCACCCAGAGCTGACTGACGTCGAGGTGGACTGGGTGGCAGCCAGGGAAGCCGCGTTGGCAGCGCAGGCGGTTTGAGCCGTTGTAATGTTCGATGGGGCGCGAATCGACACTTCCTGGCACACTGAACCGCTTCCCAAGAACTGATCCGTGGGTCAAGAGAATCAGTTCATAACAGCAAGGGATTGTAGTTGCGTTCACGGGACTTTCGCTGTCCTGCCTCAGAAAAATGCTTGTTGTCACTAAAAGGGAGAGTTAGAATTCGAGCGAATGTGCGTCGGTGGTCCGCGGCTCCCACGAAGAGGGCTCTATGGATTCCAGGCGACACGGCACAATACGGCACCGCAAATGTGCGCACCGCCGCCGACGAGTGGGCGGAAGAAGCTGCCGGCGGCTCTATACACGGCTTGGCTTTGAGTGTTTGGAACCTCGTCGTGAGCGCTTGGCCGACGCTGCCGGCGGACGTGCAGCAACGGATCGTTGCCCTGGCCCGGGGAGCAACGAACGGCTGACAGCATCGCCGAGGGGCCCCACGGGATCGGAAATCTTGACCATGCGCCCCGGCCACTTCGCCTTGACGGGCGTGGTGTTACCTCGCGTCTCCACGCCGTCGGTTTTGCTTGATACCTACGGCCGTGGCAGGTTGAACGCAGCTCGACCGATCCTCGATTACGATGTGAAGCGACGCCGTGCCGATTCCTACCGCCTGCAATGGCCGCGACGGCCGGTGGTTACGTCGAGCCCGCGGCCCTTCGTTCCCCGCGTAGGGGAAGAATGTGAATCCGCCGCGTCGAATGCGGTGTTTCTTACACTGGTTTACGTTCCGGTACTGCGGGGCGCTCCCCGATGCTTGAATGTACGGTGGGGTGTGGTAGACAGCCCCAATCGGGATGGTGGGCGAGATGGCCATTCTGTTCGCCAAGCGGCGGTAGCAGCGATCGAACCCTGGATTGAATGGTCCGCGGTTGAGGCGCGCGTTCCATGCCAATTCCTTTTCAATTTGGGGGAAACGCTTATGAAGTCGATCAAATATATCGCCGTCGCCATGACACCTTTCTCTGTGCTTCTCTTGGGCGATATTTCCCTCTGCGCGGACATCCAAGTACACACAGCCGATTTCATCCCCGATGCACAGCGGACAAACTTCAATAGCTTTGAGACGTTGCCTGCCGTGCTGACGACCACGCTTCCTGGTCTGGACTTTGAGGATGGCACACGGGTCGAGCCAATAGCAAGCCACACACTCGGCATTGTGACGCTCTGGTGGTGGTCTGGTAATGTTGGCGACCCACGTCGTTTGCGAGTGGATCGGCAACAGCCAAGCCGTGGCGGCGAAGCACTACCTACAGACGACCGACGCCCACCATGCGGCCGCGGCCAACCAGCCGATGGGTGCGGTGCAGAATCCGGTGCAGTTGGCCGCCGTAACGCCTCGAAACACGTCGTCAGCAGAAACACGAAAGCCGATCGTTCTCGGGAATCTCGCAACGTCTAGTGCGCTCGCACCTAACAAAGTGACCCCAACGGGACTCGAACCCGTGTTACCGGCGTGAAAGGCCGGTGTCCTAGACCGCTAGACGATGGGGCCAGTTGCCAACTGCCAATTGATCCTAGCAAGCGCGAACTGCGACCGGGCCAAGCTGCTCGCAAAGCGCATTTCAGGGCCGGGCCGCGGTATGTCCGACGGCGCAGATCAACGTACGTTCCCTAGCTGTATAGAGTTACTGCTACGAGGCGTCAAGCCGGGTGAGTTTACACCTCGAACTTGCGCGACGAAATCGCGCGCGACGAAATCCGTGGACTGCGCGGCAAAGCAATTCAGCAGCAAGAGAAGCAGGCTGAAAGTCGAGGTCGGTGCACCAAGCGGGCGGCGCTATTCGGTCGCGCTGGTGGCGTCCGGTTCGGCGGCCGGTGCAGTGGCCTGGCCTTGATTGCGCCGGATGGCCTCGTAGACTTCGTTGCGGTGGACGGGAATTTCCTTAGGCGCTTCCACGCCAAGCCGCACCTTATCGCCGCGGATTTCTACCACGACGATTGTGATGTCATCATTGATGATGATGCTCTCGTTCTTTTTCCGTGACAGAACTAACATCTTCGATTCCTTCGCGGAGCCGTGTCTCAGCTCTGCTGAGAGCGGCCCAGTCGCACATCCAAACACACCGCGGGGGGCGACGACCCACTGCAATCGGCGGAGTGTTGGCGACTCGAGGCCAATGGTCTCCTTCAATCCACTCTACGTGGTCCAGGGGCCTAGTCAAGCAAAGTTGCGGCTTGGCACGACGATTTTTGGGCCTCGTATCCTGCCTTCGGCATGAGATTTGGGGAGAAATACCCAGCTTGGCAACCTTCCACAGTTTGCCAACGTGTTGCGGTACGTCGCCAACCGTATATGTAAACCTATGCAAATTAAGGTCTTACATCGCTTCCCCTGGGCAGTGATTGCGGTGCAAGGGGCCGGTTTTCGACGGCGACCCCTCACAACCGCTTCAAGTCACATAATTTGGGCAAAAATCCGGTCGACGGGTCGAGAAACGGGTCAGTTGGCACCCGAATGGTGGACGCGACCGTCGGTACGTCGATCGACCAAGGCTGCCGTCATCTAGTCCAGTTGAATCGTCACGCTCGCACGCGCGCGGATCACCGCGTGTCGTCCAAGTCTCCGCTGAGCGAATCGCACCGCGCGCTTCTGCGCTAGCCGAACACTTTCCCAGCGCGACGCGCGGGTGATTGGCACTCTCGCATGATTGCCGGTTGCGGCCGATCCGCTGCTCTCTATAATCATGGGCAACAAACATCTGATCGCATTTCGAGCGGTGAATTCCGCAGCCGACTCATCAGGATCTTGAGCTCCGGAATGATCAATCAAGTGAAAGCCGTCTGGCCGTGGTTCGGCAATGTGGTCGAGGCGGTGTACACCGTCGCCCACGGAATGTGGATCACGCTGCGGACCTGGTTCAAGACCTATCAGCCGGAGCGGAAGGCGTTTACCGAGCACTTCGAATATCCAGAATTGCCGGTGCCGGTGTCGGCCCGCTACCGCGGTTTTCACCGCTTCGATTTGACGACCTGCATCGCGTGCGACCAGTGCGCGAAGGCCTGCCCGGTCGATTGCATCTACATCGGCAAGGAGAAGGTCACCGGTGGCAAGGGCTTCAAGATCACCGGCTACACAATTGACTACACGAAGTGCATGTTTTGCGCGTTGTGCGTCGAGCCGTGTCCGGTGGATTGCATCTTCATGGGGGCGACGCACGATTTGAGCTGCTATAGCCGCGACGGATGCATCGTGGATTTCGCGCGGATGCCGCTGGACGTGGCTTGGGGCCGTTCGACGCTCAATCCGACCGCGGTCGCCGATTCGAAGGTGATCACGGAGCCGGTACACGGCGGACCGAATCAATAGGCAAAGCGCGCGTCGCAAGCGACGCGGCCAATAATTAGCCACGCCGCTTGCGGCGTGCGAACTTGGAACACTTCCGAATGGCGACACCAACCGCAATCGTGGCTTACTTGGCGCTGTTTGCCGCCGTGGGGTTTGGGTTCTTGTTCGTGAACCTGCTCGTGGGCCGGCTGCTGCGTCCGGTGCTGCCGAACGTCGAGAAGCTCGAGGTGTATGAGTGCGGCGAGCCGACGATCGGCTCGAGCTTCGTGCAGTTCGACTTGCGGTTCTACGTGGTCGCACTGTTGTTCATCATCTTCGACGTGGAAGTGGCGTTCTTCTTCCCGTGGGCGGCGGTGTTCGGCAAGGCGACGCAACTGGCCGGGCCCAATACACCGGTGATCGCGGCGCAGTTGGATCCGGCCGCTCCGGCCGACGAGCTCTCGAGCGTGGCCGTGAATCGGTTGCGCGAGTTGGGGATCAAGGACACCAAGCTGCCGACGCTCTCGGACGAAGAGGCGACGAAGCTCGACGTGGCCAATGACCCGGTGGCTCGCAATGCGGCGGCCGTGCATCGGACAGCCCGGACGATGGCGCTGATTTCGTTTGCTGACATCGCGGTGTTTTTCGCCGTGTTGATGGTGGGTTTCGCCTACGTCTGGAAGCGGGGCGACCTCGATTGGGTGCGGGCCGTAACGCGGCAAGACAAGGCGCCGGTGCATCGTCCGCCGCCCACGCGACCGCTGGAACCGAGCCAGTCGATATTGTCGGCGTGAGGTTGATGGTGCAGGCGAGTGCGGGGCAAGCCCCGCCGCTAAATGTTGGAACATCTAACTCTCGAATTGAATCATGGCCGGTCCCGCATTTGTTGAGCAGTTGCGAGCCAAATTTGGCGACAAGATTCCCGGCGCCAACCTGGAAAACCTCGATCCGTGGATCGAAGTCACGCCAGCGGGGTTACTGGAAGTGTGCCGCTATCTCCGCGACGAGCCGACG
>JANNTD010000496.1:0-4159 GCA_031403315.1 Planctomycetota bacterium
GGGTGAATTATACCTCGGCGTCCGCAATTCTCTACATGGGTTCAAAAGTCGTTGACTGGCGGGTAGGCACGATGCTGCGGATATTGCAAGCGGAAGCGATCTGCTTATGCTAACCTACGTGCGGTGGTTTCAGAGCTTGCGGTCTCTGTGATTTCTTACTCGAACTCAAACGAGGTAGTGGCGATGATGTGGCGAAAAGGTGGGTTGGCAGCGGTTGGGTTGGGAATGCTCTTGCTCGGTGGTTGGCTGACTCTGGCGACCGCGGCGACTGACGCTGAGCCGGATGCCGAGGCGATCGCGGCTGAGGAGCTCGTAGTCGAGCCGGTCGACGAGGCGCCCTATGTGCCGACTCCCATAAATCTCGCGGCCCGCACCTGGTTCCAGGACGCCCGGTTCGGCGTCTTCATCCACTGGGGCACCTACAGCGTGCTCGGCCGCGGCGAATGGGCGATGAACATCGAAAAAATTTCGGCCGCCGACTACGAGAAACTGCCACCGCAATTCAACCCCGAGAAGTTCGACGCGGCCCAGTGGGTCGCGACCTTCAAGAAAGCGGGGGCCAAGTACATCACGATCACGTCAAAACACCACGACGGGTTTGGCATGTGGGACTCGAAGGTCAGCGATTGGGACATCGTCGACCGTACGCCGTACAAGCGCGACGTGCTGAAGCAACTCGCCAACGAGTGCGAGAAGCAGGGCATCAAATTGTTCTTCTACCATTCGCAACTCGATTGGCATCATCCGGATTACTACCCACGCGGCATGACAGGGCGCGATACGAAGCGACCGGAAGCGGGCGATTGGAATAAATACATCGCCTATATGGACGCACAACTGACTGAGCTCTTGGGTGGCGAATATGGCCAGATCGGCGGAATCTGGTTCGACGGCTGGTGGGACCAGCAATCGAAGCGATTCGACGAAACAAAGGACGCCGGCCCGCTGGCGACAAACATCGATTGGCATCTGCGGCAAACTTACGACCTGATCCACGCGCTGCAGCCGGCCTGCCTGATCGGCGCGAATCATCACGTGCGGCCGTTTGCTGGCGAAGACTTTCAGATGTATGAGCGCGACTTGCCCGGCGAGAACAAGGGCGGGCACAGTGGCGACGCTCAGGTCGGCAAACTTCCGCTCGAGACTTGCGACACGATCAACGGAGCCTGGGGCTACAACGCCGACGACAAGAACTTCAAAGCGGTGCCCGAATTGATTCGCTACCTGGTGCGGGCAGCGGGGCGGGACGCGAACTTTCTCTTGAACGTCGGCCCCCGGCCGGACGGCACGCTCGATCCAGAATCCGTGCAGCGGCTCGAAGGTATCGGCGCGTGGCTTGCCGAGTTTGGCCAGTCAATCTACGGCACGCGCGGCGGACCGATCGCACCGCAGTCGTGGGGAGTGAGCACGCAAACGCCGGAGAAAATCTATCTGCACATTCTCGATCGGTCGCAGGCGAACGACGGTGGCTGGCTCGCGCTCGCGGGCACCGAGCACTTGGACGCCGGTCACGTCGCATCGGTCGACGACGATCTGCAGATCGCGACCCGCACCAACGGAGACGGCCTGCTGGAAGTGAAGCTCGCCCAGGACGCAGATGCCGTCGACGTCGTGCTCGCGGTCGCCAAGTAGCGCGGAAGGAAACGGGCGCATCACCAAAACAACCGGCCTCGGTTCAACACCGAGGCCGGTTGAGTTTTCAAACACCAGACGGCAGCGTGTCAGGCAACACGGCACCGGACGACGAGCGCCAAGGCTCCCAGCGCCACGAGCGCGAGCGTCGACGGCTCCGGAACGAGAAACGACTCATACAAGCCCCTGACCTCATCGCCGCTGAGACCGACGTTGTAGAGCTGCAGGGCGTCGATCAGGCCTTCGAATTCTTCCTGGTTGTTGACGACGGCCGGGTCAGCGTTGCCGGATCCGAGCACGATGCCGTTGGCGTCGTTCGCGGTGAGCGCCGCGACGTTTGCGGGTGCTGGATTGCCGTCAGGCCACAAGGACGCGAAGGCGCCGCCCAGGACTGGGTTGCCGTTGACGTACAGCAGCATCGTACCGCTGTTGAAACTATCATTGTCTGGGTCGCCAACCGCATAGTCCCACACGGCGGCGATGTGCGTCCAGGTATTGAGCGGAACTAGATTCCCTTGGGCGACCGTCGTGTTGTAGTTCATGCGGGTGCTATTACCTGGTCCTTCGCGGCCGGAAACGGTAATGCTGCCCACCACGCCCCGCGCTGCCGGCACGGTACCTGTGGAATTCGGCATCACGACTTGTACCGAGATGCGTCCACCACCGCCGGTGCTGCCGTCGCGCTCGACAGTGAACAGCGTGCTGCTGTTGTTGCCGACCTGTTGATCGCCGGTGCGGTAGACCCACAACGAAGCAGTTCCCGTGCTGAGGCCCTTGTAGCCGATGCCGGGAACACCCGTCGTACTCCAGACGCTGACTTTCTGGCCGCCGACCGTGGTGTTCGACCCATCACCAGTCTTGAGTGCCTGGCTGCCCAATCCGGCGGGCGGGCTGGTCGCGGCGCTGTTCACTTGCGTAGCGCCGAGCAGATTGAGATTCTGCGAGAAGGTGTCGGGGCCGCCGTCTGTGTCGATCGGCGACGTGCCGATCGTCTCTTCAAAGGTCCATTCGTGAATCAATTCGGCATTGGCGCCTGCGCCGATGCACGCGATCAACGCGCCAACCAGCGCCGCGGTCGTCAGCCAGGCCTTGGCTCCTATCAACATTAGCTACCTCCCAGAGAAACACTCTCAATGTAGAAACAAAACGCCGCCGCGTGCGAACTCACGACACGCATTCGGTCCCGCGCGACCATGCCAACGCGCAAATTGCACGCCGGCGCGACAATCGCGATTGAGACGATTCCTGAGTCCGCGTGCGAGGCACTTGCAAACCGCCATTCGATGAGGAAACTTCTGTAACCACCTCGCAACAGAAATCTGCACCGTATTCTGAAGAATCGCGGCCGCAAAGTCAACAACTTTTTGGGTAGTTGTCAACGGCGCAAATTGGACATCGCTCGCTCAATGTGCTTACGGCAATCGCGTCGTTCCGCATGCCATGGGCGGACCAACGATCGTCGCACCCATTGGCAACTGGCGACTGTTGATATCTCCACGACTTGACCTCGCGCTCGCGCGATGCGTCTTGAAATGGTGGTGGGTGATCGTTCCTCGCGCGAGAAGAAGTCATCCGCAACTTCACAATCAGGTAATATGCCCTTGCGAACAGAGTCTCAAATCGAGGGCGCGCAACGATCGAGCCGCTTGCCACTGCAGCGCAGCTTGACACGACCAATGCCGGCAGGCTCACAAAACCCCTTCAAATCCTGCGACATCACAACTTCGCGACAGATTGTCCGTAATAAATCGCCGTCTTTTGCTTATTTGTTTTAGGTTGCGGCACCGAAGTGTTTTGTCGCTTTCGGCCAGGGGCGGAGCGCGCGTTGTGAGTGAATCCGAGTCGGACGCTGCTGCATTCAAAGGCGCTGCCGCGATCAGCGAGCCCACGCGCAGAACACTCGAGTTGTTGTCGCTGCTTGGAGCTCACGAGCGCAGTTTGTTTGCGTACGTCTGCGCGCTGACGCCACACTGGCAGGATGCGGAAGAGATCATGCAACAAGTCCGCATTCGCATTTGGCAGGAATTCGATCAATACGATCCAGCCAAGCCGTTCGGTTGCTGGGCACGTGCCATTGCCTACTATCTGACACTGGCCTATCGCAAGCAAAAGAGTCGCCAGCGCGAATTCTTTAGCGAGCGGATCCTGGAAGAGGTCAGCCTCGCCTACGAAACAGTGGCCGAAACTGCGAACGAGCGACGAACCGCTCTCGTCAGTTGCCTGGAGAAGTTGGGCAACCACAAACGTCGAGTGGTCGAAGAGTACTACCTCTCCGCCGAGCCCGCACAGAAACTTGCCGATCGCTTGTCGATGACCCCCAACGCGCTGCGACAACTGTTGTTTCGGATCCGCAAGTTGCTGTTCGAGTGCGTCGAACGAGCCGTACAGAGTGAAATGCGGGGATAAAGGTTAGCTCGCCGATGGACGATTCTACCCTATTTGACGAAGTGCTCCAACTCACGCTGCATCGCCACACGGGCGAAGCAACGGACGAGGAGTTGGCTCGTTTGGAGCGTCTGCTAGGCAG
>JANNTD010000497.1:0-1403 GCA_031403315.1 Planctomycetota bacterium
CATTTCCGGCAGCAGCATGAGCTGTTTGGTGTCGGCAGGATTAACCGTCCAGCCGTGACTCTCGATCAAAGCGGCATAACCAGCCCTCGACATCGCATCCGGCTCATCCCAGCAGCTCCGACCGGCGATGGCTACATGGAAACCGTTCTGGCTGAGCCAATCAATTCCAGCGAGCGCCTTGTCCCACGTCTTGGCCCCGCGCTCGGTCTCATGCAGCACCTTGCTGTGGTGATCGAGGCTGACACGTAGACACAACTTGTCGCCGTACTTCACTTTAAGAGCCAACAAGCCGACCTTAACCTTGGGTCGTTGCATCGGCTGCATCGCATTGGTGAGCACCAAAACCTCATGCCCGCGCGCCAATGCGTCACCGGTCATGGCCAGCATCTGTGGGTTCAGAAACGGCTCGCCGCCGGTGAAGCCAATCTCTCTGGTGCCAAGATTTAGTGCGGTGATCTCGTCCAGGTAGGCCGCGACTTCTGGCGCAGTGATGTAGATGAGCCGATCGTTTTGAGGGCTCGATTCGATGTAGCAATTCTGGCACGTGATATTGCATAGCGTGCCGGTATTGAACCAAAGCGTGTCGAGAAGCATCAGCGGCACTGAGGCACGCGGCTCGCCTTTGGCGGTAAAATCCGGATGCGTGAATTTTGCTAGACGTTCGTTACCGTGCGCAAACGCTATATCGATGCTCTTGGTCTCGATATTCAAGGTGTTGCCCCTATTTGCGAGTGCGCTCGGTAAACCGCCATCATCCCCGACATTAACGTGGTGGTATCACGGCGATCAGCGGCATCGACAGTCACGATTGTTTTATTTGCAGGTTATCCGTTCGCGGCCCTGAGTGAATGGTCAATGTCAGCAACAATATCGTCGACCGCCTCGAGTCCGATCGAAAGCCGTACCATGCCGTCTGTGATGCCAAGCTCCGCGCGGGCTTCGGGCTTCAAACGCTGGTGCGTCGTGGTGGCGGGGTGGGTGATCAGGCTCTTGGTGTCGCCTAGGTTGTTTGACAACTTGATTAGCCGCAGCGCATTCAAGAACCGGAAGGCGGCCGCCTTGCCGCCGGCAACCTCGAACGTCACCACTTGGCCGCCACCACGCATTTGCTTGGCTGCAATTGCCGCTTGCGGATGATCGGCACGGCCTGGATATATGACGCGCTCGATCCCGGTGCTGCGCGCGGCCAGATGGTCGGCGATGAGGGAGGCCGACTGGCATTGTGCCTTGACGCGGATGGGCAGGGTCTCCAGCCCTTTCAGCATAACCCAGGCGTTGAATGGGCTCAATGAGGGCCCCGTTTGACGGATAAAGTCGTGCAGGTGGTCCTTGACGAACTGGGCGCTTGCCAGCACCACACCGCCAAGGCAGCGACCTTGCCCATCGATGTGTTTCGTTGCCGA
>JANNTD010000498.1:0-6171 GCA_031403315.1 Planctomycetota bacterium
CCGAGCGCAAGATGCCCGCGCAGCCCCAGGGGGAAATCACGATCCGGCTGATCGCCGATCCCACGCGGCCGTTCGACGTCTCGTGGCAGAGCATCCGCACAGTGGTCTTTTTGGAAGAGGTTTTGCTGGCGGTAGCGCAGCGACTCACGGAGGAGGGCAAATTCGACGATGCGTTCGACTATTACGCCCGCTTGCTCCGCGAGTATCCGACATTTGCCGGCCTGAATGAGGCGGCCAACGATTTCCTGCGACGCAACGCGGTTCAATTGTACCAGTCGCAGCAGCTTGATCGGGCGCTCGCGGTGTTGACGTCGCTCTACGAACGGCAACCCAATTCGCCTGGGCTGCTCGCCGCCGTGGACGGAGTGTGCGGCAAGATGATCGAGCAGCAACTGCGCGATAAGAACTACTCCGCCGCCCGCGGCGTGCTCGATTTGTGGCAACAGAAATTTAGCGTGCTCGATTCGCCAAGTGCCGCCGCTTGGGAACAGCGATTTGCCACCGCCGCCCAGCGCCAGGTGAATGAAGGCCGGCAGAATATCGCCGACAAAAAATATGTCGCGGCCCGCAAGGCGATCGGCCGAGCGCGGGATATCTGGCCCGAATACGAGCCGGCCCACGAGTTGCTCGCGGAGCTGCAACGGGAGAATCCGTCGGTGTCGGTTGGCGTGTTCGAGGCGTCGCCGCGCCAACCGGTCCGCCGCATCGACGATTGGGCGTCGCTCCGCGCAAGCCGACTGTTGGAACCGACGATTAACGAAGTCATCGCTTTCGGTTCCGAAGGGGGCGTGTACCGCTCGCGGTACGGCGAGTGGGTGCCGGACGAGCGCGGCCTGAGGTTGAGTCTCAAGCTGGCGAATCCTGCTGGGCCAAGAGATGAGGACGCTCCGTCGGCCGACTTCATCGCGCGGTTTTTCCTCAACATGGCTGAGCCGACGCGGCCGGAATATCGGCCAGATTTTGCCGCCGTGCTGGCCGGCGTTTCCGTTGAAGGAACCGAATGGGTCCATCTCGATTGGAAGCGTCCCCACGTCCGGCCGGAAGCTTTGCTGCAGCTTCCGCTGACGAAGCTGGCAATCGCCGACGACGGCCGCGAGATTTCCGAGACAATTACGCCGGCTGATTGGATCGTCGCCGACTCGGAACCTGGCAGTTTGGCTTTTAATGCCGTTCCCACGCCGAACGGGCCACAGCCGTGGCTGCGGACAATCGTCGAGCAGACGATGCCGGACGACCAAACGGCCGTCGCCGCGCTGTTGCACGGCGAAATCGACGTGCTCGATCGCGTGCCGCCGTGGCAGGTCGAGCGCCTGCGAGCGGCGCGAGGCATTCGCGTCGACAGCTATGGATTGCCAACGGTTCATGTGTTGGTCCTGAATCCGGCCAAAGCGCTGTCGCGGCAGCGCGAGTTCCGCCGCGCGCTGTGCTTCGGCATTCAGCGAGACCGCATCGTCAAACAAGTTCTGCTCGGTGGGGCGGAGATACCGGGATTCACGGTGCTCAGCGGTCCGTTTCCCGCGGGCCTGTCGTTCAACGATCCGCTGCGTTATGCGTACAACAATCAACTCGAGCCGCGACCTTTCGAGCCGCGCTTGGCCGCGGTGCTGGCCCTGGTGGCCTGGTCCAAAGTGCTTGATCCCAAAGGCCAAGGGAATATCGAGCTCTCACCGATGCCAAAATTGGTGCTCGCGCATCCGAGCGATCCGATCGCCCGCGTCGCTTGCGAAACGATTCAGCTGCAACTCGTCAAAGCAGGGATTCAGCTCAAGCTCGTCGAGTTTTCCGCGGACGAGCTGCTGGCCGGGAAAGTGGACTACGACCTGCGGTACACGGAGCTTGCCGTGTGGGAGCCGGTCGCCGATGCTCGCGCGCTGTTGGGACCAGGCGGATTGGCAGGCGAGTTGGGCAGCCCCTATCTCACGGCCGCTCTCCGCGAGCTCGACGACGCCACGAATTGGAAAGACGTCCGCGCGAAGCTCTCGGAAATCCACGACATCGCCCACCACGATCTGCCGCTCATTCCGCTCTGGCAGACGGTGAACTTTTTCGCCTATCGCACCGCGGTTCAGGGGATCGGTTCGTCACCCATTTCGCTGTATCAAAACGTCAACCAATGGCGGGTTGGCGAGGACAACGCTGTGGCCGGTTTGCGGAACTGACCCGAGGGTTTATCGTTCGTGCGTCTCACTTCCCTCAATACGAAACTGCTCAGCTCGCTGACGATTGTCGCGGCATTCTGGGCGGGTGTCGGCCGCGCGGCGGACATCGCCGACGTGTGGGAGGGGCAGCCCTATCGCATTCAGGCCCGGCTCGCCATCGACGCGCCGGGCGACTTGGCGGAGCAATTGGCGGCGGAGTTGCCCGCGTACTTGAACGACCGCGTCAACACTTCGATCGGCATCGTGTGGCGGCTGAAGACGGAGCTGGCAACCGGATCACTTCGTCAGCAATTGCTCCGCGACGTCGACTCGTTCACGGCGGAGGACATCGCCGACGCGGCTCCCAACGAGGACAAGCGGCTGTTGCTCTCGGTGCGCGCGACGCCGTGGGGCTACGAGCTTGCGGCCCGCGAGTACGATCGATACGTCCAGCGTTGGGGCGCGACGATCCGCCGCACGACGCGTCAGCGCGACGCGCTCGCAGAGCAGCTTTTCGACCTCGCACAGCAGGCGGTGGCCCCGCTCGCGCATGTTCGCCCCGATCCGAACGATCCGCAGCAGGTCACGTTTGATTTGCGCGGCAGCGACCTGCCGCCAAGTGGACCCGACTTCGCTTGGGCCCGACCGGGCGACTTGTTTCAGCCGATTCTGCGGCGGACGACGCGCGACGGGCTGTTGCTGCCGAATGGTGCCGCGGTGATCCCTTGGACTTATCTCGAAGTAGTCGAACCACCGGCCGGCGCGACGCAACCGATCGGCCGAATTCGCAGCACGACGCAGCGACCGCTTGGCGTGCGCCGCGGCCGCGTCGAACAGGTGGCGATTGGACTGCGCAACGATCCGGGGAACATGACGCTTGAGCTCCAATCGCGCATCGAACAGGACAAGCCGCTCATCGGTTACGAAGTGTTTGCTCAGAATGTCGATGAGAAAGCGATGCGGCCGATTGGCGTGAGTGACGCCGCCGGCGAGGTCACCATTTCGCCGGGCAAGAGTGCCGTCCAGACAGTGTTCGTGAAGAGCGACGGCGTGTTCCTCGCGCGGTTACCGGTTGTGCCGGGCGCCGAAGCGCGGGTGGCGGTGCCGCTGCCGGATGATGACATGCGGCTGCGCGTTGCAGCGCGGCTGGCGGCGTACCGCGAGGACATGATCGATCTCGTGGCGCGCCGGAACATATTCATGGCCCGAGCGCGCCAGGAAATCGAGGAGAAGAATTTCGACGGAGCGCGGCAATTGCTCGAATCGCTCGATGAATTGCCCGGGCAGACGCAGTTCAATCTCTCGCTCGACCGCGAAGCGCGGCGTCTCCGCACGAAAGACTTGCAGGTGCAGCGGCGGATCGACCAACTGTTTGCGCAGACGCGGACGGCGCTCGGGAAATTCCTCGATCCGCTACCGATTAGCGAACTGCATGAGGAACTCCGGCAGGCACAGGAACCAGCCAAGGAGACAAGGAGCGGGAGAGACAAGGAGACGAGCTAGAGCGCGTTTCACGTAACTGTAGCGGCTTTTTCGTCGATTGCGTCTTGAAAATACGGAACGGCACACGCTACACGCCCGTGCGGCTCGCACTAGGTCGTGCGTGTTCGGCGGCGTTTATCTGAGAATTGCCACGAGCGCGACGATGAACCCGGCGACGAGTAGCGCAAGCGCGACTCCGAACCAAAGCCACGATTGGCGGCCGCCGCGGGGTAGCACTTCGTCGTCATCCGCGGACTTCGTCGACGGATGCCGCTCGTGTGCGAGCGTATCTTCCGAGTCGGCCGAGATTGGTACTGTGCCTTGCGAAATCTGGCTCGGGCTCTCGGTGGTGGACGGCGGCGCTTCTTCATAGTCGTCGAGCACGAATTCGGCGGTCTCGGCGAGCACGGCGGGCGTCGGCGTCATCGGTCGCACCGGTCCGCGCTGCAAGATTCCGGACGCGGGCGGATACTGCTCCGCCAGATGCTGCGTCGCGGTCGGATCGCACCAAGGCGCGAGCAACTCGACCACGGCGGCGGCGGTCGTCGTCCGCTTGTCCGGGTTCTTATCCATCATGGCCGCGATCGCGTCGCAGAATTCGTCGGGCAAATCGGGATTGAAATGGAGCGGATTGAGCGGCGATTCGCTCAAGTGCCGTTGCATCTTTTCGGCCGTGTTGCCGCCAGGGAAAGGCACCTTGCCGGTGACGGCGTAGTAGAGCGTGCAGCCGAGCGAGTAGATATCGCTCACGGGACGGACCTTGTCGGGATCGGTGATCGTCTCCGGTGCCATGTAGTCAGCGGTGCCGACGAGACTCCGTGACTTTTCGGGCACCGCGCCGGCCAATTCGTCGATCAGGCCCCAGGCCAGGCCGAGGTCGGTGACCTTGGTGCGGCCGTCGGGCGTGACGAGCACGTTGCCCGGCTTTACATCGCGATGGACGAGTCCCTTGCGATGGGCGTAATGAAGTCCTTCGGCGGCCTGCGAAATGATCGTCGCCGCGATCGCTGCCGAGAGCGGGCCACTGCGGCGGACGAGCTTCCGCAAGTCGGTGCCTGGGACATATTCCGTCACGAAGAAATAGGTATCGCCTTCGTGATCGGCGTAGGTCGCGCGGACCAGGTTCGGATGATCGAGCTGAGCCTGGGCGCGAATCTCACGTTGGAAGGCGGCGATCGCTTCGGGCGTGCTGCGGTGTTTGGGGAGCACTTTCACGGCTTCGGTGCGGCCGAGCATCTTGTGCTCCGCCTTGAAGACGTGGCCCATGCCGCCCTGGCCGATTGCATTGACGATGCGATAGGGGCCGAGCGTGAATTTCGTGCGGCCTTCCTTCAGTTGCTCGACCTGCCAACGATTGAGATAGCCGAGCTCGACGAGCCGACGGCCGAGCTCTTCGTCGAGCACTTCGGCAACGGTTTGAGCGCCGCCGGGCGACGAGCCGACCAGCCCCGCCAATGCATCGTCCAGTTGTTGCCTGGACAGTAGGCCGCTTGCGATTGCCGTATTTTGCAACACGGATTCGGACACCTGCGTTTTTCCGCCGAGTGATGCCGCGCTCGGCCGGGACGCGAATCGCCGGCCACCAGAAGAGCGAATGTGAAGTCTCCTGGTAGTTAAATGTACCTTGGGCGGAGGCCAAGCGCCAAGTCTCCCCAAAAGCGATTTGTCGCGGTAAGCGGTGTACATGACAGCATTTAGGCAAACCAGCAGCGGTGGATAGGCAATCACACGAAATTCTCCCAGGCCGGCGGCAGCGGTGCTTCGACCTCGACAGGCACCTTCCGCACGGGGTGCTCGAACTTCAGCAGGCGGGAATGCAACGCAATTCCCTGAGGAAACGCCCGCCGGCTGCCGTACTTGCGGTCGCCGACGACGGGCTGGAAGGCATCGGCGAGCTGCACGCGAATCTGGTGCTTGCGGCCGGTCAGCAGCTCGATTTCCAATAGCGTTAGGCCGGGCAGACAAGGAGACAAGGAGAAGAGGAGACAAGGAGAAGTTTGAATTCCAGCATTCTCCGTGTCTCCTTGTCTCCGTGTCTCCTTGTCTGTCTTCAATACGCGGTAGGCTAATTCGGCTCGTTGTGCTCCCACCATTTGCGGTCCGCAGACATGCATCTTGCGATGGCGTTCGTCTTTTCGCAGGTAATGAACCAGCGCGCTGCTCGCCGGTTCGACGCGGCCTTCGACGAGCGCCCAATAGGTCTTTTCGACGTCGCGCTCGCGGAACATTTCGGAGAGTCGCGCTGCCGCTTTCGACGTGCGGGCCATGAGGACGACGCCGGTCACCGGCGCGTCGAGCCGGCTGACGATGCCAAGATAGACTTCGCCCGGCTTGGCGTACTTGCGACGGATGTATTCTTTTGCCGCAGTCAAGAGCGACGGCACATCCGCGGCGACGCCCATCGTCGGCAGCAATGCGGGCTTGTTGACCGCGAGCAGGTGGTTGTCTTCGTAGAGTACGTCTAACATGGGAGGAATTGGAGGAATGGGAGCATCGTCGTAAGTCGTTAATTTGTCGAAGGGGTCACGTGGATTCGTCGTAAGTCCTTAAA
>JANNTD010000499.1:0-5796 GCA_031403315.1 Planctomycetota bacterium
CGGTGTTGCGCCGCACAGGAATTCAACTTGATTTGCAGGTGGGACGACAAGCCACGGATTGTGACCGCGCGGTCGCACGCACGACAGACAATTGTTTACGCGTTGAGATTCACACAACTAAACGACGAGACAACCTTGAGAAGATAGGCGGAGCAGCATAGCGGCAGGGACGAGTTTTCGACGTCGAGCGATTCGCTCGGTGCCGCAAACTCACGGCAGGGGAAGCAAGGCGCTCCGTGTACGTTTGTGGGTGATTCCCGGCAGGGCCAGCGGGACGCATCCTGAACTCTTTCTCAGGTATTGCTGCGGAGATTCGACTGGAGGCCCTGCTGTGGAACACGAGCAACGGAACGGACACACCCCGCTCAACGGCTACGCTGCTGAAAACTGGAATGCCTCGCTGAGCGATCACACGCCTGCCAACGGCCAAACGCCTGCCAACGGCCACGCGACGCCGAATGGTCAAGCGAAGTCGAGCGATCAGGCCGCCACCAATGGTCACATTTCCGGGAATGGACATCCGGCGATAATTGCTCCCCTCGACGTCGTTGCGCCGCGGCCGGCGAATGGCGTTGCGCCACGGCAGGCTGCCGCGACGAATTCTCAGCCAATGCAGCAATTGCACGAGGCCCGGCGGCGGCAGGGGCTGTCGGTCCGCTGCGTGGCCCAGCGGCTCAATCTGAGCGTCGGCGAGGTTCGCGCCCAGGAAGACGTGCATGCCGACATGTTGCTTTCCGATCTCTATCGCTGGCAGTCGGTGCTCGAAGTACCACTCGAAGAATTGCTCGCGGATCCACAGGATGCGCTCTCGCCGCGGGTGCTGATGCGAGCGCGGATGCTGCGGGTGATGAAGACGGCTCGGGCCCTGCGGGCCCAGGCACGCAGCGAATCGGAACACCGGTTGGCGAAGGTCTTGATCGGCCAATTGATCGAGATCATGCCTGAACTGAAGGAAGTGTCGGCCTGGCCAACGGTTGGCCACCGCCGCACGGCCGACGAAATGGGCCGCATCGCGGAGAATCCGATCCCGGACGACTTCATGCACGAAGCGAGTTAAAGTACGTCAGGCTTTCCAGCCTGACCAAAATGGACGTGTTGTCAGCCTGGAAAGGCTGACGTACGTAGACGGCAGGCGGAGTTGGAAGGGGGAAGAATCCCCAACGAGTCGAAACAGCGGCGCCGCAAGGCGCGCCCCCTTCCTTCCGCTGCAATTCTGCACGCGATGCTCGACCGCGATCCAGCGACAAGCGCGACTGTGTGGCCGAATTCTCACACGCGGCCGGCCGCGGACTCGCGCGCCTGCTCTGCGACGTGGGCCAAGATCGTGTCCCGCACGCGGCTGAAGCTGCTCGGCAGCCCGATGATGGGTGCGTAACGCGCGAAGGCCTCGCGTTTCGATTCCTCCGCGACGATGATCGAAACGTGGTTGGTCCGCTGCGCCGCAAAATGCAGCGGGTCGGCGCCGAGGCAATTGGCGACCAGCGGTTGCTCAAAGAGTCGCAGGTCGCTCGCCGTGTAGGCTTGTGGCTCGAGACCGAGCGCGGGGAGGAACTCTTTGACCAGGTCGGGGCCATGGTCGGAGAAACGGCAATAGGCGACGCGCCGCTGATCCACGGCCGCTGCGACCTTCTTTTTCGCCAGTTTGCCGCCGGGGTGGAAATCGGCCAGGAGCGCCACGTCCGACCGCGTCTGGCGGATAAGCGACTCGATTTCGCCGACGCGGAGCCGTTCGAGCACCGCCGGCGGCGGGAACTGCACCAAGTCCCAGCTCTCCCATCGGCCGACCGCGAGTCGGCCCAGGAAAATTGCCACTTTCACCAGTTCGACTTTGGTCCGCATCGGCTCCAAGAGCCGCGCCACCGACGAACAGTCAGCCAGCGAATATTTGAGCGGCAGGAACACTTCCGGTGCGAGCCGCCATTCTTCGAGCAGTTGCGCCATTACGTCGGTATGGCTGGCTGGAAATGTCAGCCGCTCCAATTCCTGCAGCGAGCCGCCCGTTCGGCCGCACTCGGCGACCAGCGCGGAATACTGCTGGGGAAACAACATGCCCAGCACGATGCGCCCGAGCGGATGCATGATGGCGCTGACGAACAAACCGTCCGCGATTTTCTCATGACCGCCGGCGTCGACCAACAGCTCCAGCGCAATGCCCGCCGCCATGCTGCGATTCCACACGAGTTCCAGTTCCATCCAAGGAATCTTGGCGGGCGTCACGGAAGACAGCGCATTGATCGAAAGCGCCAGCTCTCCCACGCGCTTTTGACCGATCCGCATGACGGCCTCGTCCAGGTTTGCGATCGGCCGGCCGGGCGGATTGAAGTACGAGCTGTTGGCCATCCGCAAGACTTCCGCCATGAGCGAGCCGTCGCGTTGTACGGCGGCGGCAATTTGCGACAAATCCCATTCCAGGTCCTTCGTCATCTCGTAGACGTCCAGCGCCGCCGCCGAAATTGGCAACACGTGGGAGACCTCGCCCAGCTGCTCTTTGAATTGGGCAGGACTCACGCGGTAGCGGGCTAGTGCCTCGTGCGATTCCCCCGCCTTCAATCGGGCCGCGACGACGGAGGTTTTGCAGGCAGGACGCAAACGGCGCGTGCGCCCCATGACGAGCGACTCGACGTTCTTGACGAGGGCTTCGTAGTCGAACGGCTTCGTGAGCACCCCTTCGGCGCCGCGATGAATCAGTTCTTGCGCCAGCTTCGGCTCGATGCAATCGGCGTAGACGATGACGTGCGGCCGATCCGCGCGCTGGAGTAGTTCGAGCGTGAGAGGCCGGTCGTGTTGGTGGAGGATCTTCCAGTCGACGATGACGAGGTCGTAGGCCGCGGCTGCGAGCTTCTCGTGGGCCTCCTTGCTCTCGTTGGCGATGTCGCAAACGAAATCGTGCGACGCCAACGCGGCCACGGTGAGCCGACCGACGGCAGGTTCGTTATCGACGATCAGAACGCGGTAGGAGCCTGGGGGCATGTCACACGCTCCGGCGCCTGCCGGAGGCCTTCCTCGGGGACTAGCCAAGCGTACCTTAGCACCGGGGTACGGGCCGCAGGGGATAGAGAGCATGGAGAGGACGGACACCGGACGATTGACGCTTGAGGTCTGGCGCAATCGGCAAACACGATACGGCCCGCACAACAAGCAGAGGGAGAAAACGCGACTGCGGGCGAATGGGCCAACGCCGCTTCACGTCGCCGCGATGTCGTCCGAAGGAAAAGCGAGCGGGTCGCCGCGGAGGTGGCAGATCGCGTTTTGGGCGGCCCGCTGTTCGGATTCCTTCTTGCTGCGGCCCCAGGCGGGCGGGAATCGCGTCGGCCCGATTTGGGCCGTGATCTTGAAACACTTGCTGTGGTCGGGGCCCTTCTCGTCGAGCAGGTGATACGTCGGCGTCACGCCGTGTTCGCGCTGGGAGAACTGCTGCAACAGCGACTTGTAGTTGCCGCCCGTGTCGCCCGAGGCGGCCGATTCAATCTCCGGGCCGAAGTAGGCGAGCACGAATTCTTTGGTGGGTTCGATGCCGCCGTCGAGATAGATCGCCGCGATCAACGATTCGAGCACGTCGGAAAGCACCGACTGCGGCACGGCCGGGTGTACTGTCATGCCCTTGCCCAACACCAAAAACTCGCGGAGCCCGAGCGCTTGGCTGATTTTTGCGCAGGTCAGCCGGCTCACGACGATCGACTTGAGCTTGGTAAGATCGCCTTCGAGGAACTCAGGAAACTGATGGAACAACTCCTCGCAGATGATCTTGCCGAGGATCGCGTCGCCGAGGAATTCGAGCCGCTCGTTCGAGGCAAGGCGGTGGTCGGCGCCGGAAGCGTGCGTGAACGCGGAATCCAGGAACGCAATGTTCTGGAATTGGTAACCGATCCGCCGCTGGCAGACCGCCAAGCGAGATTCGTCGACTTGCGCTGGATTCGGCGGAAGTGTCTCCACCATGGGCCGTACTCGACTCGACCTGTTCGCGGTTTTGGTGTCGCGGGGTCTGGTGAGGGAGCCAGGCGAGTCGCGACAAGGCAGGTCGGCCGAAGGCGATAGCGCGGGCAGATTGGTCGCGTGTTGACCGCGACCGATCTGCTCACGTCCTGCAAAGTTCGAAAAGCCGGCGTTCCGGGTAGCAAACTGCCGCTAAGCTAGCTGGCGGCTTGATTCGTGTCAATGCGAGGAGCGAGGGTGCAGGATGCAGGATTCAGGGGCGGAGAATTCAATGCGGGAGTGAGGACCGTCCGTGTCCCTGCCCCCTGCATCCCGCCTCCTCAACCCTTCCCAGCTACACGTCCAGCCAGGGGTGGCCGACGTACAGCTGAAGCACCTGGCTCTGGACCTTGATCGCTCGGATCAGGATCCAAATCTGATCCTGCGTGAAGTTGTCGGGGTCCGACGCCGCCAGATCCTCGAGTTCCTGGGTCATGGCGGCGTGCTGGTCGGTCGCCAATTGCAGCTGCAGGCCCATCTGCTTCCAGGCGTTTTGCAGCGCCGTTCGCTCGCTGAGCGCGTCCAGGTTGTCGACCTCATTGGTCAACAGGAGGCACAACCGGGCCACGTCCTGAGGCGAGGCGTTGGGTTGGATCTGTTCGATTTGCTGGGCCAACTCGGTGCATTTCATGGCAGAAAGCTCGACAAGAAATCGAAGGTGTCGGAGGCAGGGAGTTCGCGTGCTGGCGGCGGTGCCAACGTCCGGGACGAACTCCCACGGAAGTTGTGTTTATTGACATGCTTGGAATACCACGGAATTGTAGCTCACGCCTCGCCAGCGGCCGGCCGGGGTCGACGCCGTGTCGCAGCCAGTTGCCCCGCTTTCCACCGTCCGCAGCAAATGCTGGCTTTACATGCACAAACTCCGCATAATCGATAGAGACGGACCCACTCGATCGCGGCCAGCCGACGCGGTCGCGTGGGCTGGCATCTGGGAGACTCGCTATGCGCTCCACCGACTTTTGTCCCGAGTGTGCCCGACCGACCGATGAGCCCGGTGTCCGCCGCGGCCGCGAGGCCTGTCCCCATTGCGGTACGCTGCTCGCGCGCGATGAGCCAGCGCGCTGGATCAACGTCGCCCGCGTCACCAACCTCGCCGAGGCCGGTTTCCTGGTCGACGAGCTCTCGGGCGACGGGATCGACGCGCGGATCTACCAGTCGGAAGATTTTAGCGCGCTCACGGACCGTTGGCTGGTGAGCTATCTCATCCAGTCGCCGCCGCCGGATGCCCAGGCGGCCGCGGCGCGGATTCGCCGGCATCTGGCCGAGATGGAATCGTATCAGGAGCCGGCGACCAGCGGCGCCTGGCCGGGCGAGCGGCCGGCGTTCGATCCGTTCGTGTGGCGGCCCGTGGCGCTGGTTGTGCTGGCCGGCTTCGCAGGCTTTGTGCTCGGCCAGCGATTCGCCGCCGACCGCGATCCCAAGCCGCCGCGCAATTCGCTCTCGGGAGCCGTCTCGGCGATCGGCCGCCCGCTGGTGACCGAACCCGCGGTGGGGCTAGCGCGTCATCGTCTCTACTATCACCGGCGCGAGCAAGCGTGGTATCTTGATACCGACGCCGAGGGCGACGGCCAATACGAAGCCCGCCAGCGGTTCCATGCGGCGGGTACGGGCTGGTAGGCAGATTGAAGAATTGCAAAATGCAAATTGAAAAATTCAAAGTGCAAATTGCAGAGGCTTGCAATTTTACAATTTGCAATTTTCAGTTTGCAATTTGCAATTGCTGCCCAGCGTAAAGTGCGTGGCAAGTAAGCGCTTAAATCTTGTTTTCAGGAGATTGTTTTGCCTCTGCTTGGCGTGAACATCGACCACGTGGCCACAGTC
>JANNTD010000500.1:0-1752 GCA_031403315.1 Planctomycetota bacterium
GCCCTTCGCCAGCGAGCATCACGCCGGCTTTCACCAACTCTTCGTTGAACTTGCCCATTTCGGCGAACATTTTCTCGTCGCCCGGCCCGCCAGCTTCGGACTCTTTGTTCGCTTTGACGAGGACCATGAATCGCATGGGAATGTCTCCTTCGGTTTTTGGATTGGACTATTCGCCTCGATAGGCCTGCTGCAGGCCATTGACGTCGAGTTTGACCATTTTCATCAGCGCCTGCATCACGCGACTTGACTTCGCGGGATCCTTGTCCTCCATCAACTTGCCGAGCGCTGTCGGAACGATCTGCCACGACAGGCCGAATTTGTCCTTGAGCCAGCCGCATTGCACTTCCTGCCCGCCGTCGGCGGTTAGTTTCTTCCAGTAGTCGTCGATCTCGTCTTGCGACTCGCAGTTGACGACGAACGAGACGGCCTCGGTGAACTTGAACATTGGCCCACCATTGAGCCCTATGAACTCCTGCCCGTTGAGCTGGAAGGTCACCGTGAGGACGGTTCCCTTGGGGAGCGGGGCGCCGTCGCCGTAGTAGCTCACTTTGCCCAGCTTGGAATTCTTGAAGATCGAGATGTAAAAATTCGCGGCGTCGAGAGCCTGCGTGTCGAACCACAGGCATGGTTTGATGGTTTGCATGATGGCTTTGACCATTGTGAGGTGATTCTGTCCTGTTGACACTAATAAGTAGTCTTGCGGCCGAGGCTCAAATCGACAGCGTCAGAAAACATTTTTTCAGCCCAATTCGGCCAGCCGGCCCTCGAGAAACCGCCGTTCCGGCTCCTGGCGGGCTAGCGTGAGGGCCTGCTGGTAGGACGCCCGGGCGCCGGCCGTGTTTCCCAATCGCCGGCACATGTCGGCTCGGGCGGCATGGGCCAAGTGGTAGTCGGCCAAATCGCCGCGGGCGAGGATGGCGTCGATCAAATCGAGGCCGGCTTGTGGGCCGTTGCGCATCGCCACGGCCACGGCGCGGTTCAATTCGACCACCGGGGATGGCGTGACCCGCGACAGTACGTCGTAGAATCCGACAATTTGCGCCCAGTTGGTTGCGGCGGCGCTCAGCGCTTCGGCATGGACCGCTCCGATTGCGGCCTGGATCGTGTAAGGGCCGAATTGCTGCGACGAGAGCGATTGTGCCACGAGCGTCCGGCCTTCCGCGATTTGTGCGTGGTTCCACCGCGAGCGATCCTGGTCGTCGAGCAGAATCAATTCGCCCGCTGGTGAGGTTCTGGCGGCTCGGCGCGATTCGTGGAGCAGCATCAGTGCCAACAGGCCTAATGCTTCGGGATCGGGTAACAGTTCGACCAGCAAACGTCCCAAGCGGATCGCTTCGCCGGAGAGATCGGGCCGGGTGAGCGATTCGCCCGACGACGCGGCATAGCCCTCGTTGAAAACGAGGTAGATCACCTGCAGCACCGCCTCGAGCCGATCGGGCAGATCGTCGCGCGACGGCACTTGATACGGAATGCGGACGTCGCGGATTTTTGCCTTGGCGCGGACGATCCGCTGGGCGAGCGTGGGGGGCGCGGTGAGGAAGGCGCTGGCAATCGCCTCGGTCGTGAGTCCGCACACCTCGCGCAGCGTGAGCGCCACCTGGGCCTCGGGCGCGAGCGCGGGATGGCAACAGGTGAAGACTAGCCGCAAGCGGTCGTCTTCGACGCCCTCGACAACTTGACTGGTGTCGCTGCGGCTGCTGGTCTCAAGTCGTTCGGCGAGCTCGGCGAGCGACGCATCGAAGCGTGCTCGGC
>JANNTD010000501.1:0-7597 GCA_031403315.1 Planctomycetota bacterium
GGACGCACGGAACGCTGGTAGCATTCGACCAGGCGTTTCGCCGCCGACCAGGCCACCAGTTCGAGTAGATCGATGTCTTGCACCTGGCGGGAATGCAAATGTCCCCACGCCAAAATCACGTAGGCTTGGGCACGGAGACTCCGTAGGTCGGCCAGTACGGGTAGCACCGAGTCGACCAATTCGAATGCTAGCGCGCGGTGGCCGTCGGGCAGGTTGCTGCCCATCACTTCCGCCAGCGCGCGAACCGCCTGGCCCTGACAGTCGCCAGTGCCCGTGGCATCCAGCCAACCGCGCTGATAGCTCATGAAGTTGTGAAATCCCCGTACCGGGCAACGCGCGTGTTCCAAAAAGCTCAAGTACGTAGTGACGCGGGCCAACATCCGCGGGCTCGGTTCTTCCTGCCACAAGCGGACCGCGAGCCGCAAGGCCCGCGCGTTGTCGTCGGTGGTGTAGCCGCTTTCACGCCGCGGCACGCTGTAGATGGCATGTTGGATCAACCCCGTGGAATCGGTCATCCGATCCAAATGGTCGAGCACAATCCAATCTTGAACGGACATGATTGCTTTCCTTAGGTGACTTGGGCGTACTGATCCATGTCGTCGGAAATGTTTTCCAGGCTAGGACCCGACCAGAGTCGAATCGCATCGTTCGCTCGCGCCACGCGACCGAATAGTTCCATGTAACGCCGACCCACGTTGGCCCAGGCCATCGGCCGAGCGTATTCATAGGCCCGGTAGCGAGTTTCCATCTGGAACGGAAGATTGTTCAAATACTTCAGCGTCGCCTCAGCCATCGCCGCGCTGTTGCCGAACGGCACGAGCTGACCGCGCCCTTTGGCCAGCACTTCCTCGGCGTAGAGATACGGCGTGCTCACGATGGCCAGTCCTGCGGACATGGCATAGGCTAAGGTGCCGCTGGCGATTTGATCCTTTCCGGGGTAGGGAGTCACGAACACGTCGCAAGCCTGCAAATGCCGCATGAGTTCAGCGACACTCAGAAACCGATCGACGAAGCGCACGTGTTCGCCAACACCCAGTTCGTCGGCCATGGCAACCAGGCTGGCGCGATAGACCTCGCCTTCCTGCCGTTTGACTTGGGGATGCGTGGCACCCACGATCAGGTACAGTGCCTCGGGGCAGGCCGCGACAATCTGCGGCATGGCCTGAATCATGTATTCGAGC
Source organism: Planctomycetota bacterium (assembly GCA_031403315.1). Classification (GTDB taxonomy): domain Bacteria; phylum Planctomycetota; class Planctomycetia; order Pirellulales; family Lacipirellulaceae; genus DASYDU01. The sequence goes on from JANNTD010000501.1 coordinate 1,182, forward strand.
CCCTTGCCGCGATTGATCAGCCCAAAAGTGCAAATCGCTCGTCGGTCCGTGAGCCCGAGTTGCGCTCGCGAGAGCCCATCCCATTCAAAAGGAATCTCGGGGACTCCGTGCGGTATGATATGCACGCGCGGCCCCGACACGCCGTAGACCTCCGCCAGCAGCCGGGCTGCTACTTTGGTCATCACGACGATGCCCTCGCTGCCGGCGGCGACCTCTTGGATCAATCGCCGGGGTAGCGGGTCCGGATGCGTGAGCAACGTATGAAACGTCGTGACGATTGGCTTGCGGCAGTCACGCACAAACTCCAGCACGTCTTCGCCCCACTCGCCGGGGAACAGGCCGAACTCGTGTTGCAGGCTCACCACGTCGCAAGGTCCGTCGTTCGCCACCTCCGCCGTCAGCCGGTAGGCGTTGCTGAGATTGTTGTCGATCAGGTGCACGACGCGCGGATCGTCGTAGCTGAGCGAGTCGGACTTTTGGATCGCCGCCACGGACGAAATCGAGTCGATCGCGGCCGAATCCACCGCGTCGGCGGAATCCTTGGTAAACGTGGCCAGCCCACACTTCTCGGGCGGATAGGTGGAAATAAACAGCGGTCGAACAACGTGCATCGGTTGCCTCATGAGGTTATGCAGTGCCGGGCGGTCCGTCGCTGGCGGAATGTTAGCTTGTGTCTCGATGTCGTGTGGCGTGAAAGTGTTACGGTGGCTAGCGGATCACGTCGGTTCACGTCAATGCGGTTGCTCGGCCGGCCAACGCTTCGGCCGGCATTTCGTCGGTCCACACCTGAAACGTTTGAAGAGTGTTCACGCCATACGTGGTCGTCAGCGCCACGTCCGCAGCGTCACGACCACGGGCCATGAGTATGCGGCCGATTCGTGGTGAGTTGTTGCGGGCGTCGAAGGCGCACCATCGTCCGCCCAAATACACTTCGAACCAGGCGCTGAAATCCATCGGATACGGCTGGGGCGGCACGCCGATGTCGCCTAGATAGCCAGTGCAGTACCGCGCCGGCACATTGAGACATCTGCAAAACGCAATCGCCAAATGCATGTAGTCGCGACAGACGCCGGTGCGCTCGCGATATACCTCGAGCGCCGTGCGGTTGGCGCGGGCCTTCATGTAGTCGAAGCGAATATGTTGGTTGACGAAGTTGCACACCGCCTGCACCAGCGGCCAGCCCGCCGGCAGCTTGCCGAAGGTCGCCCAAGCAATGTCGCGGAGCTCGCTATCCACCTCGCAATAGCGACTGGGAAGCAAAAACGGTAGGACGTCGTTGGGCAGATCCTGCACCTGGTGTTGAAGCGCGGTCCAATTTTGGACGTCGGGCAGCCCATCGTCCTCCACCAAGGCAGAAGTGCGAAACGTGACGCGACCTGCCGGAACGACCGTGCGACCGCAGAGGTTGCCATACGTGTCGTGGTACTCGCTGACTACAACTTCCGGCGTGACGGTCAATCGTTCGAGCCGTCGAATCGTCGCCGCTCGCTCGGGATGCACGTACGCCACGAGCACCACGGCGGTAGGCTCGGCAAAATCAAAAGCCGCTTCGAAGCCGACGCGAATAATCATGATTCGGGATCATCTTTCGGCCGCCTGCGAGTTTTCTGTTCAAACACCACGAAACCACATTTCTGTCAGCCCCACGCTGGTCGCCAAACCTAGCCGCTGTACGCTGCTCGTTCCTTGGGCCGATCGGTTCCCTGTTTCGCTTTGGCGACCTGCCTCGCAGCCTGCACTCTCTCCCACTCTTCGCCTGAGTGCACCATGGTGCCGGCAGCAACGTCAAATTTTAGCGTGACGCTCTCGCCTTCGATACTGACCACCGTGACTTTGAGCATTTGCTCCAAGCCGCCTGCTCCGGCGACGATCACCGATTCCTGCTTCTTTCGCTTCAAAACAGCCATTTAGAATCCTCTCCAAGAATTTCAAACATTTAAATCGCACCGCTGGCGCCCACGTTGGGCGCGAACACGTGCCGGACATAAGCCGACTATTGGTGCCGACAAAATTTGCCGTCGCTTCAGTGCAGACGCAACTCTGCCACGTGACCAAATTACATTGCGACTGCGACCCGCAACAGCGTTACTTCCGGAAGGTCGGTCAGCAATTTCTGTAGCCTGGTCAGCGACAATAACGGGCCACAAGGCACCTGAAACGTGCAGAGCGCCGAATCGGAATCTTGGCTGATCGGCTGGGAGCTGCGGAAGACAAACGATCTACCGAGTTGATCCACCAGCCAACGGGCGTTTTGGAAGCCGTCGACGCAGATCAAGTATTCATAGTCCAGCGGTCGCACCCAAACGCGGAAAGTGTCCATCAAGTCGCTCCGGACTCCACCTGTGCTGGAAGTCTCATTTGCTGGGTCCCGGCTTGCCAAGTCCCGGCTTCTTGTGCCGGCCGTTAGCGCCCTGTTTCTTAATGCGTGAGAGCGTTGGCGAGTCCGAAGACTCAAACTCCTTGCAGCGCTCGCGCACGGTGCGGAACGGCATGCCCTGCTCCAGCTTGTAACGCTCCGCGCGAACGAACCAAAACGCCAATCCGCCCGTGTTATGATTCGGCGTCTGTGGCACACGCACGCTGCGCACGCCGAGCGAGCCCTTCTTGCCGGATTTCCGCCATCCGCGACGCTCCATGATCATCCGCACCAGCACGCCGATCGCCTGACGCAGTCGCTGGCTGCGCTGTGCGTGAAAAGTCGACAGAAACTGATTGATTGGTGCGAGCGATTCCAGCTCGCGGACGACTCCCGCCATCGGAGCGCGGTCGTGATGGGTCTCGGATTCCTCCATGCGTCGCTGGCGATCCGGGTCGCTGAAAAACTCGAGCGCCGCGTCAAACGGCTGCTCCAGATCGTTCGCCACGTCGGCAAAAGTCTTTCCTTGCCGGTCCTCCAAAAAGTCTTTCCGCGTAATTTTCACGTTGGCCATGTCTGATTTCTCGCCGGTTCCTTCGATTGACAAGGGCTATGTATGGGAGTTGCAAGAACTGCACCTACAACTATTGTACGTCCAAAACAAGTCACTGGCAAGCGGAGATGGTGCGGCGAATATGCGATTTCCACTGGGGTGGGCAACCGACGGACCGCTAAATAAAAAAGCCCCGGGTGAAGTCACCCGGGGCCAATTGCGGTTTCAATTTTTGAGGCGTCGTCGTTTGAGGCGTTTTCGCAACGCGATCACGCACTCTTCGTTTGCGGCTGCTCGAACAGCTGCTGCCGGCCTTCGACTACGTCTTCGTTCACAACGTAGCGGTTGCCGCGCGGCTGATCGGGCAGTTCGAACATGATGTCGAGCATCACCTGCTCGATGATCGAGCGCAGGCCGCGGGCGCCGGTTTCGCGAGCTTGGGCCTTCTTGGCGATAGACCGGAGCGCTTCATCGGTGAACTGCAGGTTGGCTTCTTCCATGGCGAAGAGCCGCTCGTACTGCTTCGTGAGCGCGTTCTTCGGTTCCGTGAGCACGCGGACCAGCGCCGGTGCGTCGAGCGGCGTCAGCGCGCTCACGACCGGCAACCGACCGACGAGCTCGGGAATCATGCCGAACTCGATTAGGTCGTCCGGTGCGACGTGCGGCAGCGTATCGGCCAGGTTCTTATCGTCGCTGGTGATGGCGCTCTGGTTGAAGCCGATCGACCGCTTGCCGAGCCGCTTGCGGATAATCTCGTCCAAGCCGGTGAACGTGCCACCGCAGATGAACAAGATGTGCGAGGTGTCGATCTGAATGTACTGCTGCTCGGGGTGCTTGCGCCCACCTTGTGGCGGCACGTTCGCCGTCGTGCCTTCGAGCATCTTGAGCAAGGCTTGCTGCACGCCTTCGCCCGACACGTCGCGGGTGATCGAGACGTTCTGGCTGGTCTTGCCGATCTTGTCGATCTCGTCGATGTAGACGATGCCGCGCTGGGCCGCTTCGATGTCGAAGTCGGCGGCGTGAAGCAGCTTCAACAGCAAGTTCTCGACGTCTTCGCCGACGTAGCCGGCCTCGGTCAACGTCGTGGCGTCGCCAATCGCAAACGGCACGTTGAGGCTGCGAGCCAGCGTGCGGGCCAGCAGCGTCTTGCCGCAGCCGGTGGGGCCGACGAGCAAGATGTTCGATTTGTCGATTTCGACTTCGGAGTCGTCCTCGCTGTTGTTCATCAGCCGTTTGTAGTGGCTGTGCACGGCGACGGCCAGCACACGCTTGGCTGCGTCTTGGCCAATGACGTATTCTTCGAGCTGGGCGACAATTTCGCGGGGCGAGGGCACGCGGGTGAAGAGCTGCTTGCTGGTACCGCGTCGCTTGCGTTCCTGATCGAGGATCGACTGGCACAGCTCGATGCACTCGCCGCAGATGTAGACGTCGCCCGGTCCTTCGACCAGCGGTCCGACGTCGCGATAACTCTTGCGACAGAACGAACAAAAAGCGTTCTTCTTGGTAGTACCGCCGCGGCGAGTACCTGTGATGTCCCTCGTTGCCATCAAATCGCTCCTTCCCGGTTGGCGCCGCTCGTCCGCCGTAGGCCAGGCTTTCTAGCCTGACATGAAATTCTGTCAGCCTGGAAAGGCTGACCTACGTTGGTCGCTGTCGCCAATAATTTCCTAGGTGTCAGTCGCCGGAGTCAAACCGCGTCATCCGAAAATTGCCGCTCGCCGTGGATTTGATCCCATTCCGTGGCGAGCACTGGCAAATTACATTTTTTCGGTCGGTTCGCTCCGCTCAATCCGGAGGAGCTTCCTTGTCCCCACGCGCTTCATTTGGAAGCCACAACAACACTACGCAGCCGCGATTCGCATCGTTCGTTCAGCCACGTTCCGTCAAACAACATCGTTCCATCGAACTAGTTTCACCGTACGCATGACAGCATCCAACCCTGGCATGCTTGCTTGGCAAAACCGCGCCAAGCGTTTTCTACAGAGTTATGTGTTGCGAGCGGTGCTAACTCTTCTTGTCGCTATTGTTTAACTCAGCTTCGACTTGCGTTGCTAGCTTCGTCTTAATTGTTCGGTATTCGTCGTCGCTCAGCCCACCCCGGGCATGCAAATCTCTGAATTTGGCGAGCAATTCGTTTGCACCGGGCTGGTCGTCGGCGGTATCACCGCGAAACCTTCTCACGATCACGACAGCCAGCGCTAGTAAGGCAAAAATTAACGCAAACCACAGCGCCGCCCAAGACAACGGATGACGGAATAGTTCGGTCATGAACCGGCGACACGCGGCGCGTCGAGGCTTCTCCAAGCGGGAGACTCAACCCAATTCTACTATTATGCGCCCGCCCTAAAGTTGCGTCCAGAACGGTGTTATTTTCAGGGTGCCGCCTCGGTCGACGCACGCCGGCGGCGGACTCGACGGGTGGCAGCGGATTTCTCGTTCAAGCCGAAAATTCGGCCGATAACGATGTTGAGACGCTGCGCCGCGACAGCCGGTCAGGTCGCCGCCCCGTTCCCTTGTCGTCCAGTTCCCTCGCCGCCCGATCTTTCGCCATGCCCCAGCCAGTCACGCCATCGATCGCTCGACGCACGAAGCTGCATTGCTTGGGCCTGCTGGGAGCAATTCTGTTTGTGCCGCCGGTGCCTGCTCAAACGGCGGGCCCAACTCCGCCCGAGCCGATCTACTGGCGGCAGAATCTGCTCACCGTCCCCTATCAATGGAACTCGACGGCCGGCGGTGCCGCGGCGAAATCGGTTCGCCTCTTCGCCTCGAAAGATCGCGGCGCAAGTTGGCAGCCGGTAAGTGACGCCCAGCCACAACTCTTGGCATTCAACTACCGCGCTGCGACAGACGGCGAGTATTGGTTCGCAATTCGCACGACCGATGCCAGCGGCCGCGACGCGCAGGTCCCGACCGCACCCGGGCCAACCGGTGCGATGCAACCGGAGCTCCGCGTGATCGTCGATACCACGATGCCGCGCATCGCCAGCCTGTCGGGCCAATGGCGCGACGATGGAACACTCGAAATTCGTTGGCGCGCGATTGATGCCAATCTTGGTGCGCAGTCATGCAATGTTGAAGTGCAAGCTGATGCTTCGGCAAATTGGCAGCCGGTGCCGCTCACGGACGCTTCGGAAGTAAGTCTTGGCGATTGGGAGGGACTGGCTTCGTTCGCTGTCCCCGCGGGGTCGAGGCCGATGATCGTGCGTGCCACCGCGATCGATCTTGCGGGCAATCGGGCGATATTTCAGTCGACGATCCCGGCGGCCGAACCAGGAGACACGACTGGCCGCAACCACCCGTCACGCGAGCCGATTTTCGCTGTGGAGCCCGGTTGGGTATCGGGTTCGGCTCCGTCGATCGCAGCCAACGAGCCGGCTGGACCTGCGGAGCCGCAACCCTGGCCCGCCGACCGATCGGCACGCGGGGCGCTCTATTCGCCCACCGACGGCACGTCGTCGATCGCTTACGGCACGCCGCATGGAACTGACACACTGGCGGAATCGGCGA
>JANNTD010000502.1:0-14026 GCA_031403315.1 Planctomycetota bacterium
CGGCCGATGGCGGCGGCGCGTATCCCGACAATCCGAACTTCGGCCGCCTGACGTTGCTGTTTAACCACATCAATCATTTTCACGGTCTCGGCACCTACATTTACACGGGCCCGGCCCCCAGTCCCACGCTCGCAGATACCAACGCCAACAACCGCATCCCGGAGATCTACACCGGTCAGTCTCCGCTCCCTCTGTTGCCGGGAAGTGGCGACTATGCGGGCAAGAGCGTAACCACTCATTTAGCGGGGGTTGAATACTCTGACCTCGAAATGCGGAACGTCCATTCGCTCGACGGCGTCGATGATGTGCTCTACGACAGCAGCAGTAATCGCTGGAACGGACCGTTCAACAACGCGGAAGTGCATCTGAAGTTGCTTGGCGTCAGCTCACCGCAGCTTCACGTCGGCTCGCTGACCGACCCCAACGCGCTACCCCTGGGCGGCGACGTGCATTTGGGCGAAGGCGACGAGATGTTCTCGTTCACGCCGGTGTTGTGGGTCGAAGAGACAGCTTCGATTGGCCACTACTGGGCGGAATTTCAACTGGTTGATCTTTCGGGCACCTTCGGCAACTCGGGTCGATTCTTTCTCGACGTAACCAACGTGCCCGAACCGGCCTCGTTGCTGCTGTTCTTGGGCGGTGTGTTGTTCGGCTGCTGTAACCTCCGGCGCCGTGCATAACGCTGCTTCATTTCGCGCCCGCGCCGGCTGTCTCGTCGGCGCGGGTCGCGGTTTATCGCCCAGAAAAATCTTTCCGCAGGTCTCATTCCTATCTTCAACGAGTTTCACTGATTTCACCTGGAGGAGTTTCGCATGAATCGTTTGACGACTGGCACTTTGTTTCTATCGGCAATGGTAATTTCGACCGCACTCGTCGCACACTCTTCCGCCGCACCGATCATCTATGCATCGGGTCAATTGCTCATTGAAAACACGCCCGGCACACACGACGACGTGCGCGAAAATCGGATGTACGCGATCGATACCACGACGGGCGTCGCCACGCCGCTCCCGGTGTGGACAACGGCTACGCCAGCCGCATTGGGCGGAGCCGCGGGAGCCGGGTTGCTGGGATTCAGCTCCGGCCAATTGGGAGCGGTGAATTCACTGGTCGCCAATGGCTTCACGCCGATTGGCGGACCAGCCGGCGTGAGCGCGACAGCGTTCGACGTACTGGCCGACGGCCGGGCGTTTGTCGTCACCACCAGCGGCAATCGACAACTCTACGAAGTCGATCGGACAACGGGCTTGGCTGCGGCCGTCGGTCCAGCCGGGAAAATCGGGGCTGCGATCGATGCCGCCTTCAGCCTGGCTCTGGGCACGTCGCAGCCATTTGTCATCAGTCTTGGCTCGGTGAGTGGCACACTCTACGGCGTCAATCTGGAGACCGGCCGCCAGAACTTGATAGCCATCAATCCGAATACGGGCGCAGCGATCGTGATCGGCGCGGCCGACGCCGTTGATTCGAACGACTCGGGCCGTTACTCCGGCTACGCGGCGCTCACGGGCGTCGATGAGAATGCCGATTGCCAGTTCGACGCGCTGTTTGGCAACGTTAATTTCTGGGACCACGACGGCGATGCGAACACGACCGACGTGCGTTTGGGCGGAGTGGCCCGCTACGACCTGGGCACGGGCAACTGGTCGCTCGTCGGCGCCAATCCCGGCGTCATCTTCTTCGGCTTCGGAAGTGTGCCAGTGCCCGAGCCGACGTCGATAGCCTTGGCGGGAATCGTAGCTGTCCTCTGCGCCGTCACACCATCACGCTCGCGCTTATGATCGGACCTTGACCTGGCCGTGATCGTCGCAATGGTCGCCGTGCGGATGGTGCAGGTGGCCATCGACCAGGTAATCCGTGTGGTCGCCGTGCGGCACTTGCGGATGGCCGCAATTGGGGCCGTGGACGTGGCCCGTCGCATGTCCGCCGCACTGATGGTCGGGCGTGCAGGCGTCCGCGTTAACGGCATTCACTTTGAGCACGCATTCGTCGACGTGGTCGCCGTGGGCGTGATGCAGATGGCCATCGTGCAGATAGTCGATGTGCCCGTCGTGTTCGATCGCCAAATGGCCGCAATCGGGACCGTGCGTGTGTTCGTGCCCTTTTACTTTCGTGCAAGTAGCCATGACGTTCTCCTTGTCGAGAGCCAGTTGTCGCCTGCGCCCTGGGAATCTCCATAATCCTACGTCATTGGTCTCGGCTGTCAAATCGAGGCGGCACAATTGATATAGGACGGCGGATGACAGGCAATACAATCAACGGTTTAAAGCCGCAAGGGGCGAACTGGATTCGCCCTATTTTGAATCGAGTAATTCCATCGAAAGCGCCGAGACGTGTCACTCCCAGTCCTGCTCACTATCTATTGCGTGTTGATTGTGCTCGCGTCGCTCGTCGGCGGGTGGTTGCCGTCGCTGGTGCGGCTGACGCATGTGCGGATGCAGGTGATGATGAGCCTGGTCTCGGGCCTCATGCTCGGCATCGCCATGTTGCACATGTTGCCGCAAGCGACCGAGCATCTTGATTCGATGACCAGCGTGGCCGGCGCAATGCTGGCCGGGCTGTTGGTGATGTTTTTTCTGCTGCGGTTGTTTCACGTGCATGGGCACGGCGACTTGGATCACGACGCGTGTGAGCACGATGGTGACCACGATGATGAGCACAACCGTGATCATGCACACCATGATCGCGAGCCAAGCTCGGCCAGCCACCATCTGAATTGGGTTGGTCTCTACTTCGGCCTGGCGATTCATACGCTGTTGGATGGCGTCGCCCTCGCGGCGAGCACGGTTGCCGACGCGAACCACGGTTCGCCACCATTCGCCCTCTACGGCCTGGGCACCTTCCTCGCCGTCGTGCTTCACAAGCCGCTCGACGCATTGGCGATCACGTCGCTGATGCACGCCGGCGGTTGGACGACGCGGAGCCAGGCCGCCGCCAATTGCGGCTACGCGCTGATGTGTCCGCTCGGGGCGCTCCTGTTCTGGTTCGGGGCATCGCAGCTCACGGCCGATCACAGCGCGGTCATCGGCTACGCGCTCGCCTTCTCGGCCGGTTTCTTCCTCTGCATCGCGCTGGGCGACTTGCTGCCCGAGGTGCAATTCCATTCACACGACCGCTGGAAGCTCTCCGTGGCGCTCTTGGCCGGCGTGGCAATTGCCTACGGGATCGAGTTGACGCACTCGCACGCTCATGGCGACGGGCACGGTGTTGAGCGCGATCTTGGTGCCGCGGCGCACGATCATTCGCATGACTAGCGCTTGAGTCCCTGTCCTACGCGCGCCTAGAATCCGTGATGGTCCCAATGTCCGTCTTCGTGGACGTCGTAGTGGCCGGGCGAGTAGTGGTAGTGGTTGCGATGGCGGCGGTATTCGCCCGGGTGGTAGTCGAGGTGCGTGGTGTCGTGCCATTGTGAGTGACCGCCCCACCCACCGCCATAGTAGCTGGTCTGCGGATAGTAGCCGTAGGTGTTGCCGTAGTAGTTACCGTATCCCCCGGTGCCGCAATGGCCGTATCCGCCATAGCCGTGTGGGTTACCGACGTCGACGTGTACGCCGCCGCCGCCGAAGTGGATACCCTGGCCGCGAGCTTCCAGCCCGTTCGCACCGACCACATGCAGGGCAAATAGTGTCACCGCAGATAACATGAACGTCTTCATCGTTGTCTCCTCCCCTTGGCAGGGCTTTGGCGAAATTGCGTAAGTCCCAACACCTGGGTAATAGGTTGTTGCTATCGCCATGCCAAATTGGATGAACTGCTTGTAAATACAATTGCAATAGGCACTTGCGATCGATTCTAATGACAGCGATCCGGTAAAAAAGCGGCCCAAATGTCATCATATTGACACGCTAGATCGTCAAAATGACGGCAGGCAACATTGTGCCGTGCCGAGCAATTTTCTCCAGCGATCACAGCGATCACGTCGAGAAAATAAGGCTGTCGCAGCCGATTGTCACACCGCTCGAGGTGCGTTGGCTTGCGAAATGCATGTTGCGGTAGACTTAGAAGGTCGTGGTGCGGAGAATTCTCTGTCGACCGCGCCAGGCGCATTTACTTTTCGGGCTGCAATGAATCGTTTGATCGCCGCCATCACCGTTCTGCATGTACTTGTGCACGGCATCTTCGGATGCTGTGACCACGGCTTGGTCGCGTCGCGCGCGGCGGCGCCCTGCCACTGCCACCATGCGCATCACGGCGACCACGCCGAGTCGGTGAGCGACTGCGAACGCGCGGATCACAAGTCGCCAGTCCAGGGATCGCACGAATGCGTTCACGCCGCCTGCCACTGGCTCGCGGACAATGCGTCGCCGCATGTCGGCGAATTGGACATCTTCGCTGTGGCGTCGCCGGCTACGCAGCTGCCGGCGTCGATGTCGCTCACCGCCGCGGCCGAATTCCTGCCCGTTGACATTCTCGGCCCCATTTCTGCGCCACCGCTGCGCCTGCACCTCGCCCTCGGCGTGCTGCTCATCTGAGCCGGTCGCTCGCGCTCTCTGCGCTGCGGTCGTTTCGTCAGAATTATTGCGCTCATTCGTTTCAGTTCGCCGGTGTTTTTTCTCCAATCGGCAAGGTAGTGGCCCATGTCTAGTTCCGTGCAACTTTCTTCGTCTTCGATCCGCGGCTGGCTGATTGCGCTAGTGGTCGTCGGCGTGCTCGCTGCCGGAGCGTGGGCCACCAGCGGCCGCTGGTTGCCAAACGCTTCCTCGACCAAGACCGCGGAGTCGGAGGAAACGGCGCACGATCACGCCGAAGATGGTCATGACCATGCAGGGCATACCGAGACGATGTCGATCAAGCTTAGCGCCAACGCGCTCAAGAACATCGGCTTCCAGCCGGTGAAGGTCGAACCGGCGAGCTTCGAGCGAAAAATCACGCTCCCCGCAATGATCATCGAGCAGCCCGGTCGCAATCAGATCCACGTTACCTCGCCGCTCACGGGCGTCGTCGCCGAAGTGTTCATCGTGCCGGGCGAAGCGGTCGAGCCCGGCTCGGCCATGTTCCGCCTGCGGCCGACGCACGAAGAAGTCGTCACCGCGCAGCGCGACTACCTGCTCACGGCCGAGAATCTTGTCATCGTCGACCGCGAGATCGCCCGACTTCAAGCGCTCGGCGAAGGTGTGATCGCCGGCAAACGCGTATTGGAACAGCAGTACGAAAAGCAAAAGCTGGAGGCGGCGCTGCTGGCTGCCGAGCAGGCGCTCTTGATGCACGGACTGAGCGCAGAACAGGTCGCCGAAATACGCAAGACGCGCAAGCTCCTCACGTCGCTCACGATCCGCGCGCCCGAACATGAGCACGAGGGCGGCCACTGCGGCGCCGATCATCTGTTCCACGTTCAAAAAATTGCCGTTTCGCCTGGCGAGCAAGTCACGGCTGGCCGCGAACTTTGCGTGCTGGCCGATCACTGCGAATTGATGGTCGAAGGCCGAGCATTTGAAGACGATGCCACGTCGCTGCGCCAAGCCGCGAAGGAAAAATGGGACGTGTCGGCGACACTGCTTGGCGGAAGTGGAAAGAGCGAAAAAATCGACGGACTCAAGCTCTTGTACCTTGCCGACAAGATCGATCCCGAGACCCGGGCGTTTCATTTCTATCTGCAACTGCCGAACCAGATCGTGCTCGATCAGACGAGCCCGACCGGACAGCGCTTCCTCGAATGGCGCTACAAACCCGGACAGCGGCTCGAGCTGCAGGTGCCGGTCGAGCGCTGGACCGACCGCATCGTGCTGCCGGTCGACGCGGTGGTCGAAGAGGGGGCCGAAATGTACGTCTACCGCCAGAACGGCAGCCAATTCGAGCGCGTGCCGGTACACGTCGAGTATCGCGACCGCAAGTCGGTGGTCGTCGCCAAAGACGGCTCGCTCTTTCCCGGCGACGTCGTGGCCGGCAACGGCGCGTACCAGATCCACCTCGCGCTGAAAAACAAATCCGGCGGCGCGATCGACCCCCACGCGGGACACAACCACTAGCTAAGACTTCCGTCCTTCCCCCTTCCCCCTTCCCCCTTTCCTTCCTGCTTAACGCCGTCATCCGATTTTCGCTCCGCAACCGCCTGTTGGTGATTGCGCTCGCGTTGTTCCTGCTGTTTTACGGCGGGTGGCAGGCGACGCGGTTGCCGATCGATGTGTTTCCCAGTCTCGATCGGCCGCGGGTCGTCGTGATGACCGAGGCGCACGGCATGGCGCCGGAAGAGATCGAATCGCTGATCACCTTTCCGATCGAAACCGTGCTCAACGGTGCGACGGGCGTCCAGGCCGTGCGGTCGCAGTCGGACGTCGGCCTGTCGATGATCAACGTCGAGTTCGACTGGGGCACCGACATCTACAACGATCGGCAAATCGTGGCCGAGCGGCTGGCGGTTGCGGCCGAGCGGTTGCCCGAGGGCATCCGTCCGCAGCTCGCGCCGATCTCGTCGATCATGGGTCAAATCGCGATCCTGGGCATGTACAGCGCGAGCGGCAAAACGCCGCCGATGGAGCTGCGGACACTCGCCGATTGGACCGTGCGGCAACGGCTGCTCACGATTCCCGGCGTGTCGCACGTGATCGTGATGGGGGGCGAACGGAAGCAGTTTCAGGTGCTGGTGGACCCCAGCGGATTACAGCGCTTCGGCGTCACGCTCCGCGAGGTAAAGCAAGCCTTGCGCGAGAGCAATCAGAATACGGCCGGCGGCTATCTCGACGAGCAGGGGCCGAACGAGTACTTGGTCCGCGCCCTGGGCCGCGTCCGTACGCTCGACGAGCTGAAGCACGTCGTCGTCAAGCAGCGCGACGGCCAATCGGTGATTCTCTCGCAAGTCGCCCGCGTCGTCGAAGCGGGCCAGGTCAAGCGCGGCGACAGTAGCGCATTTGCACGCGACAAGTCGGGCGAGTTCGTCGGCGGGCCGGCGGTCGTGCTGACGATCCAGAAACAACCCAACGCCGACACCCGCCAGGTCACGATACTCCTTCTCAAAGAGCTCCAGAAGTTGCAGTCGTCGCTGCCGCCCGACGTGCAGATCTTCCCCGATCTGTACCAACAGAAAGATTTCATCGACTTGGCGATGCAAAACGTCGCCGCCGCCCTCCGCGACGGCGGCTTCCTCGTCGTCATCGTGCTGTTCTTGTTTCTGATGAATCTCCGCACGACATTCATCACGCTCACGGCGATTCCGCTCTCGATCGTGATGACGGCGGTGATTTTTCACCTGTTTGGCATGTCGATCAACACGATGACGCTCGGCGGGCTGGCGGTGGCGATCGGTGAGTTGGTCGATGATGCGATCGTCGACGTGGAAAACATCTTCCGCCGCCTGCGCGAGAACCGGCACAGCCCGCATCCCAAGCCGCCGCTGCAAGTCGTGTACCTGGCGAGCACCGAGGTTCGCAACTCGATCGTCTACAGCACGATCATCGTGGTGCTGGTGTTCGTGCCGCTATTTGCCCTCTCGGGCATGGAAGGCCGGCTGTTCACGCCGCTGGCGATCGCGTATATCGTCTCGATCCTGGCGTCGCTGCTGGTGTCGCTCACGGTGACGCCGGTGCTCTCGTACTGGATGCTGGGATACGCGCGACTCACCGAGCGCGAGGTGGACGGGCTCGTGCTCCGCGTGCTGAAGATGGTGGCCGAGCGCGTGATTCGGTTCAGCCTGCAATTCCCACAGCTCAACCTGCTGGTCACGCTGGGCCTGGTGGCGGTGGCGATGCTGGCGCTCGTGCGGTTGGAGCGCGACTTCCTGCCGCCGTTCAACGAGGGGGCCGTACAGATCAACGTGCTGTTGCCACCCGGCGCGTCGTTGGCCAAGTCGAACGAGGTCGCACTCCACGTCGAACGCCGGCTCGAGCAAATCGACGACATCGCGGCCTTTGTCCGCCGCACCGGTCGTGCCGAACAGGACGAGCACGTGATGAGCGTCAATATTTCCGAAATCATCGCCACGATCGACCCCAAGGCCACCCACACCCGTGAAGAAGTGATTCACGAGATCAGCGAAGCCCTGGCCGACATTCCGGGCATTGTGACGGCGGTCGAGCAGCCGCTCGCGCATCTGATCTCGCACATGCTTTCGGGCGTCAAGGCCCAAGTGGCAATCAAGCTCTACGGCGACGACCTCGACGTGCTCAGGCGCGAGGCCCAGAAGATCGAGGCCGCGATCGCCAGCGTCCCCGGCGTCCGCGATTTGCAGGTCGAGCAGCAGGTGAATATCCCGCAGTTGCGGATCGAGATCGACGGCTTCAAGCTGGAACAGTTCGGGTTGCGACGGCTCGATGTGAACGAATTCATCGAGACCGCCATGCAGGGGCAGGTCGTCTCCGAGGTGCTCGACGGGCAGCGGACGTTCGACTTGTTGGTGCGGCTCGACGAAGACTATCGCGAGGACCTCGACGCGCTGAAGCGGCTCGCCATCGAAATTCCCTCGGGCGGCACCGTGAAGCTCGAAGATGTGGCACGAATCTACCAGGCCGGTGGGCCGAACGTCATCAACCGCGAGCAGGTGCGCCGACGGATCACGATCCAGTGCAATGTTTCGGGCCGTGGTCTGGTCGATGTCGTGAACGAAATCCGCGCACGGCTGGCCCCGATCGAGGCCAAACTGCCCGAGGGCTATTTCATCCAATACAGCGGCCAGTTCGAGAGCCAGCAGTCGGCCACCCGGACGATCGCCGTCCTGTTCGTCGCGGCGATGGTCGGCATTTTCCTCGTGCTGTTCACGATGTTTCAGTCGGTGAATCTTTCGCTCCAGGTGATGGCCGCACTGCCGATGGCGTTCATCGGGGCGGTGGCGGCGCTCGTGCTCACGCAGCAGACGCTCACCGTCGCGGCGATGGTCGGTTTCATCGCGCTGGTGGGTGTGGCGTCGCGGAACGGAATCTTGCTCCTCAATCACTATCTGCACCTCGTCAAGTACGAGGGCGAAGGCTGGACCAAGGAAATGATCGTCCGCGGCGGGCTCGAGCGGCTGGCCCCCGTGCTGATGACCGCGCTCACCGCCGGCATCGCGCTGGTGCCTTTGACGCTCGCGGCCGGCGAGCCAGGCAAGGAAATCCTCTACCCGGTGGCCACCGTGATCGTCGGCGGACTGATTAGCTCGACGCTGCTCGATTTCTTCGTCCACCCGGCGCTGTTCTGGACGCTTGGCCTCGGCTCCGCCCGCCGCGTCGTCGAGTCTGAGGAGCGGCACATTCCGCTTGAAGAGGAAGACGAGACAATGTGACCACTTGCCCCATGAGACATTTTATGCAGGATTTCAGATCGACCACAATTTCAAAGCCTAGAATATAAGGAGACTAATTTATGTACCGTTCCATGAGCTTACTAATGTTGCTTTCCCTTGTTGGTTGCGGCTCGCCCGCTGCCAACGCGCCGCTGGCCGAGGATGCTCACGAGCACGAACACGCGGCCGGGCCGCACGGTGGCGCGATCATCGAGCTCGGCGAATACCACGGTGAGCTCGTGCACGACGATGCGGCCGGCACCGTCACCGTCTATGTGCTCGACGGCGCCGCCACCGCGAACGTGCCCGTCGACGCCAAAGAAGCAGTGATCAACATCACGCGCGAAGGCCTCGCCAAACAGTTCAACCTGTCTGCCACGCCGATCGAAGGCGAGCCCGCGGGCTGGACCTCGCGCTTCGTGTCGTCCGACGCCGAGTTGGCCAAGGAGCTCGACAATGAGGGTGTCGCCGCCGTGTTCGTTGTCTCGATCAATGGGCAACAGCATCGCGGAATGGTCGAGCATCACCACGATGACCACGACCACGAGCACGAATAGCGATTCGGCGCTAACGGATCGACAAATCGCCGTTCCGCCATGCGAGTTTGCCGACTAATAAGAATGGAGGGGCGGCGCGCGACCGCTGCGCCGGCCCTCCCTTCATTTTGGGCGCAATTCCGACCGATACAACCGATAAGGTTTACGCGGCGCAGCTCCCACGCCGCGGGGCTTCATTTGCCGGGTATAATTGGATGTCCTCCCGAACGGAATCGAAATCCGGAGGGTCCGCCTCGGCGATGGAGCGAGCGGCTTTTCAGAAATGGGGGAGTCTCGACATGGTCAAAGCTTTTGGAATGGTGGCACTCTTTGGCGTAGCGGCATTTCTGCCGACGTCGCCCGCGGACGCACAGCATCTGCACTTTGGTGGCGGCGGAGTCGGCGTACATTTTGGCGACGATGATCACGACGATCATTACCGCCACTACGGGTACGACGACGACTGGGACCATCGCCACTCGTACTATCACGACTCGTACCATCACGACTCCGACTGGGACGATTCCGGCTGGCTGTTTGTAGTACCGCAATTCGGCAATAGTTACCGGGGCACGTACTACTCGGATCGGGGCAACTACTACTACCGGCCGCAGTATCGGCAACAGAACAATCGCGCCTATCAAGCCGCCAAACCCATCGAGCTCGAGTTCGGCGGCTTCGCGTACGTCAACGACCTCTCCGGCCGCTTGCAGCAACTGGCCAACCAGCTCTGCCTCGACTTGCATTACAACTACCGGCACAATCCCGGCTTCGCCGACACCTATCGCACGGCCTACGATATGCTCGACACGGCCAAGTACCTGCATGCCAAGGAGCACCAGGGCGATCGCGACGAATTCGCTCGGCGTCTCGAAGAGCTCGACGTGTCGTTCCACGAAGTTCAAAGCGAAGTCAAAAATTGGAGTCGACAGTCGAAACGCCAGGTTGGACAAGGCGGCGCCCAAGTCAAATTGGAAACGCTCGGAGCCACGCTGCACCACCTGATGCACGACGTCGGCGTGGCGGGAGTCCACTCCGACGCGGCACCGGCGAACGAAAGCGTGGAAGAAGCCCCGGCCCCAGCTCCGGCGCCGATGCCTGTCGCCGAGCCGGTGCCTGCGAACTAGAATTGCACATACGCTGATCGAACGATTTCGCCCAGCGCCCTGCGGTCGCAACGATCGCAGGGCGCTTTGCATTTGGTACGGCCATGAATAAACCTGCGTCGCACACCTTCAAGATCACGGGCATGGACTGCGCCGAAGAAGTGGCCGTCTTGAAGCGGGAGGTCGGCCCGGTGGTCGGCGGCGAGGAACGGCTCGCGTTCGACATTCTCAACGGCCGCATGTTCGTTAGCGCCGTGCCCGACGGCCTGCCGCTGCGGGCAATCGTCGACGCGGTGAAGCGCGCGGGGCTCGGCGCGGAACCGATTGACGGCAACCTGCCAATCGTCGAGCCGTCGGCCACGTTCTGGCAACAGCGCGGCCGGCTCGTGCTCACCGCCGCTAGCGGCTTAGCGCTGGCGGCGGCGATGATCACCCAGCACCTCACGGCCCAACCTACTCTCGCCAACGTGCTCTTCGGCATCGCAATCGTCGCCGGCGTCTGGCTCGTGCTCCCCAAGGCGTGGGGCGCGATCCGCCGCCGGCAGCCCGACATGAACCTCTTGATGACCGTCGCGGTGATAGGCGCCGTCGCGATCAACGAGTGGTTCGAGGCGGCCGCGGTCGCGTTCCTGTTTTCGGTCTCACTGCTCCTGGAGTCGTGGAGCGTCGGCCGCGCCCGTCGGGCGATCGCCGCGCTGATGGACCTCGCCCCGCCTACTGCCTGGTTGCTGCGTCCCGACGGTTCGGCCGAACAAGTCTCGCCCGATAACGTAGCGCTCGGCGCCGCCTTCCTCGTGAAGCCCGGCGAACGGATCCCGCTTGACGGCAAGGTCGTCGACGGCGCGAGCGACGTCAACCAGGCCCCCATCACCGGCGAAAGCGAGCCGATCCCCAAATCGCGCGGCGACGAAGTCTTCGCCGGCACGATCAACGGCGACGGCTCGCTGCGGATCGAATCCACTCGCGCCGTGAGCGACACCACGCTCGCCCGCATCATTCGGATGGTCGGCGAAGCCCAATCGCGTCGCGGGCCGTCGGAGCAATGGGTTGAAAAATTCGCCCGCGTCTACACGCCCGCGGTGATGCTACTCGCGCTCGCCATCTTCCTGGTCCCGCCGCTCGCATTCGGCGGCGCGTGGCACCTTTGGTTCTACCGAGCGCTCGTGCTGCTGGTGATCGCCTGCCCCTGCGCGCTGGTGATCTCGACGCCGGTAAGCATCGTCGCCGGCATCGCGTCCGCAGCGCGGCAAGGCGTGCTCATCAAGGGCGGTGCGTTCCTCGAAGCCCCGGCCCACCTCCGCGCGATCGCCTTCGACAAGACGGGCACGCTCACCGCCGGTCGGCCGCGCGTCGTCGAGGTCGTCCCCTTGAGCGGTCACGACGAACGCGAGCTGATCGAGCGGGCCGCCGCCATGGAGCAGCACTCCGAGCACCCGATCGCCCGGGCCGTGCTCGACTACGCCGAGACGCACCACTTCGTCCCCGCCCCGGCCGACGATTTTCAAGTCCTCCAGGGCAAGGGCGCCCGCGCGACCTTCAACGGCCGTGAGTTCTGGCTCGGATCGCATCGCTACCTCGAAGAGCGCGGCCAGGAGACGCCCGACATTCACGCGCGGCTCGAAGCGATGTCGGGCCAGGGACGCACCGTCGTCGTGGTCGGCAACGCGACCCATGTCTGCGGCCTGATCGCGCTCGCCGACGAAGTCCGCCCCGCCGCCAAGGCCACGCTCGCCGAGCTCCGCGCCGCCGGCATCGAGCACCTCATCATGCTCACCGGCGACAACCGCCCCACCGCCGAGGCCGTCGCCGCGCAGGCCGGCGTCGACGAAGTGCGAGCCGAGCTCTTGCCCGAGGACAAAGTTACCGCCATCGAAGCGCTCGTCGCCAAGTACGACCGCGTGGCGATGATCGGCGACGGCGTGAACGACGCACCCGCGCTCGCCCGCGCGACGGTCGGCATCGCGATGGGCGCGGCCGGCACCGACGCCGCGATCGAAACCGCCGACATCGCGCTAATGGCCGACGACCTCTCCCGGCTCCCCTGGCTGATCCGACACTCGCGCCGCGTGCTCGCCGTCGTGCGGCAGAACATTGCCTTCTCGCTCGCGGTGAAGCTCGCCTTCGTGATCCTCACCTTCGCCGGCATCTCGTCACTCTGGGGCGCCATCGCCGCCGACATGGGCGCGTCGCTGCTGGTGATCGCCAACGGCCTGCGGCTATTGCGCTAAGCCGCCAGCGGCTGCTTGCAGCTTATCGCAGCATTCGCCCTCTACCCCACCACCTGCTCGACCTGCTCCGGCGGCTCGAGGTGCTCGAGTGACCCCAATTTCACCAGCTCCGGCCAAACCTTCGCCACGACGCCGACCGTGAGGAGCGTCATGAATCCGCCGCCGACCACCGCCGGCAACAGCCCCAACCATTGCGCCGCGACGCCCGACTCGAACTCGCCGATCTCGTTCGAGGTGCCGATGAAGATCACGCCCACGGCCGACACCCGGCCACGCATCGAGTCGGGGGTCATCAATTGCAGCACCGTCGAACGAATCACCACCGAGATATTGTCGGCCGCCCCCAGCGCAAACAGCGCCGCCAGCGACAATGGATACGACTCCGACAAGCCAAACACGATCGTCGCCACGCCGAACGCCACCACGGCCCACAGCAGCGTCGTCCCACCGCGTCGAATCGGCGGCCGCGTCGCCAGCCACAAGCTCGTGAAGATCGCCCCGATCGATGGCATCGCTCGCATCCAGCCGAAACCGGTCGCCCCCACGCCGAGCACGTCCGTCGCATAAATCGGCAACAGCGCCGTCGCCCCGCCGAACAGCACCGCCACCATGTCGAGCGTCATCGTCGAGAGGATGACCGGCTGGCGGCGCAAATAGCGGACGCCTTGCAGAAAGCTCTTCCACGAATGCGGCTCGGCCATCCGCTCGTGCGCCCGCGGCCGGACGAACACCAGGCAGCCGACGAGGACCACGCTCGACACGGCGTCGATCAAATACACGGCCACAGGATTCCACCACGCCAGGAGAAACCCGCCCGCCAGCGGCCCGACCGTCGACGCGAGCTGAAAGCCGACGCTCCGCCACATCGCAGCATTGGGGAAAACCTTGTGCGGCACCAGCCCCGCGACGATCGCCGTCGCCGCCGGCCAGCCGAGCGCGCGAAACGTGCCGGTCGTGAGCAGAAAAAAG
>JANNTD010000503.1:0-10400 GCA_031403315.1 Planctomycetota bacterium
CAGGCACAGTCGATCGAATGGACCCGGCAGTTGGGAAGCAGTACCTTGGACTCGAGCACCTCCGTTTCGGCGGACGGCCTCGGCTACGTCTACATATCGGGGGTAACCCAGGGCAACCTGGGTGGGCCAAACGCCGGAAGCTGGGACGTATTTGTAAGCAAGTACAATGCGGCGGGCACATTCCAGTGGACTCGACAGTTGGGAACTAGTTTCGACGACCGATCTACCGACGTCTCGGCCGATCACCTGGGCAGCGTCTATATTTCGGGCTACACCCGCGGGAGCCTCAACGGGCAGAACGCCGGATTCAACGATGCGTTTGTCAGCAAATACGATGCGGCGGGAACGCTCCAGTGGACTCGGCAGTTGGGAACTAGTTCAGATGAACAGGGCTCCGCTGTTTCGGCCGATGGCTTGGGTGGCGTCTACATCACGGGTTCGACGTACGGCAACCTAGGCGGAACGCAGATCGGCAACGGGGACGTATTTATCAATAAGTACAATGCGTCGGGCACTCTTCAGTGGGCGCGGCTGTTTGGAACTACGGCGCAGGAAGGAAGCGGCGGTATATCGGCCGATGGCTTGGGGAATCTTTATGTCTCGGGCGCCACGACAGGCAGCCTTGGCGGAGCAAATGCGGGAGACTATGACGCGTTTGTCCGCAAATATAATGCGGAGGGCACACTCCAATGGACGCGGCAGTTGGGAACTAGTTCGCCTGACTTTAGCCGCGGCTTGTCGGCCGACGTCCTGGGAAATGTCTACATGTCGGGCTATACATATGGCAGCCTGGGCGGGCCGATCGCCGGCGAATACGATGCTTTTCTCAGCAAGTATAATGCGGCGGGCACACTCCAGTGGACGCGGCAGTTGGGCACTGCTGGCCCAGACGTGAGCAACGGCGTGTCGGCCGACGGATTCGGGAATGTCTACATATCTGGCGTTACTTCCGGCAGCCTGGGTGGATCAAGCGCCGGCGGCTACGACGCTTTTGTAAGCAAGTACGATGCGGCGGGCACGCTTCTGTGGACACGGCATGTGGGAACGAATTCGTTTGATGGCAGCACGGGCGTGTCGGTCGACGGTGTGGGGATTGTCTACGTTTCGGGTGAAACCGGAGGCAGCCTGGGTGGGCCCAACGCGGGCAAGACCGACGCTTTTCTGACAAAAATCAGTAGCGTGCCGGAGCCGGCGAATTGGGCGCTATTGCTCCTGGCCGGCCTGCCATTGATTATCCGCCGACGACCACATGGGGCCGCGTAAAGAGGCCGGAACCACGCCAGTCCATAGGGCACATCCATCTTTGTCGACGCCGGATGGACTTCCCAATCCTTCCCGATGTCCCTCACATTTTCTGCTAACTCCCTCAGCTGCGTCCCTCGGCGTCATCTACGGACAATTGCCTTGAATTCCCTCTCTCTCACTCTGCGTCTCCGCGACTCTGCGCGAGACCTTCCGGCGATGAATTCTTCGGAGCGCGGCCAAATTTGGGCTTTACTTTTCACCTGCGGATACATATACATATATATACGTATCCGAACCTTCGTTTCGGCGAGTGCTCGGATCGATCTTTGACAACTCGACCAACCGCAAAAAAATACTCGCCAACGCGTTCGGCGCAGTTTGGGATCGTCGTGCGCTCGTCCAGCAAACTGTTGACTCCTAACCGAGGGCATTTGAATTGCTGCAAAACTCACTCGCATGCGGCAAAATGAAATGCCATTTTGCAGCAGTCAGTTTAACGATGGCCTTGGAATTCAAGGCACTTTCGCGCACCGCGTGGTGCAAAACGCCTTCATTTTGCAGCACAAACCCGTGATGCATCTTCCCCCGCGGCAGAATGCCGCCCCGACCGCTTCCTGACCTCTGGCCTCTGACCTCTGATTTCCGCGGAGCCAACACCGAATGAAAAATGATGGCCGACTTCGATCGCGTCACGGCGGATGGCCACATGCCCTAGCGCTACAGCGTAGGATCTAACCGCCAAGAGCGCCAAGGACGCCAAGTCAAATGTTGAGAATCTACGGTAGTTCACTCGATGACCAACATGATTGAATCAAAGCGCGGCGGGATACGCGAGATGACGACCGTGCGTCATAGTGGCAGGAGCAGCAACCTCTGGCGTTCTTGGCGTTCTTGGCGGTTTCACTGATGGACCAACCTTGCGCTGTACTACTAAGTGACTCCGCGGTAGAACGCCTGGGCCATCGGGTTCCGCCGCGACGTGACAGGGCCGTCGCCTTGATCTTCCGCCAGCGCGAGCACCATCATGTTGAGCTTCGCGTCGAGGTCGTCGGCGTAATGCACGATCAGCGCCTCGGGCGTCATCGGTGGCTTTGGCGAACCCCATTCGGGCAGCCGCTGGTGGGCGATGATCAGATGCTCGAGCCGCAGCATTTTGTCGGGATCGATCTCGCGGCCAGCCGCCATCTCGCGGACGATGTCGCGGCCCTGCAGCACGTGGCCGATCAGCTCGCCCGCGGCCGAATACTCGGCGCCGGTCGTCGTCGACTTCAGTTCGCGGAGCTTGCCGACGTCGTGCAGCATGCCGCCCGCGATCACGAGATCCTTATCGAAGGGAGGGTCGAGCTCGGGATACAGCTCCGCGTACCTTTCGGCCAAGTGGGCGCAGGTGCGAGTGACGTTCAAGACATGCTCGAGGAAGCCGCCGACCCAGGCATGATGATTCTTCCGCGCCGCCGGCCACACCAAAAGCTGCTCGCGGTATTGCTCGAAAATGTCGACCACGAGCCGTCGCAACGGTTCGTCTTGGATTTGTTCCTTGGCGATCGCCAACAGCTCGGCGAACATCTGTTCCGGATCGAACCGCGACGCGTGTTGAAACATCAGCGGATCGAAGCCGTCCTTCTGGTCGGTCTCGTCGATCGGCCGAATCTTGCGGATCTCGAGTTGCGGCCCAAAGTTCGTCTGCTGCACCTTGGCCCGCAATTTGTAAAATTCGCCCACCGCCCATTCGTTGCGACAGGCGGTGGAGAGCGGCGAGTCGGCCCAGATTGGCAGGCCCACTTCGCGGCGCGAATCGCGAAACGAGACGCGGAAATACGGCTTGCCGTCGCGCGTGGTGAGTTCCTGTTTCTCGGACAACAGCGCGAAGAAGTCGGCTTCTTGACCTTCGGCAAGCTCGGAGAGCGGAACCACAGCGGCGGGCATGGAAGGTCCTCGCATTGGAAAGCGGATCGAATGGCGAACGCTAACGATTGTAACACCGCGAAATTGAGATTGAAAGTCGGCGGCGAATTAATGCGATGGCCTTCACACTGGCGTGCGTTCGGCGGCGAGGCCGTTGATCATCGTCTGCAATTGCCGGCGGACTTCGTCCATCACGGGGTCGCCCACCGCCTCGCGGTCGCGCTCCGGGCCGACGGGGATCGCCTCGCCGATTTCGACGACGGCATTGAACGGCCGGTACTTGTGCGAGCGGTCGGTGAAATCTTCTTCCAGCCGCTCGACCGTCTCGATGATCCGCTCCGGCAGGTTCCGCTCCGGCAAAATGTAGTCGCGCGGGTAGTGCGAGATTTGCTGCGCGTAGTAGATGGCGGCCAGATCGTGCCAGCGCCGCTCGCGTTCGTCGGGCGTGACTTTTCTCGCCACCATCTCCGGCAGAATCTGGGTGCGCAACCGCTTCACGCGAGCAATCACACCGCCGGAACTGTCCTTTTGCTGCCAGTCGCGTTCCACCCGCGCGAGCACTGCATCGATGAAATGCTGGGCCCGGTCATACGGATTTCCGGACTGCACTTCGCCGAGGTATTCAATCTCTTTGAGCGAAAGAAACGCGTCGCCCAATTTGCCGATCCGCTTGATGAACGGCAAATGATGTTGCGGCTGCCAGGAAAGCCGAGCTTCGAGCTCGTCGAGCACCGGGGCGATCGACTTCTCGACGTCGCCGTTAAAGGCGTAGCGAATCGCCACCGGGTGGACCACCACCTCGCGCGAGCTGCCCATTTTCTTGAGCCGCTTGGCCGCCTGCCGAGCCATGAACGACGGCCCTTCCATCATCTCGTTCACGAGGTCGTTGTGCTTGGTAATCGCGCCCTCGGGAAACATGATCAGCGGCCGCTTACCTTGGACGAGGATGTCGATCGCCGTCTCGAGCGCTTTGCGATCGTTCCCTTCGCGCAGCACGCTGAACGCGCCGAGCCGGCGGATCATGAACGTCTGAAACCAGCTCTGCTTGAACAGATGCCAACTGGCCATGGCGAACAGATAGGTGTTCGCTTCGAGCGCCATCACGCCGAGCACCATCGGGTCGGAGAGCCGGCAATGGTTCGGCGCGAGCATGACGCTCTTGCCGGCAGCGAGCGACGCCTTGAGCCGCTCGACGTGGCGACTTTCCACCGATTGCACGCCGTACGCGGTGCGGAGGTGACGGCGCACGTAGAAGCGCAGAACGTGCGGACCCCAATTTGAATAGTCGGGGGGCACGAATTCGTAGGGTTCGTCGAAAACTACACGTTGCATGGAGGGTTGCCAGTCGATTTTGCCCAGTCGTCACAGCCCGCCGCTTCATGTGCGGGCGGTGCCAGCATACTCAACACGGCCGGTCCGCGGCCAGTGCAAACAGGCGGCAGCAGGGCAACAGTGTCGATAATCAAATGTGGGTCAAACGCGAGAGGCAAGATGGCCGTGAATCGCAAACAGATCAAGCCGCGCCGGGTCGCTGCCGCCGAGAATGCTGCCAAATGGCGCGAAGCATTTGTCCGCTATGTGCGGAGCGAGTGCCATCTGGCGGAGAACACGGTACTGGCTTACGACCGCGACTTGCGGCGATTCATCGAGTGGCTCGGCAACCGACGGATCGAAGGGCTCACGATTTCGGATCTCGCCAGCTATCCGGCCTGGCTCACGCAACAGGAATTGGCGCCCGCGAGCATCAGCCGGCACGTGGTGTCGCTCAAGGTGTTCTTCCGCTACTTGCAGCTCGAGAGCGTGCTGACGGAGAATCAGGCCGAGTTGCTGGGAACGCAGAAGCTCTGGCAACGGGTGCCGACGGTGCTCTCGCCCGACGAAATCGACACGCTGCTCACTGCGCCGAAGCCACCCCAACCGTGGATGCGCCGCGATCGGGCGATGCTCGAGTTGCTGTACGCAACCGGCTGCCGCGTGTCGGAGCTTTCAACGCTCCCGGTGCGCGACTTGCATCTCGAAGAGCGCTACTGCGTCTGCCACGGCAAGGGCGACAAACAGCGGGTGGTGCCGCTTGGGAAAAAGGCGGTGGCGGCGGTGCAAAGCTATCTCGAGCATGAGCGGCCAAGATTGGTCGCTCGACAGACGACCCCGTCGATGTTTTTGCTGCTCTCGTCGCGCGGAGCCCGGCTGCGACGCGAGCGGATTTGGGAGCTTCTCAAGTTGTACGCCAAGCAAACAGGCTGTTCGCCGGACTTGAGCCCGCACTCGTTGCGTCACAGCTTCGCCACGCACCTCTTGGCGGGCGGAGCGGATTTGCGGCAAGTGCAAGAAATGCTCGGCCACGCCAGCATCGCCACGACGCAAATTTACACGCACGTTGACCACTCGCGACTCAAGAAGGTTCACGCGGCGTTTCACCCGCGGGCGTGAATGGAGCAGGGAGCAGGGAGCAGGGAGCAGGGAGCACGGAGCACGGAGCAGGGAGCAAGTGGACGTATTACTCCCTGCTCCTTGCTCCCCGCTATTTCTTGGGCGGCGTGAATTTGATTCGTTCGATGAGTTTGTGTGGCTGGCCGTTTTCGATGTAGCCGGTCACCGCTGTGATCGCCCGCACCACGTAGTCGTAGTTCAGATTGTAGTCGGCATCAATTTCAACTTCCTGCTCCTCGGCCGCGGTGCCGCCGTCGGCGACGACCTGCGTGCGGATGTAATTCTGCAGTTGGGCGAAGGCGTCGCGGCCGTTGCCAAACGACCGGCCCGCGAGTTGCAGATCGGCCAGTTCGCCTGTTGGGGCGGACTTCATCACCAGCCGCAATGGCGGCAATTCGCTCGGACTTGCCGCCCTTGCCGCAGCGGCCGACGGCATTTGCACGTTGAAGTCGCCCTCTGGCAGCACGATCTTGAACGTGAACAGGAAAAAAATGTTGAGCTGAAACACGATGTCGATCATCGGCGTCATCTGCAACTCGATCTTGTCGTCGCAACCTCTGTGGCGAAGTTTCATGGTGCGCAACCTATGGCTCGATGAGGGTTGAAGTATCGCTCTGACGACCGCGGAGAGCGAACATGTCGAAGCCCGCCTTTTGACACATCTGGATGACTTCCTGCACTTTTCCGGTTTTCGCATCCCGATCGGCTCGTACGACCACCGTCACGTCCGAAAGCTTCTTGTTCGGGTAGGCCTTGATGATTTGCGCCTCGCGCATCAGGGCCGACTGCAGCGTGTCCGGCGTTATCTCATCGCCGGCGAAGAGAATCGTATCGTCGGCAGTCATTTGCACCGTCAGCGGCTGGGCGTACGGCGCATCCGGCGGGCGGGCGAGCTCGCTGGCCGGCAGATTGATCCGCTGGTCGGTGTCAACTTCCGTGAAATTGAGTGCGAACATGAAAAACGCGATCAATTGAAACGTGACGTCGATCATCGGCGTCATGTCCAATTCCAAGGACGTCGGCATTTTGGGTCGCGTGATTCGCATGTTACGGCTTCTTCGGGCCGACGTTTTGGAACCGCCGCATCAGTCCCTCGCTGACGGTGCCGACTTCCAGCACGAGACGCGACACGCGGTTGCGCAGGATGTTGAAGGCCGCGATCGCGGGGATCGCCAGCCACAGGCCGACGAGGGTCGTCACGAGCGCGGTCGCGATGCCCTGGGCCAGCTCGCTCGGTTTCGGCGAGGTGGTGGATTGCGCGATCACGTCGAACGCCTGCACCATGCCGTCGACGGTGCCCAGCAGACCGAACAACGGGCTGATCGTGCCGATCAGCGCCAGGTAACTCAGCAGGTGTTCGAGTCGCATGCTTTCTTCATCGCCGACTTCCTGCATCGCCTCGATGGCCGGCTGGTATCCATAAGTCAGCCGCGACAGGCCGGCCGAGAGCACCTTGCCGAGGAACGAATCGTCGTTGCGCGCGAGTTCGTAGGCTTCCTGATACTGCTTCGCTTCGAGATGGCGTTCGAAGCCTTCGATCAGTCCCGGCGGCAGAATCTGGCTGCGGCGGGCCACCATGAGATTCATCACAAACACGGCCACCAGCGAAAACGAGAGGCCGAGAAAGATGACGCTATACAACAGCCCTAGCGATTCGTACAGCCAAGTAAGGTAACTCCGCCGGCGGGGCGCCGCCTGGGCGGCCTGCGAAATGAGCGAATCGGCGGCCGGGGCAGCGGCGACTTCGTCGTTTTCGGCGACCACTTCGGCATCGTCGTCTGCGATGACGTCTTGCGCCTGGGCAACCGGCGGATCAAACGCACACGAAAAGGCCGCCGCAGCCGCCACGGCAATGAACAGCAAGTAAGCAAGCCGCCGGAACGTGTCGGCAACGGGGGAGTGAAGCATTCCCATTGCGATCTCCAAAGTGAAGGGTGTCGACCGCATCGCCCAGCACGATATCGGCTGGCACGGTGTGTCGCGAAGGACTCGATTCTACGGGCCCCGCTGATCGGCGTAAACGTGGAACGGCCCAGGCAGCTCGACGCCTGGTTCGTACGGTTTCGTCTGTGCCAATCACGCAAGCTGGGAAAGATTTGCTCGATTCGCCCTCGGGCGCGGCTACTTTGCCCAGCGGCTATTTTGCAAAACGGCTGCTGCCGTAGCGCTCATTGAGTGTTTGTTTCGCCTCGCGGGCTCGCGCCGATTGACCCGCCGCATCCCAGAGCGTCGCCAAATGGGAAAGCGCCTCCGCGTGGGCCTCGGGCACGGTGCTGTAGAGCACGTCGACGTGCAAAAACGCGAGTAGGGCGTCCTTCGTGCGTCCGGCGCGCTCGTAACTGACCCCAAGCGCGTTGTAGGCCCGGGCCTGCAACTCCTTTTGTTCGGGATCGGTGTCTTGGATTATTTGCTCGATCAGTTGGACGGCCTGGTCGAGCTCGTCGCTCTCGGCCAGGCTGACCGCCTTGCCCAGTGCGGCCGAAAGCTTTTGTTCCTTGGCGGCAGCACCGTTGTCGGCAGCGGCCAGCACGGAGTCGAATTCCTGGATGGCCTCCGGATGTTTTCCCTGAGCCTGCAGAGTGCGGCCCAATAGCACGCCGGCCCGCATTTTGTAATCCGGCCAAGGCGCCTTGGCCAGTTCGGCATATTGTTTCTGAGCGGCGGCGAACTTGTCGCTCGCCATCAACAGGTCGCCCATCGTTTCCACCGCTTCCAAGTAGTGAAAGTTTTGCGGATGGCGGCGGACAAACTCGTTGAGCTTGCGGCCCGCGTCGGTCACCTCGCCATTGCCGCCGAGCGCCTGCTGGGCGGCACAATAGGCCAGATAGAATTCCACGTCTTCGCGAACCAAATCGCGCTGCAATTTCGATGCGTCCAGTTGTTCGAGCTTTTCCAGCGCCGTCGCGTAGCCACCGTTGTTGGCGTTGAGCCGTGCTTGGGTCAATTCGGGTGGCTCATCATCCAAGAGCACGCTGCGAAGCCGGTTGACGGGTATCTTGATCGTTCCCGCCGTACCTTTGTCCAACGAGATTTCGAGCGGCGTCGTGCCAGTGATCTCGCCCGCTTCGGCGCCGCCGGTTGTGCGGATGCGGTCGGTGAACTCGGCGGCAAAAGCCGACGTCGCGATCAGCAGCGCGCAGCCCAAGGCTACGAAAAAAGTGAACGCATAGTTTCGCAAGTAGAGTGGCATTGTCGTTCTCATTGTAAGTTCGCTGCACGGTTTCCCATTTATTCCCGCGTTCGATCCCTGCCCGCTACGCACTGGTCGCTTAAGCGACCAGTCCAAATCGAGCGTCAACTTATTGTTTGGCGGCGGCAAATGCCTGCAAACCATTGGGTTTGTCGCCCGACGACTTTTGGATTTGCTTGAGTAGATTTTCGAATTCGCCCCGCCAACGCTCGCCGCCCAGCTCCGGGTAGAGTTGCAGCATCGAGCGGATACTCTGCTTCGCAGTGGCGAAGTTCTTCTGGCGCTCCTCAGCGCTGCTCTTGGTGCCGATCAGATAGCGGCAACGGGCCGCTTCCAACCGGGCCTCGAAGAATACGTCCTCGTATTTCGGGTCGGAGCGCGCAGCCCGTTCGGCCACAAGCGCGAGCTTAAGCCATCCCCAGATTCGATTCTTGCCGGTCGACCGCAATTGGTAGCCGCCGTAGATCGCCCGCTCGAGTTTCTTGACGCCCCCGCTGGCCGTGCCCCAGCGCTGGTAGGTCCGCGCGGCAGCCTGCTGCACCGTCAGCTGCGACTCCTGATCAGCGAGCACTTTTGAAAATGCGTCGAGCGATTTCTGGTAGTCGCCCAATTCCCGATAGCACTCGCCCAATTGTTTTTCGACGGCGAGCTTCGCCGTGGGACTGGGGAGCGAGCTCGGATCCTGCTCGGCTTCGGCGGAGAGTTTTTCAAAGGCACCGCGGGCCTTGGTGAAATACTGCGCCGTTTCCTTCGGGGGCGGGGACGCCCCGGCTCGCAGGCTTTCGCCCATTGTGTAATAGGTCTGCGCAATCCAATAGCGAGTGGACCAACTACTGTCTTCCTGTCCCTGGCTGATGTGATCCAGGAAGTCGCCGAAAGTGCTACTCAAACGAGCTACGTCGGCCGTGCGGCCCGATTCGCGGAGCTTTGTCAAATGCTCATTGAGCGCCTTGGCGAGCGAGATGTAAATCCGCATCAACTGGTCCGGATTCGTGTTGCCTCCCGCAGCGACGGCTGCTTCAAGCCCCTTCATCGCGGCGATCGCCGCCTGGATTTTCGGCGGCGTCGCCGACACGTAGGCTCGCAGCGCTGCCTTGTAGACCTCGATGACGTACTCCGGCCGCGCGGCCGCCTCGCTGCCATCGCGGACCAGCGTCAGCGGCCCGACCTTCGGGTCTTCGAGCAGCTTGATTGCCTCCGCGTATTTTTCTTCGCTTAAGAGCGCTTGCGATAGATACAATCCAGCGGTGGCGGAGACTTCGGTCACTTGACCAGTCTTGCGAGCCGCGTCAAAACCGTTTTGCATGAACTGAACCGCGTCGCTGCGAAGCTTTTCAATCTCCGCGTCGGCCGATTTGTCCGTGCTGTTGCGTTGGGAGAGTTCCAAGTAGCGGCCCCACATGGCGTTGCCGAGCTGTGCTTCGAGGGCCGGTCGCGCGGAGGCCGACACCTGGTCGAACAGGTCCTTGGCTTCGTCGATGCGGCCGGTGCGAATGGCGTGGCTGATGAGCACGCGATAGGCCGTTTCGGCGGCCGGCGTGCCGGGCCAACGCCGCGTCATGAATTCGGCGACCTCCGCCATCTTGCGGGCTTCGAACTCGCGTTCCTGCGAAGCGGCGCCCGCTTTCGC
>JANNTD010000504.1:0-5497 GCA_031403315.1 Planctomycetota bacterium
CCTGAAATCGGTCGCGGCCAAGTTGGCCAAATGGTCGTGTCCGTCAAGCGGCCCGCGTGGCTCGCTTGAACTGTGGTTCTGCCAGCTCGACGAGCCCTTTGCGGCATTGGGTCTCACGCTTGCCGTGGAGCAACCGCTCCACGTTGACGCCTTGGCTCCACACGCCCGGGTTGGACGGATCAATCGGATGCCACATGTGATAGGCTTGCGTGTAGCCGACCGCCGTCCTCACGCGCATGCCGGCCATCCGCAGCCGCGACGCGAAGTCGTCGTCTTCGCAACCCCAACCGACGTATTCTTCGTCGAAGCCATTCACAGCTTCCAAATCGCTCCGCGAGATGGCGATGTTGAAACCCATCAGCTTCGGCTTGATCGGATGGCGGCGAAACTGGTAGCGCACGTCGCTGATCCAGCGACGCCAGAGGCGCCAGCGTTCGACGTAAGAGATCGTGCGACGATATTTTCCGGCATCGACGTCCGCTACGGTCAGCCGCTCGGTCGATTCCCGGTCGAGCCGGAAGCAGTTGCCCGCCCGAACGATGCCCGGCTTCCGCGCCCGCAGATGACACTCGAGATGCTGCGGCGGAAACAGGCAGTCGCTATCCGAAATCAGCAAGTACGATCCGACGCTCGCCCGCACGCCGTCGTTGCGGCAGAGCGACACGCGAAAGCCTTGATGCTCGTGCGTCGTCAGTTTGACCGGAAAGTCGACCGTGCGTGCGAACTGGTGGACCACCTCGTGAGTGCGATCCTTCGAGCCGTCATCGACGACCACCACTTCAAACCTGCCGGCCATGTTCTGCTGGAGCGCGAGCGACGCCAGGGACCTCTCCAAATGGAGGGGCCGCTCATACGTCGTCAGTATTACGGAAAGGTCCAGCTCCGTTGGCATGATTTCGTCGACTCTCGAGTGCCCCGATCATCGCGAGCGCGGGCGTCCAAAACGCCGCTGATTTCCGTTCCTAGCAGACTCTTGGCGCCTGCTAGCAACGACACTTGGCGAACATACGTCGACTGCCTCCAGTCGAGGCGGGAGTGTAGCAGAGTCACTCGCTGAAAATGCAGAGCAATTTTTCCGGGGTGCAAGTCTGCTCACCGCGGTTGTTCGTCTTGTTCCCAATCGGATGGCATCGCTAGAATGCCGCGCCGTTTGGCGTCGCGCGAGCACGCGACTGCTCGCAGTTGCTAGCACCGCGATCGAGAGGCTTGAAATCCATGTCCGCTTGCCCGACCCAATCCATGCTGTCGCGATTCGCCGCGCTCGTTGCCATCGTTGCTGTGCTGATCCCAACCGGTCGCGTGGCCGCCGACGTGGTGACGGTCGGCGTCGTCTCTCCAGTGCCTCCTACGGGAGGTGGGGTATCCACAAGCCAATTGATCGTCGGCAACGGCACCAACGAAGAAGTCAACGACATCTGGGGCGCGGTCGACATCAACGGAGGCACATTGCTCCAATATGGCTCGGTGATTCTCGGCGACAATGAAGGCTTCTTCGGCGAGGTCAGCGTTTCGGGCGGATCGCTTGGCAGCCCGATCACACAATTCAATCTCTCCGGCACTGGCAGCACGTCAAATCCCGTGGTCCAAGTCGGCAACGAGGGCACCGGCTACCTCAACGTTTTGAACGGCGCTCGGATGACGCTGACAAATTCGAACGCCGACTTCTCCATCGGTCTCGAATCGACGGGCTTGGGTTATGTTACTATCGACAATGCCATGCTGACCTCGCCAGAAACGATCGTCGTCGGGCAATCCGGCATCGGCAATCTCAGCATCCTCAACGGATCCCTGGTTCGCACTTATAGCACCTCCCGCTCCAATTTCGTTAGCATCGGCCGCAACGCCGGGTCCATCGGCACCGCCGTCGTCGATGGCTCGCGCTCGACGCTCAGCACCGGCAGCACTCTCCGCGTCGGCGAATCCGGCATCGGGTCGCTCACGATTCGCAATGGCGGACTCGTCCAGGCAGTTCTCGCCGGCACTCCGATCACTCTACCGCCCTTCCCGGCAATCGTTAGCATCGGCCTCAACGCCACCGGCTCCGGCCACATCACCGTCGAGAACACCGGTTCACGCCTCCAGTTGCTCCGCGACCTGACGGTCGGCGATCTCGGCCAGGGCACGCTCACGATTCGCGACGGCGGACTAGTGCAAATCACGGACAAGTCCGTCTCCTCCGCCAGCGTCGGCACATTGGGACGAATCGAGCTCCACGATGGAACTTTCGACGGCTCCACGCCGCTGACCGGCTTCGGCACCACGGTAAATGGCTATTTGGGCGGCAACGGCGAAGTTCGCGGCTCGGTGCGCTTCAATGGCTCGTCGTCCCTTGAAGCCGGACCCGGCGACCAACTCCGCTTTCACAATGCAGTTTCGAACCAGGGCGCCGTCACGATCAACGCCGGTGAAATGCAGTTTAACACCACGTTCACAAACGACGCCGCTGGCGGCGGCTTTCCGACCGGCCGCATCTCGCTGGAAAATGGCGGCACCGTCCGCTTCGGTTCTACCCTTACCAACAATGGCGTCATCAGCAATGCCCACGGCGCGACGAACATCCATGGCGCAATCAACAACGCGGGAGCGATCGTCGTCGCACGCGACACTGTCACGACCTTCTACGACGACGTAATCACGCCGGGCACGGTCACCGTGTTGCCCGGCGGCAACGCCTTGTTCCTGGGCAATCTGACGTTCACTTCGGCGGGCGCCGGCGCGGGGACGGGGAATTCCGGGGCCGCGTCGAGTGAACTCGGCGGCAGCGGCGGGGGCGGGGGCTCCGCGAGCACGCTCGTGTTGGGCGTCGCCGCGGACGGTCCTGGCGCCGCTGCCAGCCATGTCGACGTGAGCGGCGTGGCAAGTCTGGCGGGCACCCTGATGTTGACGCTCGACGGCGGATACTCGTCGCTCGTGGGTCAGACGCTCAATCTTATCACGGCCGACAACATCATCGGCGCATTCGACTCGATCTTGCTGCCGCTCGTGCCCCAAGACCTCGAAGTCGGCATACTCTACGGCCCAACCGGCGTAATGTTGGAAATCAAGCTTATCGAGACGTCCCTTGATTTGCCCGGCGACTACAACAACGACGGCTTCGTCGACGCGGCCGACTACACTGTCTGGCGCAACAAGCTCGGCAGCGTCACATCGCTCCCGAACGACGACACGCCCGGCGTCGGCCAGGACGACTACACACGTTGGAAAGCCAACTTCGGACAAGTCGCCGGCAGCGGCGCCGGCTCGATCGCTCCGCCGTATTCCGCCACGCCCGAACCTTCGACGCCCCTTTTGGCGCTGAGCGGATTGGCGATCTTGCTCAATCTGCGGGCAACTCGCCTGCGCAAAACGTCGCTCGTTGCCGCCTAACTTTCGGCCAATCGGCCTTTGCGGTACCTGCTGGGTAACCTCGCCGGCCCGCCACTTTCGGGTTCCCGATGCCAAAATGTCCGGCTCCGCCGGGCTATTGTCGAGGCCACGCGAAGTTGCTTCCCTGGCGGACTGGCGCCGAGTTACAATCGGTAACTAAGCAATTCGGCGATCCAGGAGTGAGTCGTGAACATCTTCGGGCGGACGCGAATCATACTGAAAATCTGCGCCGTGCTGTCCTTTGCGACAGGCGCCCGTGCGGAAACCTTATGGACTGAAAACGCCGAGAACGGACTGACCTACGTCATCGATAACACGGACGCGAGCTATCCACTCCTTCAGTCCGACGTCGTCGGCGAAGGTGATTTTGCATTTCACCTTGCCAATCCCGGCTTTCAAGACAATTCATTCGTGATCGACCAGACGCTCACGATACAGGCGGACAGCAAGCTGTTCTTTTTAAGTCGCTTGCGGAACGCCACGTCTGACCAATTCGCGCGGGTGCAAATTTCCACCAATGGTGGCAGCACGTGGCCCACGAGCATTTACAATCAGGCGGGTAGCGGCAGCGGCAGTGGAGGTGAGGGTGCGTTCACGCTAAAACAAGTCGACCTTGGCAGCTACGCAAATCAGAACCTTCGGTTCCGCTTCTACTACGACTTCAATGGCAGCTCTGCGTTCACCGGAGTCAGCAGCGCCAACGGCTGGTTCGTCGACAATATCCAAGTCGGCAGCGAGTTCGCAAAACTTCCCTGGTCGATTGGCGATCCGTCGCCGCATGCGCAGCTCTACCTCGAATACATCAATCGAGCGCGGGCCGATGCGCTCGTGGAGGCGGCTCGACTTGCCAACGAATCGGACCCCGACGTCGTGAGCGCGTACAATTTCTTCGGCATCGAAGGCCAGGACATCGTCGATCAGTTCAATTGGTCCGTCAACAACGGCGCGATCGCCTTGCACGCTCAGCCACTTTCATTTCAAGAGAACCTCTTGACGGCCGCCGAGCTCCACACCCAGGACATGTATGCAAATCAGTTCCAGGGACACTCCAGCTCGAGCAATCCGCCCGCTCCGTTTGCACCCGGCGCCGGCTTGGGCCAGCGTCTATCGGCCGTGGGTTACAGCTACACTAGCGCCGGCGAGAATGTGTATTCCTACGCCGATTCGGTCGTGAACGGTCACGCCGGATTCGACGTCGACTGGGGCAACCTCAACACTCCTGCCGCCCCTTTCTACAATCCCAACTTTGTCGGCCAGGGGATGCAAAATCCGGCCGGCCATCGTCTCAGCATTCACAATCCCTCGTTCAAGGAGATCGGCATCGGCGTGATCAACGGCACCAACGGATCGGTGGGTCCGCAACTGGTGACGCAGGACTTCGGCACATCCGGCGACGTGCGCTATATCACCGGCGTCGTCTACGAAGATCTCAATGCGAACGACTTCTACGACCTGGGCGAAGGGCGTTCGGGCGTCCGTGTCGACGTCGGCGGTTCGGAATACTTCGCCCTGAGCAGTTCATCCGGCGGTTATTCTGTCCCGGTGCCGATGGATGGGAGTTACAGTGTTTTGTTCTCCGGCGGCGGATTTGAGTCGTTTACGGCCACCGCCACCATCCTGGGCGGACGAAATGTAAAGGTTGACTATCTGGCGGCCGAGCTGGCGAGTTTGCCGGGCGATTTCAACCACGACGACATTGTCGACGCGGCCGACTATACAGTCTGGCGGGACGGGCTCGGCTCGCAATACACGCCCGCCGACTACCTAGATTGGAAAACGAACTTCGGCCAATCCGCCGGTAGTGGCAGCGCGGCCTCGACTGCCGTGCCGGAGCCATCATCCGTCATGCTGTTGGCATTCGGCCTGACCCTCTTACCGTTTGGTGGCCGAGCTGGTCGCGCACGCCAATTCGGTCGGCTATAATCGGGCGATCGCGTTCTCTTCCGCCCAACTTTTCCTTGAAGGCGTTCATGTCGAATCAGGCCCACGCCTTGGTGTTTTTGCTGGTGGCATCGCTGCCCAGCACGGCGGCCGCGGCGGTGCTCGGTTCACTCGCGCCGTTTCTGATCAACCACTACACGTTCGACAATCCGCCTGCCGCGGACCCGCTCTCGACCGTCGAGGTCGATCT
>JANNTD010000505.1:0-2723 GCA_031403315.1 Planctomycetota bacterium
CAGCGTCCGATTCGGATGAAGGTGCCCGAGTTTCAGCGGGCCGACCGGCTGCGGCATGTCATTTTTTCCGGCCAATTCGCAGTGCCGCTGTTGGAAGAACTGGCCGACGTCGCCGACATGATCCGCATGCTCTCGAAGAGCCGCGCGGGGCAGGATTTTTTAATCAATCTGCTCCCCCACAAGCGGGCGATGCTCTATTTCACGCAGCCGTCGACGCGGACGTTTTTGTCGTTCATGGCCGCGTGCCAGATCTTGGGCATGACCTGCAACGAGGTCCGCGACCCGTCGACGTCGTCGGAGACCAAGGGCGAGACGCGGTTCGATTCGCTCCGCATGTTCAGCAGCTACTTCGACGTGATCATCATGCGGAGCCCGATCGCGCAGCTGGCCGAATCGTGTGCCTACCTGATGAACGACCTCGATACGTCCGGCAACCGCAGCGTGCCGATCGTCAACGCCGGCTCCGGCGCGGACGAGCATCCGACGCAGGCACTATTGGACATCTACACGTTGCAGCGGTCGTTCCAGTTCGACAGCCCGCAGGATTCGCCGGGGGCCAATCGATTCGACGAGCTCCGCCAGCGAAGAGGTTACGCCGGCCTGACGCGTGGGCTCGCGCATAAGACGTACGGGTTCTGCGGCGACATCGGCCGCGGGCGGACGGTGCGATCGCTGGCGATGCTCTTGGCGCTGTACGAAGACGTGCGGCTGGTGTTCGTGGCGCCGGATCACCCCAAATTGCGGATGGGGGACGACCTGCGCCAGCGGCTCTTGGATCGGAACGTGCGAATCTATGAAGTCGAGTCGTTCGAGGAGCATCTCGATGGCCGGCCAGTGATCGAGCAGTTCGACGCACTCTACATGACCCGCATTCAGAAAGAGCACAACGCTCCCAACGATGCGGATTCGTTCGCCAAGCTCGATTTCTCGCGGTATTGCCTGACGCCGGAGCTGGTCGCCCGGATGAAGGAATATGCGCCGATCTTGCACCCCTTCCCGCGCGACCAGCATTTCGGCGAGATTCCGCCTGAGATCGACGACGACCCGCGGGCGATGTACTTCCGCCAGGCCCGAAACGGGATGTGGATTCGGGCCGCGCTGTTGGCTCATATCTTCGACGTCGACCACCACATCTCGCGCCATTTCCGCAGCGAGTTCCGCGAGCTGCACCACTACAACGAAGCGACGAAGTAGGCAGCCAAGCGACTCTGAGGCCTGTAGCGATCCTGCCGATCGGCGGGAGCCGAGTGTTGCTCGACGCTGGCACGGCTCGATCCAATAGAAGGATAATCCTTTCCACGGCTTGAGAACTGCGCCGATGTTACGACGTTGCTTCACCATGCTTTGTGCCGCGACGTGCGCCGCGGTGGGTCTCGTGGCGATCGCAGCCGCGCCTGCGGAAGCGATCGGTTACTACAACGTACCCGGATCGTTCTGTCAGTGTTTCGGCTACGGCAACGGCGCGGGGTATCATTCCTGTCTGGTGCTCGGCCCTTCGACTTGTTGGGGCTGTGGCGCTCCGAATGAGGTTCGGCTCCAGTACCCGCCACAACCGCCGTACGGCTGTTATAGTGGCGGCTGCGGCTCAATGTCGGGTGGCACGTGGATCGATGACCGGACGCAGATCCAGCCGCCCGCGCCCGAACCGATGCCTGCTCCGACCGCAGCGCGGCCGCAAGTTCACCGTCAGCCGCGAATCTGGTAGATTGGCGCGTCTCGCCTTCGAGATGTTGGCGAAACGCGCGGGGCAAGCCCCGCCGCTGAGTGTTCTGCGAAGCGGGGAGGCCAATGCCGCAGATTGCGTTTTTTCTGGTGATCGTTTGCTTCGCCGTCTATGCCTGGCGAATTTGGCGGCGCGGGCGGCGGCGAATGGACGAAGAGCGAGCTGCAGCCGAGTTCGCCCGCCACCGGCCCAAGCTGCAGGAAGACTTCCGCGCGGCGGCAAATGTCACCGGCAAACCGCGCGGGCTCCGTTGGAAGTCGTGCGAATTTCAAAACCTGCTCCAACTCGCACGCGACCGCGCCAATGGCGAACTGATTGGGCTCACCGGCGTGACGGTCGCGTTCGAAGCGGTGGTCGGCGGGGACATGGAAGAGGTCGAGGCAGTGGGCAACCTACGGGCCGCGACAGCGATTCTCACTTGGACCGGCCACGACTGGACCACCGCCGGCCGTGCGGTGTTCAACCTTGAACCGCGCGAAGTGCTCGAGCGCTACCACGAGAGTCTGACGGCCATTCCGTCGTAACGTCGGCGCTGGCATCGCCGACATGGAAGACCGGGCATGCCATGCCCGGCTCTGTGGTGGAATCAAATGTCTTCCGTCGCGCGCGGTGTGCGCGACTCGACGATCGCCAGATGCTGCTTGTGCACCAAGTGCAATGTCGAATAGGTCCGCGGGTGAACCGTGCCGCGCGCGAGAATGATCTGCGAGACGTTATTTTCCCACACCATTTCCCGCGGCTGCTTGGTTTCGTGGGTCGGCGGGCCGTATTTCTGGACGACCGCTTCGCTGACCATGTGGAACAAATCGGTGGCGAACCAGGCCGAGATGCGGAACAAGTGGCCGTCGATGAATTGGTACAAGAACAGGTCGGTCTTCACGCCAGCGACGGTCGGCGAATTGTCCTCGAGCGGTTGGTCGACGCGGGCGTGGATGATGCCGGCCCGCCGATGCCAGGCCTCGCCGTGCAGGTCCGACTTGCCGATGTAACCGGGCATGTC
>JANNTD010000506.1:0-4557 GCA_031403315.1 Planctomycetota bacterium
GCAGATAATCCTGGTCAAGCAGACTTTGGTTTGCCCCTCCGGTAAGCATCGGGTGATTGCCCGCGACTACGACACTTGACTCCAGCCAACTTGCGATCTTCTTATGCTCGCTTTCGGTTCCAGTTAGTGCTCCGCAGGCGCGCAACTGTTCCTGCAACGTGTGTCTCGCGGTGGAAAGTATCGTAGGTGTGTGAAGCTGAGCGCCGGACTTGGACGTCGACGTATATATCGCAGTAAGAAATTCAGTAAAGACTATTCTGAGATGGTGCTCCTCTAAAAGCGCAATGATGTCTTTCGGTCCAATTACCCGGAGCAGCTGTTTAAGAATTGCGCCATTAGCCACTACGTGTGTGTGTTTATAGAAAAGCATGCATTCCAAAAGCATTCCAATATCGATTGGATTGTCAGCATCAGCTTCATTCTGTTTGCAAAATAATATTGACTCAAACATAAGAAGGTCTAAAGGGTGCGGAAAATTGACGAGGTCTTATTCCTCAATTAGGAATTTCAATCGAGCTCATGCGACTCGCCGAGGTCGGGGATCGTGACATTCCAGCCACGTACGTCGCGGAGCGTAGCGCCGAGCGCTTCGGCGGAGCGCGGTTCGCCGTGGACTAGGAAGACTTGCTTCGGCGGCTCGAGTGGTTCGAGCCAGCGCAACAGGCCGCTGCGGTCGGCGTGGCCGCTGAGGCCGGGGACTTTTTCGATGGCGGCTCGGACTTGGACCTGCTGCCCGTGCATCCGCAGCGTTTCGGCGCCGTCTTGCAGCAGCCGACCTCGAGTGCCGACGGCCATGAAGCCGCCGAGCACGATCGTGTTCCTAGCGTTCGGCAAGCGGTATTTCAAATGGTGGACGATCCGGCCGGCGTCCATCATGCCGCTCGATGAAATGATCACGGCGGGGCCGGTGACATGGTTGAGGGCCTTTGATTCTTCGACGGAACGGCAGAGATGCACTCGCGGACCGGCGAGCACCGGGTTCGCATCGTCGAGTTCGCCCTCGCCGAGGTCGTGGTCCTCCCGGTGTTGGCGGTAGATCGACGTGGCGTTGCAGGCCATCGGGCTGTCGAGATAGATCGGTAAATCGGGAATGCGATTGTCGCGCATGAGCACTTGCAGGAGGTAGATCAATTGCTGCGCGCGGCCGACGGCGAACGACGCCATCAGCATCACGCCGCCCCGCTGGATCGAACGCTGGACGACGCGCTCCAAGCCGTCCAGGATCGAACCCTCGGGATGGTCGCGGTCGCCGTAGGTGCTTTCGCAGATGAGATAATCGCAGGGGGTCGGCGGGGCCGGATCGTGGTACAGCGGCCCATCGTAGCGGCCGACGTCGCCCGAGAAGAGAATTCGCAGCGGCGGCGTGGAAGCGCGGATTTCCACCTCGATCGTGTTCGAGCCGAGCAGGTGGCCGGCGTCGTGGTAGCGCATCCAGATCGGCTCGGCCGGCGAGAACCATTGGCCGCGTTCCTCCGTGCGAAGCAGTTGCACCGTTCGTTCGACGTCGCGGGCTTCGTACAGGGGGAGCGCGGGCTTGTGCTTCGAATAGCCTTTGCGGTTGGCGTAGTCGGCATCTTGCTCCTGGCACTTTGCCGAATCGAGCATGATCAGCTCAGCGAGCTCGCCCGTCGCCTCGGTGCCATAAATCGGCCCGGCATAGCCCTCACGCACGATTCGCGGCAAGTAGCCGGTGTGGTCCAAGTGGGCGTGCGTCAGGACGACGGCCTGGAGCGTTTTGACGTCGAAGGGCGTCGGCTCCCAATTCCGCAGCCGCAACGGCTTGAGACCTTGGAACAGGCCGCAATCGATGAGCACCCGCGCGCGGCCGGCCTCGAGGAGGAACTTCGAGCCGGTGACGGTGCGGGCGGCGCCGTGAAAAGTGATGCGGACCATCGAGCACCTGCCGGGAAAAATGCGTGCGAACCCGCCGAGCGGAACGTTCCGAGGCGGGCACTAACAAGATACCGGCTGGCGGGCGTTGGACAAACGGGAAAAATGCCGCCCCAGCCGGAGAGAGCCGTCGATGGACGTGTCCCGCACGGGGACCGAATCAGGCCATCCCCGCTCAGGGCAGCCCCGGTTCAAAGCTGCTGGCTCAACGCGCGATCGAATGCATTCTCGACCGATTTTTCCGTCTTCGGATCGAGTGTCGAGGTGAGTGCCCAGCGCCCGTCCTTGTAGACGAAATCGTAGGTGCGAACGTCTTCGTCCGCTCGTCGCTGCACGCTCTCGATTTTGGTTGCTCCCGCTGCGTCATCGCCCGACGAGTCGGAGACGAGATCGTTGTCAAGGGAAGTGAAACCGGAGTCCGATTCCTCGGATTCGTCGTCAAAACCGAATCCGTTATCGACGGGTGCGTCTTCCTGATCTTTTTTATCATTCTCTTCGGCCGACCGGCGGAGCGAATAGATCGAGCGACTGGTGACCGTGATCGTGCCGCGATAGGGATCGCTGGGCGCAGCGGGTGGGATCAGCTGCGAAGTGACGGTGTTGTGGACTTGAAACCGGCTGGTCGCGCCAGTCCCTTGAGCGACGAACGCACTCGGGTCGCCGCCGGGCATTTCGATCCCGTCTTTGACGATCTCAGCAATGGCTTCAAAACTTTCTTCGGGTGTTGGGCGCTCGGAAACCGCTTGAACTTCGGCGGGCGATTCGCGCCGACAGCCCGTGCCGGCGACTGCGACAAGGCACGCGCTGAGGAGCGACGTCCAGAGAATGGGATGGCGACGATTCATAATCTGTTTCACGTAGCTAGAGGAACCGAAAACTAAGTCAAATATAGCTTGCCTGATCGCCTCGGAATCAGCCGAAGGGATCCTCTTCGGCCGCGTCGGCGGGTTGGTCGCTGTTTTCCGCCGGGACGCTTTCTGCCGGACCCGCTCGATCATCGCCGGGCGGCGGTTCGCTGAACGGATCGTCGGTGGTCGGAGTGACGGCTGCATCGGAACCGAAAGGATCTTCTGCTGCGGGTGCATCGCCAGTTGTCGCTGGCGCCGGGAGCCCCGGAATCTGTTGACGTAGTCCTTCGAGCGACGGAATCGGGGCCGACTCGACCAGCGCCCGGCCGAGAATTCCCAGCAGCTTTCCGGACGGAATCTTTCTGCCCGGCGCGGGCTGAGAATCGTCGGCAAACGGATCGTCAGTCGCCGCTTTGGCAACGCTCGCCGCGGCCGGTGTCGGCCTCTCGGCCGAAATGCTTGCCAATTCGGCCAGACTGACGGGTTGAACGAATCGATCGAGCGGCACGGAAACTTTCTGCCGCAATGCTCCCACGTCGGTGTGTATTGCGACGGTGTGCATCGCAACGGTCGCGCGCTCGGGCGAGCTGGCGTCCACGCCGCCAACCAGCCCATCGGCGGCACGCACGTGCCAACGAAATTGCTCCAGCATCAGTCGGTCGCCGCCCTGCACGCGCTCCAACGATTTGCCAACCGGATAGCTGCCCGGCGAGCGGGCCTCGAGCGCGGCGCCGATCATGACGTCGGACCGCGCTTCGTCGCTCCGGCCCTGACGCAGCAAACACAGGGCATGAAAATAGTACGGGCGTGGATCGTTCGGATCGTCGCCCATCGCCTGCGCGAAGAGCTGCTCGGCATCGGCGCTACTGCCAGAGAAGTAAGCGTGTACGCCGCGTCCATACGGATCTCCGCCGAAGTTCGCATCCGGCGCTGCAGTGGTTGCCCCGGCCATCGAGAGGGCCGTGAGCGCCACCGCCAGACAGCTAAACTTGCGAATGTCCGTCATATTTTCGTGCCTTCGCAACTCGGTCGGTTGATCGACTAGCCTGCAGCGCGGGTCAGCGATTGACTCTGACTGCGGATTTTCTCGATCTTGGCCTTGGTCTGGTCGTAGCTCTCGAATTCCATTCGATTGAGAGTCGAGCGGACGTCCTTCGTGAGCTTGTGCGCATCGTCCCAGGCCTTGATCGCGGCGGTATTTTCTCCGGCTCCCAAATGGGCCACCGCCTTGTGGAAGTATTTCGCCGCCGTCGGATTGTCCGTCAACGAGTTGTCGAGATCGCGAATTGCTTTCGCGTAGTCTTCCTTGGCGGTGTAGACGACGGCCCGGGTGTCGAGAATGTCTGCCGTCGGCCCCAGGATTTGGGCCGCCTCGTCGACCAGCTTGAGCGGGTCGACGCCCGCCTCGGTTTCGTTGCCGGCTAGCGCTACGAGAAATGCCAGATTGTTGAGCACGATGGCCCGCGTGACGCCGGTCACGTCGTCGCGTGCAAGCAGCTTCTCGTAAATCTCCGCGGCGTCGTCGTAGTTCTTTTCGACGTCGTCGAACTCAGCCTGCAACATCAACAGTGGAACCGAATCCGGATTCTCCAACAGTCCGCGATCCAGCCAGCCCTGCAACTGGCTGTCGTATTTGTCACCCACATCGTCGCGGCGGGCGCGAACGATCCCGATCGCGGAGCGGCTGATCGTTTCGGTGAGTTCCGGCTTGTACACCGATTGCAGCAGTTTCATGCTCTGGTCGACGTCGCGGTGCGCGCCCAGGAATTCGGCCAAAGCGAGGACCTTGTTCGGATCGCGTGCGACGATCCTCCGGAAG
>JANNTD010000507.1:0-12879 GCA_031403315.1 Planctomycetota bacterium
CGTCGCTGGAAGCCCTCAACCGGATTGCTCAAACCACCTCGTTCCAAGGCCGCAAACTGCTGGACGGCAGCTTGGACTTCACGACCACGGCCGGCACGAACTTCAACCGCGTCGACAATCTGCAGATTGACCAGGCCAACCTCGGCGCTACGGGAAGCGTCGCGGTCTCGGTCGCGGTCTCCGCTGCGGCGACACAAGCCCAGGTCGACGTGACCAACATTCCGGCCGCGATCACGGCCA
Organism: Planctomycetota bacterium; assembly: GCA_031403315.1. Taxonomy (GTDB): domain Bacteria; phylum Planctomycetota; class Planctomycetia; order Pirellulales; family Lacipirellulaceae; genus DASYDU01. Next base: position 241 of record JANNTD010000507.1, read on the forward strand.
CTTCCGCCAGCACGACGGCCTCGTTTACCCACGTTATCGAGCAAGCCACTGCCGGCACGGTTACGTACGGTACGAGTGACTTGACGCTCGTTGCCGATCCGGGCGGCTTGGCCGACGGTGCGGAAGGTAACCAATTGGCGACGATTACCCTGACCTTCAGCGGTGTCGCCGGTTCGGTTTACACGGCGGCTACCAACACGCTGGCTGTGACCGTCACGACGGCCGACGGTGCCACGGATGTTACCGACATTGTGGCGGGCATCAATGCTGGAACTGCCTTCACGGGAACGGTTGGCACGAACCCCTTGGTGAACCAAGCCGCGTCGACCGCCGCGAGCGTAACGACGTCGCTCACCGGCGGCCGCGACGCCAGCTCCGGGGTGATCACCATCAACTCGGCCACGGCAGGCACCAGCGCCAATGCCAAGACGGTGACGATCACCGAGTCGGCATCGGTCACCGTCGGTGCCCCGACCGCCACTGCCGATGGCAGCGGAAACATCACCGTGTTGGTCAGTGACGCAGGCGGTGCGGCCACGACAAGCCTCGCCGACATTGCCAGCGCCATTGACGCCTTGGGCGACTACAGTGCTTCGCTCAACGTCACTTCCGGTGCCGGCACTTACAAGGCCTCGACGCAGGCTCCCCCGGCCGTGGCGGCCACCTCGGGCGGCATCGACGGCAGCGGCGGCATCACCAGCGACTTGGTGTTCGAGCTGGCCGGTGCCACCGGTTCTGAAGTCTTCAACGTTCTGGCTGGCGCGAGCATCAGCGACTTGGCGGCGCAGATCAATCTCGTGAGCGATGCCACGGGCGTGACCGCGACCGTCAGTACGACCACGCTGCAGCTCCAGTCGAACGCGTACGGCTCCAACGCCTTTGTGGACCTCTCGGTCATCAGCGAAGGCTCGGGCACGGTTCCGTTCGGTACATTCACCACAGCCGTCGGAGCAGGCAGCCGTCTCGCCGGCATCGACGCTGTGGCGAAGATCAACGGCATCGACGCCAACGGCTCGGGCAACCATCTGTCGATCAACACGTCGTCGGTCGACTTGAACCTCGACGTGGCGGCCGGCTTCATTGGCAACATCAACTTCACCGTCACTGGTGGCGGTGCGTTGTTCCAACTCGGCCCGGAAGTGGTCTCCAACCAACAGGCGCGGATCGGCATCGGCAGCGTTAACACCGGTCGGCTCGGCGGCGTGAGCGGTTTGCTCTACCAGTTGGCCTTGGGCGGTTCGGCCGATCTTTCGACGGACCTGGCCACGGCGGCGAACATCGTCGACGAGGCCATCAACGAAGTGACGACCCTCCGCGGTCGGTTGGGTGCGTTCCAGCGGACGTTGCTCGAAACGAACCGCAACGCGCTCAACGACACGTTGGTCTCCCTGACCGACGCCGAAAGCCAGATCCGCGACGCCGACTTCGCCGCGGAAACGGCGGCCCTCACGCGGGCTCAGATTCTGGTGCAGTCCGGCACGACCGTGTTGTCGATTGCCAATCAGAATCCGCAGAACGTGTTGGCCCTGTTGCGGTAACGCTAGCGATTCGCCCGCGGCTCAAGCTCGCGACGCATCACGGAAACTATCCAGCCGGCCTGGTCTTCGCGGACCAGGCCGGCTGTTTTCATTTAGGACAGCATGGCAATCGAATTGGCTGGCTGGGCAAGGGCGATTCATCGGTCGCCGCATCGAGAAGCGACGGCAATTTAGCCGATACAATCGGTAGAGTTTTGCAACTCGGTGCTAGCGGTCCGCGCTGGCTGGCGAGGTATGTTTTTGGCGGAGGCGCACCGTATGGCTCCAGCAGCGGTCGACCTCAGTTCTACGTGTTAGGCGAAGTATGAGTCGCATTCAATCCAGCGTGGGCCTGATCACCGGGATTCCGATCGAGGAAACGGTGACGAAGCTGATGGCGCTTGCCGCCCGGCCGCGCGATCTGCTCAATTCGCGGACGGAGGGGCTGAAATCTGAACAGTTGGCGGTCACCAAGCTGACGTCGCTCGTGCTGGCGTTGCAATTCGAAACGAACAAGTTGTCGTCGGCCAGTCTGTTTCAGACCAAACAGGTCGCATCCTCCAACGACGACGTGCTGAGCGCCGCGTTGCAAACGAACGGCAACCCGGCGGCGGGGACATACAAATTCCGTGTCCTGCAAACTGCCTCCTCCCAGCAATTGGTGAGCAACAGCTTTGCCAGTGCCGATGATCTGGCCTCTACGGGGTCGCTCTCATTTGGCTTCGGCGGTTTCGTCGACACCGGGATCTCGTTATCGGAGCTCAATGGCGGCAGCGGCGTTTCGCAGGGCAAGATTCGGATCACGGACCGGGCCGGTGAGGTGGCCGTCGTCGATCTTCGCGCCGTCCGCACCGTCGACGATGTGCTCCGCACGATCAATGAAAACGCCGAGCTGGGCGTGACGGCCGTGGTCGAAGGCGACCAATTCAAGCTCATCGACGACACGGGCGGGAGCGGCAACCTGCGCGTGCAAGAAGTCGGCAGCGGCACCACAGCCGCCGACCTGGGTTTGAGCGGAATCAACGTCGCCGCCGACGAGGCGACGGGCACGGACGTGTTCGCATTGTCTGCCCTCACACAGCTCTCGCGGCTGAACGACGGCAACGGCGTGGAGCTGAAAACGGGGAACGACCTGACGATCACGCTGGCCGATAGCACGACGCTCAGCGTCGACCTCGGCAGCGCAGAGACATTCGGTGCGGTGCTCACGGCACTGAACGCTGCCAATCCAGCCAAGTTGTCGGCTACCATAGCGGCCGACGGCAGCCGCCTCGAGTTGACCGATCTCACGACCGGCGGCACGACCTTCGCCGTGGCAAACGTCGGAGGTGGCTCAGCCGCGGAAGAATTGGGTCTCACGGTTGCCTCGGCCGGTGACACGATCACTGGCCGTCGATTGTCCAGCGGCTTGCGCGACACCTTGGCCGCCAGCCTGCGCGGTGGACAAGGGCTCGGCACGCTGGGCGTCGTTGACATCACCAATCGCAACAACGTGACTTCAAATGTCGATCTGTCGGCGGCCGAAACGCTGGCCGAAGTCGTTGACGCCATCAACGACCAGGCGACCAGTGTCACGGCTTCCATCAACTCGGCCCGCAACGGCATCGTGCTCACCGACACCACCGGAGCAACGGCCAGCAATTTGATCGTCGCCAACGGGGACGCCAACAATTCGGCCACGTCGCTGGGCATTGTGGCCAACGTCGCGGCGACAACCGTCAACAGCGGCACCCTCGCGCGCCAACAAGTGAGCCGATCCACGTTGTTGTCGACTCTCAATCAAGGCAAAGGCGTCGGTCTGAACGACTTCCGCGTCACCGATTCCGACGGTCACACGGCGACCGTCGACATGAACTCGCTGGGTAGCGAGCCGGAGACGGTCGGCGACGTGATCGATCGCATCAACGCACTGGCGGTCGACGTCGATGCCCGAATCAACGATACCGGCGACGGCATCTTGCTCGTCGATCGGGCCAACGGTGCAGGTACGCTCAAGGTTGTGGAATCGGGCACCGGCACCGCGGCCGCCGACCTGAAGTTGCTCGGTGTCGGAGTCGACGCAACCCTCAGCGGGCAGTCGGTCCAATTGATCGACGGCAGCTCGCGTTTTTCGGTCGACTTGAGCGATCTGGATGGACCGGGAGAGAATATTCTCTTGACGTCGCTCAACGGCGGTGAAGGGGTCGATCTGGGTGCCTTTCGGATCACCGATAGTACCGGAGCATCGGCGGCGGTGATCCTCGATTCCGCGGGCAACCCGGCCGAAAATGTCGCCGATGTGATCGACGCCATCAATGCGACCAACATTGGCGTTGAGGCGCGAATCGACGACTCGGGCACCGGCATTCTGCTGGTCGACACGGCAAACGGCTCCGGAACGCTTGCCGTGGCGGAGCTGGCTGGCGGGACGACGGCCGCCGATCTCGGGTTCGATGCCGACGTGAAGAGCGTGGTCGAAGATGGCGAGCTCACGCAGGGAATCGACGGCGTGGGCACGTTCAGCCAGACTGCCGATCAGAGCGCGCTCGCGGCGCTGGTGACGCGAATCAATTCGCTACAAGCCGGCGTCTCGGCCAGCACCGTTTTCGACGGCGAGCGATATCGACTGTCGATTACGGTGGACGAGGGCGGCGCAGCCCACGAATTGTTGGTGGACGGCACGGCGGCCGGCTTGGATTTCGAGGAGTTCAGTGCTGCGCAGGATGCCGTGATCGAGTTCGGTGGGTCGCAGTCCGGTTCCGGCGTCGTCATCGCATCCAGCTCGAACACCTTCGACTCGATTGTGAAGGGACTCTCGCTGACGGCGGTTGAGGCGTCGGACGAAACGATCTCGATCGACGTTTCATTGTCTACTAACACGATTACCGAAGCCGTTCAGGATTTTGTCGACGCCTACAATTCGATCCAAAAGAACTTGGACCAAGTGACCGCGTTCAATGAAACCGAACTCACCACTGGAATTCTATTCGGAACAACCGCCGCGTTGCGGGTTGAATCGGACTTGAGTTTTATCGTTTCGGGTCGGTTCACGGGCCTGGGCTCACTAGCGTCTCTCGAAGACATCGGCATCAGTTTAGACGATCAAGGGAAGCTGTCACTGGATAAGTCGAAACTCGAGGACGTGATTGCCGATGATCCGAACGCGCTGGCAAATTTCTTCACGCACAAGTCGCTCGGCGTGTCGGCGAAGATGGACTCGATCATCGAAAAACTGAGCGGGGAAGACGGCTCGACGCTCTCCGCGCGGGCCGAAACGCTCGCCACGCAGATCGAAAAGAACTCGGAGCGTCTTGACTTCATGGACGAGCGGTTGGAACGGCAGCGCGATCGGCTGTTCAACCAGTTTGCATTGCTCGAATCGACGGTTGCTAGAATGCAGCAAAGCCTGGCGGCACTCGACGCTTTACAGATCATCCCGCCGCTCTCGGTCAGTAGATAAAGCTAAGCAATCGACGGCAGACCACTTGTTGGTCATCGTTAACCACGAACACGGAAATGATGGCATGTCGCACGCGCAAAATACGCAATATCTCGACTCCAAGGTGCTCACGGCTCCGCCCCATCGGCTGCACCTGATGCTGATCGAGGGCGCCATCCGGTGCGGCCGCCAGGCGGAAGCGGCGCTGCGGCGCGGAGATCGAGCCGCGGCCTCCGAGCCGCTGATGCGGTTGATCGACGTCGTCGGCGAAATGTTGGCCGGCGTGCGGGAAACGAAAACCGAGCTCAACCGGCAGATCGCGGATTTCTATCTGTTTCTGTTCCGCACCGTCTCCCAGGCCAAGGTGAACGACGACGTCGAGAAACTATCGGAAGCGCTGAAACTGCTCGAGTTCGAGCGGCAGACCTGGCAGCTCGTTTGCGACAAGCTGGGTACTGAACCCGCGCCCGGCGCGCGCCCGTCGCAAGGATCGGTCGCATACGCGCTACCCCGGGCGACTATCTCTCCACCGCTCGGCGGCACGATGCCGACCACGCCGCTCGGCATCTCGCTCGAAGCTTAGCGGTTAATCTCCTCGGCTCGATTGCGGTTCGATTGACGGGCCGCGCCCGCGGGCAATATCATGCGGTATTCCCCACGTGCGCAAGGAGAACCGTGTGACCGCCGCCAAGCAACTGACCAAGCAACTGATACGTGTCGGCCATAGCCCCGACCCGGACGATGCCTTCATGTTCTACGCCTTGGCGAAGGACAAGATCGAAACCGGCGACTACGAATTCACGCACGAGCTGGTCGACATCGAGACGCTCAATCGTCGCGCGTTTCAAGCCGATTTGGAACTTACGGCGCTCAGCATCCACGCCTACGCATACTTACACGACAAGTACATTCTCTGCACCTGCGGCGCGAGCATGGGCGACGGCTACGGCCCAATGGTTGTCGCGCGGAAGCCGCAATCGGTCGCAGCGCTCAAGTCGCTCTCGATCGCCGTGCCGGGCAAGCTCACAAGTGCGTATCTTGCGCTGCGGCTCTGCTTGGAGACCGATTTCGCGTCGGTCGAGGTGCCGTTCGATGAGATCATTCCAGCCGTTGTGGCCGGCCACTACAAAGGCCAAAAGATCGTCGCCGGCCTGATCATTCATGAAGGGCAGCTGACCTACGGCGACCAGGATCTCAAGCTCGTGGTCGATCTCGGCGTGTGGTGGAAAGAGCACTCCGGCCTGCCGCTGCCGCTCGGCGCGAACGGCATCCGCAAGTCGCTCGGCCCCGCGGCGATTCACGAAGTTCAACGCTTGCTGTACGAGAGCATCGAATATGGCCTCGAGCACCGCGAGCCGGCCCTGAGCTATGCTTTACAGTACGGCCGCGACCTCGACGCCAGCCAGGCGGACAAGTTCGTCGGCATGTACGTCAACGACTGGACGCTCGACTTCGGCGAGCGCGGCCGCGCGGCGGTGGCAGAATTTCTCGCCCAAGGCCACGCGGCGGGCGTGCTGCCGAAACTCGTGATCCCCGAATTCGCCGATTGAACCACGGGCGAGTCGGTCAAAACAATTGCAAAATGCAATATGCAAAATGAGAAATTCGGAGTCTGCATTTGAAAATTTGCAATTTGTAATTTGCAATTTGCAATTTCTGCCCTCTTCCGTGCCCACCGTGCCTCCGTGGTTAACATGACCGCTACCTGGCAGCAACAGCTCGACGCGGCGATCGACCGAAGCGTCGGTGAGATGATCGGCTTGCGGCGGCATCTGCACATGCACCCCGAGCCCAGCGGCGAAGAGTTGCAGACCAGCCTGCATCTGTATCAATTGTTTGCGCAGGCCGGGCTGGCGGTGCGGATGGGGCCCGAAGGATGCGGTGTGATCGTCGATGGCCGTTCGCAGGCGTCGCAACAGCGAGTTGCCGTGCGGGCCGATTGCGATGCACTGCGGATTCAAGACGAAAAGCCCGCCGAATATCACAGTCGGGTGCCGCAGGTGATGCACGCCTGCGGCCACGACGTGCACACGGCCACCGTCTTTGGCGCGGTGTCGGCACTCGACGCGCTCGAACGTGCCGGCGAGCTGCCTTGGCCCGTGACTTGGCGGAGCATTTTTCAGCCCGCCGAGGAGACGAGCGACGGGGCGGCTTCGATGATTCGCGCCGGTGCTCTGAAAGACGTCGATGCGATCGTCGCGCTGCACGTCGATCCGACGCGCCGCGCCGGGACGATCGGTGTCCGGCCCGGCGTGTTCACCGCCAGTTGCGACATGATGCGGGTGACGATCCATGGCCGCGGCGGCCACGCGGCCCGGCCGCACGAGTCGGTTGACCCCATTGCCGCCGCCGCCCAACTCATCAGCACGCTCTACCAATTCATCCCGCGCGCGACCGATAGCCAGGAGGCGGTCGTCGTCTCGTTCGGACAGATTCACGGCGGACTCAACGCGAATGTGATTCCGGAAGAGGTGCTGCTCGAAGGGACCGTGCGAACGCTCAATCGCCAGGTCCGCGAGCGCACGATTGCCCACATCCACCGTCTCGCCGAGGGCATCCAAAGCGTCACGGGCACGAAGCTCAATGTTGATTTCGACGAGGGCACCGCATCGGTCGACAACGATCCGACGATCACGGCGCTGGTCGAGCGCGTGGCATGTGAATTGCTCGGTCCAGACAACGTGTCGCAGATGCCGCGCCCGAGCATGGGCAGCGAAGACTTCGCGGCCTATTTGGAGCAGGTGCCAGGCAGCATGTTTCGTCTCGGTTGTGCCGGCGATCGCTCACCCTGGCCAGGCTTACACACGCCGACGTTCGACGTTGACGAGAAGTGCCTGCCTGTTGGAGCGAAGATTCTCGCACGAACGATCGTGGAATTATCGAAACCTTGAGTTAACCGCGGCTGGCCATCGTCATCATGCCGAAGATCGAATTCCGCCACAACGACCGGCCGACCGTCGGCATCGAGCTCGAGCTGGGCCTCGTCGATGGCGAGACAATGGCGCTGTCGAGCGCCTATGGCCAGATCAATGCGCGGCTCACGGCGGATGGGCATCAAGACGCGGATGGCACCCAATACAAGCCGGAGCTGATGCAGTGCGTGTTGGAGATCAACACGGGCGTCTGCGAGACGATCGGCGACGCGGACCGCGATCTTTCCGAGAAGCTTCGCATTGTGCAAGCGGCGGCTGATTCACTTGGCCTGCGGCTGTGGTGGGGCGCGACGCATCCGTTTTCGCAGTGGGGCGATCAGCGGATCACGCCCGACGAACGCTACCTGCAGCTCGTGAGCTTGCTGCAGGACATGGCCCGGCGGCTCGTGACCTTTGGGCTGCACGTACACGTTGGCGTCGATTCCGGCGACAAGGCCGTGATGATTTGCGACCGCATCATGCGGCACCTGCCGACGCTCTTGGCGCTTTCGGTGAGCAGCCCGTTTTGGGAAGGCCGCAACACGGGCCTGCATTCACACCGCTCGAAGATCATGGAGGGTCTGCCGACCGCGGGACTGCCGACGCTGATGCGCAACTGGAGCGAGTACGTCTGGCTGGTGAATCACATGGTCGACACCGGCTTCATCAACACGATCCGCGAGATTTGGTGGGACGTGCGGCCGCACCACAAATTCGGCACGGTCGAGGTCCGCATCTGCGACATGCCGGCCAACCTCCACGACACGCTCGCCATCGCCGCGTTCATCCAGTGCCTGGTGAAGTTCCTTTCCGACGAGATCGACCAAGGCACATACCAACACGACTCGCACCCGATGATGGTCCAACAGAACAAATGGCGTGCGGCGCGGTTCGGCAACCGCGCGATTCTGGTCGACACCTATACTCATCAGACCGCGCCGGTGGCCAAGGTCGTCGACGAAATAGTGGCCACGCTGCGGCCGACGGCCGTTGAGCTGGGCTGTGAGAATTATCTCAATCATTGCGTCGATTTGGCCCGCGAGCCCAGCGCCGCTCAACGGCAGCTCGATATTCTAGCGGAAACGGGGGAACCGCGCGAAATCGTACGGCAACTGACCGAGGCGGCGCGAGTCGGCGGTCCGATTTCGCAACCATAGTTGCGAACGCGCAGCGAGCGATGCGGCAAAAAGATTCACTCCTTGGCCTGCTACGATCGGCGGCGGCGGAACCCCGCGATTCCCACCAGTCCGAGACCGACTAAAGCCAGCGTCGCCGGCTCAGGCACGATACCCTCGTCGTAGTCGAAGTGGAACTTGAGGTGGCTCGTGCCGGTCTGGAGCACATCATCCGGATCGAGTTGGAGCAGAATCTTCAGCGGGCTGGCCACGGTTCCCAGGCCGGTGACTTGTGTGGTCACCGGATTGTAGAAGTCGCCAAAATTCTCCATCTCGATGTCGCTGGGCGTCACCATCTCGCCGGGATCAACGCCCGGAAAGATAAAGATCGTTTCGAACTCCACGAGCGAGGTTGGATCGAGCGGGTTGATGAAGGTCTCTGGTCCACCGTTGTGGCCGGTGACCCACACGATCACATGATTGGCGGCTTCGGTTTCGGTCACGCGCAACGACTCGCCCGGATCGAACGGCGGATCGGGCGTCGGCACGATCGTGTTCGGCACATCTTCCTGTGTCGCATTGAACACCGGCGTCGCCGCGTAACCCTCGGTGCTGATCTGAGCGCCGATTTTGACCTGGCCCTCGATCCGCAGCGAATACGTTGAACCGATCAAGCTGGCGGAAGCCGTCGTCGAAACCGCAATCGCGGTGGCAAGTGCCGCACCAAATGTCAACCATGCGAATTGTCGTGTCGTGCGCGCGCGAGCGCATTCAAAAATGTTGCGAAGCATGTCCATGTTCCCCGTTGTAGAGACCTAAAATGAGCGCCAATCAACCACGTATCGATCAATGGGGCTCCACGCGAAAAGCGCGGAGCATGACCCAGCCATTCGAATGAATGCTTAGGCTAGGGGGTCGCTCATTAGGCAAACGCGCAGGTCACGGTTCAAACGAGAAGTCTGTTCCTGTGCCGTTTAGTATAAACCGGGAAATATTTTCCGCAAGTTTCGGCTAGGCTAATTTCCCAGATTTTCACGCTTGGGCGGCCTGCGTGCGACCTGAGTTTTCGCTAAAATCACGGGGAACCAGCGACTGCCCGCGGTTGAACCACCCGCTCAGGTGGGAAATTCCTGCCCTGTCATTTGCTCGTCGAATCGGCGTCGTAGATGAACCGGTCGACGCAAGCCAGGGCTCCCAGGGCTACCGCAAAGCCGACGCAGGCCGCGGCAGCCCGGCCCGTCTCAACCAGGAGCGGCAGGCTGACCGAGTCATTCATGGCCGTGCGGACAAAAACGACCAGTCCATAGACCGTAATCCCGGCCGCCACCCAGGCGGCCGCCATGGCGACCCAAGCCGCAACTTCAATCGTTCGTTCAAAGAGCCAAGCCATAGGAAATCTCCAAGAGGAGGGAATTGGCGTCGGCGGCCACGCCGAACCTACTGCCAAATTGCAATGCCAGCCTCGTACGTCTTCGGCTCTCAATTTACTTCGCCGGCAGCGACTCTGTAAACTCCACCGCCCAAGCGATCCACCGCCGCAACCGCGCGGCGTCGCGCCAGCCGGCCGGTTCGATCATCGCCCAGCCGCGCATCGGCCGGCCCGTGATGTCGAACGGCCGCGCGTGCTGCTCGCCGAGCACTTGCCGGGCCGCGTCGTCGCCCAGTCGCAAGATGAGAAACTCTTTCCAGACACCGCAGCAAATGTTGCCGTCGAGGAGAAACCCTACGCCGCCGAACATTTTCTTCTCGGCCAGATTCTTCCGCCGCCCGAGCAGTTGGCGGATTTTCACGGCAAGGGCTTCGTCGTAGGGCATGGCAGTTCGACGCGATTTCGCATAGAGAGGAGCTGCAAGACGCCGTCGCTTTCTCTCACGGCGTAGGATAGAATATAGTTGACTTGGTTGCCAGCAACCTCTGCCGCGAGGGCGACTCCCATGACCTTCAACGGACACATCGAAAACGGCCGCGTGGTATTCGACGGCCCTCCGAATCTGCCGGACGGCACCGAAGTGACGGTGTTTGTCAGTGCGAAGGCACCCGACGAGTCTGGTGTCAAAGGGCCAACGCTCTACGAGCGGATGAAGCCGATCATCGGTATCGCCGAACACTTGCCACCTGATGCCTCGACCAGGATCGATGAGGTTCTCTACGGTCGAGGCGATCCATGAAGCGGGTGTTCGCCGACACATCGTTCTTTGTGGCGGCGATTGGTCCCCGCGATGCTCATCACGACCGCGCCGTCGAGTTCATGCGTAGATATGACGGTCAGGTCTTGACCACCGACTTCGTGATCGTCGAATTTGGGAATTATCTGTTCCGGATCAAAGATCGACCGTTCTTTGAACCGGTGCTACAGAACATTCGAGCGAATGCTCAATATGAGATTGTGGAGGCGACTCGTGAACTCCTCGAACGTGGCATTGAACGCTTCCTTGCCCGGCCGGACAAAGAATGGTCGCTCACCGATTGCATCTCATTCGTCGTGATGGAAGAGCATGGCGTGATGGAGGCGCTCACTTCCGACGGCGATTTTGAGCAGGCGGGGTTTACGGCCCTGCTACGATCGTGAAATGGACTGGTCAAGATGGTGGTGCGACCTTCCTCGCAAATATTTTACTCTGACTCCGCTGCTAACAACTGCCACTTTTCGTCGAACAGTTGCTGCGGAAAATGAGTCTTGAGTTGCGAACACAGAAAGGCGTCGCGAAAAACTGGTAAAAAGAATCCCAAGTCCACGACCGATGCGAGATCATCGGATTCTTGGGTCGCGACCCAAGTCACGTATCTCACGATGCGGTCGAGTAACTGACCATTGCCTTCATGCAAGGAAGTACGCGCCCACTCCACCAAGTCGGCAAAAAGATCCCGCTTGCCGTGAGCATAGCTGTATGCACCCGGTTTCAGATCAAACAGTTCGTACGCCTTCGTGCGCCAGACGGCCATAAGACAATCTAGATTGTTGTCTCAACTTCTCAACGTTCGCATCACTCCTCCGAGCTGATGTACCCTTCCTTTTCCAGCCGCAGGTAGATCTCCTGGGCGGCTTCTTCGGCCGAGAGCTTCAGTGTGTCGATCACGACTTCGGCGTCGGCGGGAACATCGTAGGGGTCGCTGATGCCGGTGAACTCTTTGATGATTCCGGCGCGGGCCTTGGCATAGAGTCCTTTGCGGTCGCGTTTTTCACACTCTTCGACGCTGGTGTTGACGTGTACCAGGATGAAGCCACCGTGGGGGGCGATCATCGCGCGGACGTCCTTCCGCGTCGCCTCGTACGGCGCGATCGGGGCGCAGATGGCGATGCCGCGGTGCTTGGTGATCTCGGCCGCCACGTAACCGATGCGGCGGATGTTGATGTCGCGGTGCTCCTTCGAGAAGCCGAGCTCGCTCGAAAGATTCTTGCGCACCAGGTCGCCGTCGAGGATCGTGATCGGCCGGCCGCCGAGTTCCAGCAGCTTCGAGAGCAGCACATTGGCGATCGTGCTCTTTCCGCTACCCGAAAGGCCGGTGAAGAAAACTGTAAAACCTTGCTTGCCGCGAGCCGGGTGGCTGCGGCGGAGCTCTTTCACCACGTCGGGATACGAGAACCAGGCCGGGATATCCGTGCCGAGCGCCAACCGGTCGCGGAGCTCGGTGCCGGAAATGTCGAGCGTCTTCTTATCCTTGGGCACTTCGTCGAC
>JANNTD010000508.1:0-1939 GCA_031403315.1 Planctomycetota bacterium
GTGTTGCTCGCCTTCTTCAGCATTGGAACGGTCTACATGCTCACCGCCGCCATCTATGTAGGCGTGACCATCACCACGGCGCTCATGCGATTCGATAAGAGTGTTGACAAGAAACGCGCGGAGGACACCAGCATCCTGGGCGACCTTCGCGAAGGGTTCACGTATATCGCAGGTAATCCGACTCTTGGCATTGTCACGGCGCTGGCTTTGATCCTGTTCATCTTTGGGTTTCCGTATCAGCAAGTGTTCGTGCCGCTGCTTGCCAAGGAGACTCTCAATCTCGGGAACTCCGGAGTGGGATACCTTGCCGGCGCCACTGGGGTGGGCGCTTTTGCTGGTTCTCTATTCGTCGCCTGGAAGTCAGGCATCTCGAAGCCCGGGCTCCAACTCGTGATCAATATGATCATCTTCGGCGGCGCACTGGTTGCCATCTCACTTCAGGAAACCCTGCTGGGCACGTGCGTGTTGCTTGCTCTCGCGGGCAGCATGACCGTCACCTACATGGCTTTCACGAACGGGATACTCCTCGAACACAGCACCCCGGACATGCACGGCAGAGTGATGTCGCTCTTGAGCCTCGACCGAGGGCTAATCCCGGTGGGGGCGATCCTCGCGGGGACGCTCGCTTCAAGCATCGGAATTCGCCCCGGCCTGTACAGCCTCGGGGCGACAATCCTCGTTCTCAGCACGATTGTCTTGTTGTTCGCAGGCAAGCGGCTCGCGGCCATCCCATCCGGTGCGGCCGTGGCCGGGCATGGGCGGCATGTCCAACCGGAGTCCGAGGTGAACTCGGATCGACCGTTGGAACCACGATCGGCCTCAGGTGGCGGAGGCCGATGATTTTGACCCCGCGGCCCCCAATCCGTAGATTGGGTTGAGGCTTCGCGGGAGCCGCACAATCGGGGTGTAGCGCAGCCTGGTAGCGCACTTGTATGGGGTACAAGAGGTCCCGCGTTCGAATCGCGGCACCCCGACCAATCATTTGGGATTCCCGAGGAGAGCCGGCTATTGGCTAAGCCACGCGCCTCCGCGCCAGCACTTCCGCTCGGTGTCCGCGTAGAATCGCCCCCAAACGCCCCGGAGGAAGAAGAATGATCTACGAACTTCGCAGCTACTATGCCCACCCCGGCAAGATGGGCGCCTTGCAGAAGCGATTCCGCGACCACACTTGCAAGCTCTTCGAAAAGCACGGGATTACAAACGTCGGCTACTGGACGAATTCCATTGGTGGTCGCAGCGACGAACTCGTCTACATCCTCGGGTTTGAAAACCTCGGACAACGAGATGCCGCCTGGGCAGCTTTCGCATCAGACCCGGACTGGCGCGCCGCCGCGGCGGAATCCGAGAAAGATGGACCGCTCGTGCATCACATAGAAAACCGAATCCTGCGGCCGACGGACTTCTCGCCGCTGAAGTGAACCGTTTGTTCGAGAAGTGCACCGTTAGCCGCCTGTCCGTGAATAGGTCTCGCCTTGGTAATCTTCGAATTCCCACTCGCCATAACGAGCGAGGATATTCGCGACGCTGTCCCATCCGGGATCTTCGGCGCTGACGTATAGAATTCCGGAATCAGACTTTCGGGGGAGATACTCGTGCCGCAGAAACCCGAGTCCGAGCTTCCGCTTGCTGGGATGCGCGTGTTCGAACTGAGCATCGCCATCGCGGCGCCGAACTGCGGCCGATATCTCGCGCATTACGGCGCTGAAGTCTTCAAGGTCGAGTCTCCCAAGAACCCGGATGTTTCGCGGTTGTTCGCGTTTCGCGGTTGTTCGCATCGTCGTGGGCGCGCGAAGATCCTGAACTCTCGCCGGTGCTACTAGACACCAGCCCCTACGTCAGCGAGATGTCGGCCGGCAAGATCAGTATCTCCTTGGACCTCAAGAACCCGGCCGGGCTTGTGGCCGCCCATCGCCTGATTGCTGAATGCGACGTCTTCCTC
>JANNTD010000509.1:0-5454 GCA_031403315.1 Planctomycetota bacterium
ACCCCATTTGGCCGGAATTGGACTGGACATTTCGCTAGCATTTCGCATAATCAGGGGCGGTTGGTTCGATGATCTTGTAAGCATCACCGATGGGTTCATCGGGTTCTTGATGCGCAGTCAGCCGTCCTTCCTGGTAGGCCGCCATTCCGGCCGCTTTCTCTTCAGCCCGGAAAGTAATGTGGCGGGCTGATATTTCTTCCATGCACAGGAGATTTTACGGTGGGGAAGAAACTTTACTGTGGCAATCTGAGCTTCAACGTCACGAGCTCGGACCTTGACCAAATGTTTGGACAATTCGGGACGGTTCAAAGTGCCGAGGTCATCAACGACCGCGACACGGGCCGAAGCAAGGGCTTCGGTTTCGTCGAGATGGGTAGCGACGCAGAAGCCCAAGCGGCGATTAGTGGAATCAACGGCACCGAGCACGACGGTCGTACTCTCACAGTCAACGAAGCTCGCCCGCGCGAAGATCGCGGCGGCGGCGGCGGTGGTGGTGGTGGTGGCGGACGCGGTGGCTACGGCGGCGGTGGCGGCCGCGGCGGTGGCGGCGGCGGTGGTTACGGCGGCGGTGGCGGTGGTCGCGGCGGCGGTGGTGGTGGCGGCGGTCGCGGCCGCTATTAAGTCGCCCGGCCGAACGTCGATCCAAGTCGACGACAGCCTATAGGCATTCGTGCACTGTCATGCGTGTCGCATGGCAGTGCCTTTTATTGCGCCGTCCATGCGCGAGCAATTGACGCGCCGGTTCGTGTTATGCACGCTGGCACCGGTCCGATCCACCCTGGAGGTTGTGCAGCTTGGCAAAGAATCAAAACACGTTCGAGAAGCGGCGTCGCGAAGTCGAGAAGCGTCAACGGGCCGAGGACAAACGCAAACGTCGGCAACAAAGGAAAGTCGACGGCCCCGAGCCGGCGCCGCGCGATGATCCGCCGCCGACAGAGGATCAGGCGTAGCGGTCAATCGCGGTCGGAAAGCGATTTGCAAATTATCGATCCGAGCGGCGATATTGCTGCTGGACATTCGCTTGGGCCGGGTCGATAATGCTGCCGGTTGGTTCGACGAACGTGTATCTGCTGCCGGTCCCTTTCTAGTCGGCTCCGGACGCTCATTCAGCCGTCCCTCCTGGTGGGCCTCCATGCATGACCTATTGCAATTGCGCCCCTTTCGATTCAGCCCGGAAAGTGAAACCTTGGGCTGAAGCTTTTTTCCAGAATTCAGGAGCCCCCAATCATGGGAAAGAAACTGTACTGCGGCAACTTGAGCTTTAACACATCGAGCAGCGATCTCGACACACTGTTCGCGCCCTACGGCACCGTGAAGAGCGCCGAGGTGATCAACGACCGCGACACCGGCCGAAGCAAGGGCTTTGGCTTCGTCGAGATGTCGAACGACAACGAAGCCCTGGCGGCGATCAGCGGCGTCAACGGCAAGGAACACGACGGCCGGACGCTCACCGTCAACGAAGCCCGCCCGAAGGAAGAACGCCGCGGTGGCGGTGGTGGCGGTGGCGGTGGTGGACGCGGCGGCTACGGCGGCGGTGGTGGTGGCGGTGGCGGACGTCGTTATTAGTCAGACCGCTCCCAGTGAAAAAATAAACTGAGCACTGCCACGCGAACTCGCGTGGCAGTGCTCTTTTCATGCGCTTGAGTTGCAAACGGAGTAGCCGCCGTGCGGAGGCCGGCTATCGTTGGTGCCGCCGTCGCATGGCCAGCACGCTCAACCACCCGCAGCCGGCGAGCAACAGCGTGCCCGGTTCCGGGATCGTGGTCACGCCGACCGTCAAGAAATCAATCGCCCAGCCGTCGCCGCCATCGCCCCCCTGATCGATCGACAGCGAGAGCACATGCGTCGGCAGCAGCACCGCCGGAGAAATCCCGATCGTGAAAAACTGGACGACCGGCGTGGTCTGGTCCACCGTGTTAAGAACTTCCGCGAGTTTCGTGGCGACGCCCCCGTTGATCCCCGCCGAGAACGGGTTGCCAATCGGCGGAAATTGAAAGTCGTCAGCCGCGATGCCAAGCGTCAGCGAAGTCACCGTATGGCCGGCGGGCACGAGCGACGAATAATCCAAGGTGATACCCTGAGGGCCGGCGATCCGCTCGGCGGCGCTCGAGTAGCCGTCGTGAGATGCTGTCTGCGCGCTGCCGACGTAGATCTGGTCGGTGCCGGGAAAGTCGCCCGATGGTGCGAAGGGGAAGGAGTGCCCGAATGGCGCTGCGCCAAAGGTGACTGCATCCAGCGCGAGGCCTTCGAGCGTGGCTCCGGCGGTCGGATCGCCCGGATAGATGGCATCTGTGTTGAGGACATCCGCGTCGCCGTAGGTCAATACGGCGGCGACGGCTGACAGGGAGCCGCTGGCCAACGCCGCGACGGCGAGGCCAAGGATAGCCAGTTGAAAATGTCGATTCATTAGTTCCTCCTCATGAGTTGTGAAAAACGCCTGACTGTCACAATCTTCTGATGTGCACGCTGCCGAAAACTCCGAGCGTGGACAAAAAAAGAAACGCCAAATCGGCTTCCCAGGCAATTCCCAAAGGAATCGCAAGCGGAAGCCGGTTTGGCGTTTCTTCAGTAGCGCTCGTTCAATTGTTGAAGGCGGCAGCAAAAGGCGGCGGCCGACTCAGCCAGCCGAATATAGCGAGTTCGGCGGGCGGTTGACAAGCGTCCGACTGAAATCTTCACAATTGGCACTGCCAGCTGCAGTCAGAAGCGACATTTGAGAGGACTCGCCGCCGACGTTCATCGCGACGCGCTGCCGCGACGCACCACCATCAAGAGCGCGGCGCCGATCGCCAGCGGCACGACGCCCAGCAGCACCAACCAGCGGGCGTAGGCGACGCTGGCGTAGAGCATGTAGAGGCAGGTGGTGCAGAAGACGAGTGGCGGCAGCGGATAGAGGGGCACGACAAAAGGACGTACCGCATCGGGGTCGCGCACTCTCAGCACCATCACGGCCGAGCCGGTGAGCAAGAAGAACGCCCAGAACACGGGTGCCGAACCGGCGACCAGCGTCTCGAATCCGCCGAAGTATTCGTGCCACGGCAAACCCGCGAGGCCGATGCTACGAAGGGCTGTGTCGCAAAGATTGCGGCCGGTCGGCGTGCCGACCAAAACGATCAAGAGCACGGCCATGACGGCTTGCACTGCGATCGCCGCCACGGGTGCGGCGACGCGGCGATTCCAACGACTGAGCCAGAAGAGGGCCGGGTAGTCGGCGCCCCAGGTGGCGTAGATTCGCGGGGCAGTGAGAATCATGCCGTTGATCGCGCCGAGCGCCGAGAGCATGACCAACGCGCTGATTGCTCGGCCGCCCCAGGCGCCGCAAGCGCGCTCCAACACGTCAGCCGCGGGAGTCGGCGTCGCTCGCGCGCCTTCGATGCCGAGCGTCGTCAGATAGGCAGCGTTCACGGCCAGATAGATCAACGTCACGCCTGCGATCCCGATCAATAGCGCCCGCGGCAGATTGTGGCGCTCGTCGCGAATCTCGGCCGCGACGTAGGCCGCGTGGCTCCAGCCGCCGTAAGCGTAGAGCACGAACACCAGCGCGAGGCCGAAGTTCGGCTGGAACCCCTGCCCTGCCCTGCTGGCCGCTGGCTGCGCTTCGCCGGTCGCCAGTGCAGCAGCCAGCACGACGCCGGCCAGCCCCACGACCTTGAGCACGCTGAGCACGTTCTGCGTCGACTTTCCCGCGACCACGCCGAGCGCGTTGAGAATCGACAGCCCCACCACCGCCGACACGGCCAACCAAACGGTGTGTTTCTCCAAGCCGGGCCAGAGTCGCACGCCGTAGTCGGCAAAGGCGTACGCCATGATGCCGATGTTGCCGCTGATCACGGTCGTGAGCTGCGCCCAGCTGAAGAGGAACCCGCACCAAGGGCCGAACGCACGGTTGAGATACTCGTAGTCGCCGCCGTCGCGCGGATAGGTGGTCGCGAGTTCCGCGTAGCAGACCGCACCGCACCAAGACAATACGCCGCCGAGCAGCCAGACGCCCATCGCCGACCACGGCCCGGCGACATTCTGAAACACGACCGTCGACGAGCGAAAGATCGCCGTCCCAACGACGATGCCGACGATGATGCTGACCGTGTCCCACAGACCGAGGCGCGGGGCGACGGGCGGTGGTGGGCTTATTCGTTCCATTTAGGTGGGGATACGATTGATGAATTCCCGTGGACGAATCACCTCAATGCCTTGGTGACCGGAGACATCCAGTAGATGCTTGTCACCGCTCACGATGCAAGATGCACCGCTGCGATCGCACAGGCCAGGAATTTGTCGTCATCGGGATCTGCGCAGACTTGTATGGGCAGCGGCGGACAATCGAATAGCTCGGCGCCGCGCACAACCTGCTCGAAAAAAGGGAGGGGGTCAATGTTGGGGAATTGAGTCGCCAGCTCGTTTCCCACACGCACGTACTCGGCAAGAATTTCTTGCGAAATGACCAATTGAACCCGGCCATCCTGCCATGCCTCCAGAATGGATCCCGGCGGGCCGCCAAAGAACACGCCCGAGACGAACACGTTGGTGTCGATCACGACCTTCACGATCGCTTCCGAACTTTGCGAACAGCGGCTTCAACATCGGATGGCTTCATGCCGGCCTTACGCGATTGTTGGCGAGCCGTCTTCAACATGGCGCGAAACTCGCCAGGCGAAGGTGGTGAAATGGACTTCAAAATGATGGCATCCCGGCCCCCCACGACGACGAACTGCGCACCGGCCTCGAGACCGAGTTCTTGACGAATTGCTTCGGGAATTACGACTTGTCCCTTGGAGGACATGCGGGTGGTGGAGAGCGTGGACATGGCGACTCCTCAACTACACTGCTAATCTTACCAGTAAGACTAAGTATAGCTCACGGCCCCGGCAGAAACAAGAAGAGCAAAGACGATGTCACCACCCGGGTCCGCCATTGTGGATGACTCGCTAGTCAGTAGTTGAACCCAAGATCCCAATTATTTGACTCGTTGGCGTCGCGCGATATGTCCAGTAAAAGGTGCCCCACCACTCACGGCCTGCGTCAAAATAGTTAAGGTCATTCGTCTCCCACTGCCAAATCTCCGCGCTTTCGGGAAAATTGCCAAAGACATGCTCTTTGAATTGAAGAAACAATTGCTCGGCATCTTTCAGTCCGTAGGGCGGTGCCGTAATTGCATATGCGACACCATTCGTCTCGTCCCCGTAGAATCCATTGCTTGATCGCCGCTGAAATCCTGTCGCGTTTGAAAATATCGGGCCAAGAAATTCCTGCATCGTGATTTGCCGACCGATCGGTGAAAAACCGTCGGGGACAACGATCCGGAGAATCTTCTCACGCCAGGCAGGGTCTTCTACAACCAGTCTTCTAAAGCTGCCATTGACTGCTTTGGCAGCAGGGTAGCATTTTTGTTTTTGGTGGCGAAACTTTCCTTGGGGAGATTCCTGTTGTGAAGAAGGAGAGACACCATGATTTTTG
>JANNTD010000510.1:0-3496 GCA_031403315.1 Planctomycetota bacterium
GCACATTTTCGCGAATGAAGTAGACAGTTTGCAGCGGATCGTCGTTGGCGTTCTTGGCGGGGACGTCGAAAATCGTGAGTGTCGTTCCCGCCGCCTCGATTTCACGCTTCACGCCGCCCTGTGCGGAGAACCGCTTCTCGATCGCGGCCAGGAAGTTCTTCGCCGCGGCATCGCGGCCGGTGACATCCATTGTGATGGCGAGGGCAGCTTCTTTCTTGGGCCGCTCGATCACCGCGAAGCTCAACTCGCCTACGGCGACGCCTTGCAGGTCGTCCCAACTGAAGCCAAGCCGATTGGTCACGGTGCCAAACTTGTCTTTGAGTTGCTTTTCGAGGCTCTTCTTGAAGGCGGCCATCACTTCGTCGTCGAGCATCTGGCCAAATTGCGTTTGCTTGAAACGCTCCTTGGCTTCTTCCGACTTGGCCACGGAGACATAGCCCTTGGTCGACGCGGGCAGCAACACGTCGCTGGCCGGACCGGCGACGGCGACTCGGGCGTTTGGCGCAATGAAAGCGAGAAGGAATAACGAGGCGCAGCAAAGCTGGGTAAGACGCAAAGCAATACTCCGTGAAGGTGGCTCGTCGGCGGTGGTGGCGAAGCTCGACGTAAAAGGCCGCAAGGGAGGCAGGCCCTCCTCTTGGTCATCGGCCATTTCCTGCTCGCGACCGCGTTTCCCGGCCAGGCGATAGCAGAGATTATCAAAATGCATTGGCCGCACTTCCTGCCGAGGTTGCGGCTTATTAGGCGTCGCGCAACTCGGTCGAGCGGCGCGACTCGGTAATATATCCGGATGACGCGGCCGATCGCTAGGCGAGCGTCGCCATGGGTCGTGGACGCGGTCGGTCGGCAATTGGTGTAAAGGGATGCTCTGTAATGGTTTAATGAATCAGCTCACGGCGGTGTGACAGGTAGTCCCAGACTACATAGCGGTCCAAATCGCGGCCCGCGGTGAAGAACACCCGGCCGGCCGTCGACTCGGCGAGCCGAAAAGCGAACCGCACGTCTTCCTCGCTCTGCGACCAACTCGGCAGCAGGAACATGTTGATCGTGATTCCTTCTCGGTGGCAAAGCGCCCCTTCGCGCATCGTGGCCATTTCGGTCCGCGGGTCGGCGGGGTAAAGCATATACAGCAGCTGGCCTTCGAAGTGGGCGGTGGGGAGGCCGTCGGTGATCAGCACGATCTGCCGGTTCGGCGTGTCGACCGTCGAAAGCAGCCGGCGGGCGAGCGACAGGCCGTGCTGCAGGTTCGTGAAGTGCGGCGGGATGCGGTGCTCGCTGACGTCGTCGCGGCTCATGTCGGCCCGCAACCGCACGACGGGGTCGAACACGGTGACTGGCTTCGGCATGACGTTCACGATCTTGCCCGGTTCGACGAGCTTGGCGAACGTGTAGACCTCGATGAACCGCAGCCAGTCGCCCGGGTAGTCGCGGCGGATGAGGCCTTCCATCGCCAGGGCCATCCGCTTGACGTTGATGTACTGGCCGTCGTAGCGCATCGAGCCGCTCATGTCCATCAATACGCAGGTCGCGCATTTGGGCGTGTTGCGGGTGCGGTGGACTTGGATGTCGTCCTGGCGGAAGCGGACGGGTGTGCCGGGGCCGTTGCGCAGGAGCGCGTTGACGAACGTGCCGGGGATGTCGAGGTTGGCGATCGAGTCGCCGAATTCGTACTGCTTGGTCGACTGCAGCTCGACCGCGCCTTCGCCGACGACCGGCCCTGTGTGTCGGCCGGTCCGCGATGGGGCCATCTCCTGAAACAGCCGCTCGAGCAGTTTGCCTTGGAAGAGCCGGTAGGCTTTCGGTGTGAGGCGGAAGCGGCCCGCTTTCTGTTCGAGGCCTTGCTGCTCGGCCTGTTCGCGGAGGTAGTCCTGTATCTGCTGCTGCAGCGCGCCAAGCTGCTCGACGTCGCCCGGCTCGGCAAATTCGTTCAACAGGTCCATGTCAATGATGCCGATGCGGGCCGTCTTGCGAGCCTCTTCGAGTTGCTTCAAAAGCTCGTCGATCTTTTCGAGCTCTTCTTTGACTTCGAGGGCCTGCGGCACGGTGAGCGATTCCTGGCCGGTGAACTCGTACTTCGCGGCCAGCTCGTCGACCTGGTACTTGTCGCCGAGCCGCTCGATAAGGAGCACCAGGTTGCCAGCGAACGGCGATTGATCGTTGCCGGTGGCATACCAGAGCCGCTCGAGCTCGCGAAGTTGCTCCGACTTCACGATGCGATAGAACACGTCGCGGAGCTTTTTGGGCGGCTTCACTTCGGCTGCCGGCGAGTGAAACGCTGCATGCGCCTTTTTGCGGACGCCGCGCGTTTCGAAGCGGGCCAGAATCTTCCGCTTGCGTTCGAGCAGCATCGCAATCAGCGCGTCGATGCTCGGGCCGAGGCCGGATATCTGATTGGGGTCGAGCCGAATCGCCCTGGCCAGCTCTTCCTCGGTGAGCTCGCGCCGCTCGCCGAACATCAGCATGTGCTCGAGGGCCGGCGAAACCAGATCGGGCGGTTCTTGGGTCGGACTGGGAAATCGCGCCGGGTCGTACTTCTGGTACGTGTGAACGACGCCGCCGAGGGTGCTTCGTGGAGCCATGAGAGAGGTCGGAGGCCAGAGGTCGGAGGTCAGGGATTCGCTAGTTGCCGGTCCAATTATAGCGGTCTGCCAGTGGGCGGCTGCGGATTGTGGGCAGGCTGCAGGAACCCAGTCGGCTGCCCGCCGAAGTCGGCGGTGCATCGGTCGAAGGCGACAGGGCGGCGTTTGTCGGCTTCGTGGCGACATGCGAAATCCTCGGGATTTTCTCGAAGGCGTCAAGTTTCACTCGAAGGCGACAGGTTATTTCTGGGTGGTATGGCCAGCTCGCGACTGGCTGTTCGGGCAATGATGAATTCGCACATCGCCGAATTCGCGCACCGCGACTGCCAGGTTTTCGACAACCCATCCTGGCCGCTCACGGAGGCTGGGCCGCACCGGCAATCACGGATACTCGATCAGTGTACTTGCGTTTATATCATGGCTGGTGGCCGAATTCAAGAACTATTTTTGGCCACCTCGGGAAATGAGAAATGGTACAAAACTTGGTACTTGACAGGCAGATCGACAAGCGTCGTCACGACCACCAGGGTGGAGAAAGGGGATAATTCTGCTCCGTAGAAAACCGCGTTTTTAGGTCCTCGATGAGCAATTGTGGCGAGTGCGCAACTCTGAAAATCAAGGGGTTTCGAGAATTGACCCATCCGAAGAAGTTCACAAAATCAATGGTTTTCTACAGAGCAGGATAAGTCCAATTAGGTCGTAATTCGACTTACTCCCCTTTTTTCCTTCGAGCGGAACGCGGTGCGGGCCGGGCTGGTACGACGCGCGGAGCGATGGCGCCGAAGCCCGCCGAAAGGCGTTGGAGGCCATGATTCCAGCGTGGGAAACCCCGAGGTTGGGGTCGCGGGCAAGAACATGAGAGCTATTCCCAAGCGCGCGAGACACGGGGGGGGCACAGCTTGTTAGAATGGGCGGCA
>JANNTD010000511.1:0-3895 GCA_031403315.1 Planctomycetota bacterium
GTCAGGTGTCGCATGGTCGCCGGCAGCCCAGTGATCTACTGTCCTAAAGTCTGAACCCCGACTTTAGGACAGTAGATTTGTCGACGTTCCAGCAGATCTCTTGACAAAGCTGCTCCAAACTCAGATACTATGTGCAGCATAGTATGCGGCACCGACCAACGGCACAATCGCGAGACGCGGCCATGAAACTCGAACGGGAACTAATGCGTGGGGCGGGGCCGACGGCGGTGATGCAGCTTCTGTCGGGCGGCGAGAAATACGGCTACGAGCTGGTCGAGGCCCTCTCGACCCAGTCGAACGGCGTGCTGGCGATGGGCCAGTCGACGCTCTATCCGCTGCTTTATAATCTCGAAGCCAAGGGGCTCGTGACGTCGCGGGTCGACGAAACCGGCCCTCGGCCGCGGCGGTTCTATCGGCTCACGGCGAAAGGCGAGAAGAGGCTGGAGACCGACACGAGGCAGTGGCACGCGCTGGTGGACGCCCTCAAATCGCTCGGCGTTGCATCGCAAGGTTGGCCCGTTCCGGCCGGAGGTGCATGATGGCCGAAGCGGCGGTCACTCTCTGGCAACGGCTTTGGTACACCCGCTTGCGCGACGCCGTGTGTGGCCGCTTCGACGCCAGCCTCGATTGGCGACTGGTTGTGGCTGACGCGAATTTGCCGTCGGAGCTCGCGGACGCCGTCGGCCAGGTCGTGAAGCGCACGCGGCTCTGGCGGCGCGAAAAGGTCGACGTGGCGAGCGAGTTGGTCGCCCATTTCCAGGACGGCCTCGAAGCGAGCCGCACCCCGCAACAACTCCTTGTCTCGTTCGGCGATCCCCAGCAAGCGGCTCGGCTCATCCGCCGCGCCAAGAAACAGGGTCGCCCACTGGAGTGGCATTTGTGCCGATGCTTCTTATGGACGGGCGCGGCATTATTTCTGGCGTATGTCGCGATGGCGGTTTACCTCTTCACCGGCCAACCGTCGATCAAGACGGATTATCTTGCAATCATCAATGAACGGGCACTCTCGGTGCCCGAAAACGAACGCGCCTGGCCGCTGTATCGCGCAGCACTCCAAGGCATGGGCCTTGTCGAATGGAACAGCGTCCCAAAATGGGTCGAAAACGCTGAGTTAGCTCCCGGCACCCCCGCTTGGTCCGAGGCGGTGGATTGGCTTGAGAATCACGCGAGCTCGTTGCAGCTTGTTCGGCAAGCCGCCCAGCGGCGCGACTTGGGGTTTCCGGTTTGGGGGGCGGACAAGTACTTCCCGGCGGAAGATCGCGCCGCGTTGTGGGAGCTGAGTGATCCGAAACCGGGCGAGTCTGATCGCGCTGCCGAGGTTCCACCGCTCGAAGATCGTTCGCTTGAGGAAACCTATTTGCCGCACCTGGGACCGCTGCGATCGCTCGGACGATTGTTGATGATCGACGGACATCGGGCCGCATCGAGTGGCAACGGCATCGCAGCGGCGTCCGACGTGGAAGCACTGATTGGCCTCAGCCGACACTTTGCCGAAACGCCGTTTTATGTCACTCAAGTGGTGGCAAATTCGATTCAAGGATATGCGTTTGTAACAATCGGAAGGATCCTTACAGATTACCCGGAGCTCTGGACTAACGATCAACTGAGAGATTTCGCTCACATCATCGCCGCAGCACCCGTCGATTGGCGACGCGGATTCGATTCGGACCGCGCGACTTTTCGTGACACGTTGCAACGACTCTACACGGACGACGGCCACGGAGACGGACGGATGGTTCTCCATGCATCAAGTTGGCAAGAGACCCTTGAAAAGCTCGACTTCATCAATGCAGGTCCCGGCGAAACGCGCGAGCTTGTCGGGGAACGACTTGCCAAGGCTCGGCTGGCGATGATCACGATGCCGGCAACCAGCGCGTTCGCGTCGTCCAGAAAAGAATTAACGCAGATGCACGATCGGCTGATCGTGCGAGCAATCACGGCAATGGAAACACCCCTGTGGAAACAGCGATCGCTGCCACCAATGGATGTCGAAGTTTCTGCCGACGATGACGGACTGCTTGGTTCCCATAGGAATCCGTTCTTGCAGTTTTTTCAGTCGCAAGCGTCGCTCTACGAGTCGAAGCCCAAGTACCTCGCTAGCTGTGAGGGTCTGCGAGACGGCGTTCTGATCGGGCTGGCTTTGGAGCTCTATCGCCGCGAGCATGGTGATTGGCCCCGGTCGCTCGACGAGCTATCGCCGCGCTGGCTGCCGGAAGTGCCCGTGGACCGCATCACTGGGGAGTCGCTGCACTACAAGATCGTCAACAATCGGCCGGTCGTGTATAGCGTCGGGGTTGATCGGGACGATGATGCCGGCCGGGTGCCGTCAGGAGACCAAGAACAGCCCAATCCGTCATTTGTGCAACCATCACTTGCATCGCCCCATCACTTGCATCGCCCCATCACTTTGAATCCGAACCGGTGGCGGATGCCGAGCACGATGGTGATTGGGTGATTTGGTCGACGGCGAAGAGCGAATGACCTACTTCGCGGCGAGAGCGCGGAATCTGCACTCGTCGACCGTGACGCCCTCGCGGACCAATTCGAAGACCAGCGGCTGCTGCGGCCAGCCGATCGAGCGGAGCAGCTCGTCGAACGCGGCGGGTGGGCAACTGCCGTGGAGCTCGAGACGCTGCAGCCGGCCGGCGAAGTCGAAGAGGTGGCCGTCGACTTGCCAGCGCGTGGGGGTTTCAGTCGGGGGCGGGGACGCCCCGGCTCGCTTGGCTCGCTGATGCTCGCCTGAGACGACGAACGAGCCATCGAGCTCGAAGATCATTCGCGGGAGTTGTTCGAGCAGCGTGGCGGCGTCCTCCCAGGTGCAGGCGAAGGGTGCTGCTTCGGGGCTGGCGATCAGGTTGACGTGGAAGTGGTACATGGTTGAAATCGCGCGAGCGAGCCGGGCCGTCCTCGGCCCCGATTAGGGCGTCCAAATTATCGTACGCTGCCTTGCGATGTACGAGAACGCGTTGTTGAGGTATGGCTCGTTGTGGATTGCGATATTGGAGCCTTCTTCGGCCCACCACGAGGCTCCCTCGGGCAACTGCCATTGCTCGCTGAGTGCCTGACCAAGCCAGCGCTTGACGAGTCGTCGCACCTTTTCGCCATGTACGTCGGGCACGATGTCGCAGAGCAGATGCACATGATCGGGTGCCGCCGAACAAACTCGGTATTCCCAACCGCCGCGGCCACAGATTTTCGGTATCTCCTCTTCGGCAAACTGGCGCTGCTCGACCGTCAGGGATCGTGCCGGAAATTTCATCCGGCCGCGGGCGGAATCCTCGCGCTCGATTTTGGGCGGCACGAAGGGAGTGTCGAGATCGTTGTGTTGTTTATCGACCGAGGGGCGGGAGCCGCCGTGGAGGCGTGTGCCGTAGGTGCCGAAGGTGATGTGCCAGGTGGTGCGGGTGGGGTCGAGGTGTTGGTGGGGGAAATCGGTGGGCATGGCGAGTGACGCTCAATAAAGTGTGCACTCGGGGGCGGGGACGCCCCGGCTCGCGCCCACGGCTAATCGCGCGGTAAGTGGTGCCCCATTTTGTCGCGCTTGGTGGCCAGGTAGTCGGCGTTGTGTTCGTGGATTGGGCCGACGATCGGGATCTGGTCGACCACTTCGAGGTCGAAGCCGCCGTAGATGAAGGCGTCGGTCTTCTTGGGGTTGTTGGTGAGCAAGCGCACTTTGCGCAGGCCGAGGTCCTTGAGCAACTGGATCCCCACGCCGTAGTCCCGCGGGTCGGCCATGTAGCCCAGGGCGATGTTCGCTTCGACCGTGTCCATGCCCTGGTCCTGCAGCGCGTAGGCCTTGATTTTCTCGACCAGCCCGATGCCGCGGCCTTCCTGCGGCAGGTACACCAGCACGCCGACGCCCTCGCGGCCGATCATGTCGAGCGCCATGTGGAGT
>JANNTD010000512.1:0-4875 GCA_031403315.1 Planctomycetota bacterium
CTCGCGGCCGAGCGCGAAGACGTGTACCTCGCCGGCGCGGCGAGTGAAGTACATCTTGCCGTCGGCCGCTACCGGCGAAGCGTAATCCTGCGCCATGAATCCGCCGCCACCGCCACGGCCGCCGCGACCACGACCGCCGCCTCCTCGTCCGCGTCCTCCGCCTTGACCCTGGCCTCGTTCGCCGCCTTGATTGTCGCCCGCTTGCGGCGGGGGCGTTTCAGTTGGTGGTGCGGCGGCTGGAGTTTCTTCGGCGACGAGATGGAATACGGACTTCGTTTGAGCGACCTCCGGCTGGGCCTTGAGCCGCTCCTGGTACACCTTCTCTCCGGTCGCCGCGTCGATGCAATTGGCCGTCCCGTCGGAGATCCAGTAGATGAGTCCGTCGTGATAGATCGGCGTGCCGATGCGGGCCCGCTGATTGCCCGACCAGACGACGTGCGTCTCGGTCACATCACCGCTGCCGCCGGCGCGAATCGCCATGCCGCCACCTTCACGGCCGCCGATCGCGTAGACGACGTCGCCGTGAGCGATTGCGCTCGCGCAGGCGGAGTTCGATTCGGCTCCCTTGCAGGTCCAGTTCTGCTTGCCGGTGGCAGGGTCGAAGGCCCAGACCCCACCGGGTATGGAAAAGACCAGCTCCTGCCGGCCGTCGGTCAGGTCGACCACGATGGGCGTGCTCCAGGTGCCGTCGAGCTGCTGCGAATCGTATTTCCAGGCCTCGTCGCCGTTCGACTTCTTCAAGGCCACGATCGAGTTGCTCTCCGGACCGGCGGTGACGATTACGTGGTCGCCCGAGAGCACGGGGCTCGACGCTGTGCCCCAGCGGCGTTTATCGAAGTTGGTGCCGACGCTCTTGCGCCAGATTTCTTTGCCCTCCATGTCGAAGGCGTAGACCCCGCTCACGCCGAAGAAGCAATAGATTCGCTCGCCGTCGGAGACGGGCGAGCTGGCCGTGTAGCCGGTTTGCGTGAACATGTCCTTGTAAGGCTCGTCCGGCACCACGGGCTTGACGGCCGTGTCGAAAATCTGCTTGCCGGTCGCGCGGTCGTAGCAGACGAGATGACGCACGAGGTCGTCCGCCCCGTCGCCGGTCCAAGAGGTCACGTAAACACGGTCGCCGACGACGATCGGGCAGGAAACGCCACGGCCCGGCAGGTCGACGCTCCACTTGAGGTTCTCGGTTTCGCTCCAAGTCACGGGAGCCGCTGCCGCGTCGGGACTGACACCGGAGCCGTTCGGGCCGCGGAAACGGGCCCAATCCGAAGCAGTTGCCGAGTCGACAAGCGCGATCGCTGCCACGAAACCCAGGATCAGCAAAAGTGACAAGCACTTCCGAAACGTCGACATGCTCTGTTCTCCAGGTAGGGCGGGCGATTTGCCCGCGGGCGAAGAAGCCACCGAACGAAAATACCGCGGAATGGGCACGGCCTGCCGCCGCCGGCTTGCCACGCACTACGAAGCCGGATCGCGCTTGGTTCAAGTGCTTTAGCTCAAGCTACCAAGTCGATGGCAATATGGGGGCCCTGGGCAACGATGGGGGCTACGCCAACCACCGCCATCTTGAACGTCGGAGACGATCCATCGTCCACGAATCGTGAATGTTGAGAAGGCGCGCGACGCTAATTGGTCTTCGCCAAATCGATCTCGTAGCCATCCACATTGATGAAGAATCGGAGTGGCAACTTCGTGTTCTCATTCCATTGCCGTGCCAAGATGGCAATTCGCTCAAGTGCGTGCAGGTCGGCTTCGAGTTCTGCGATTCTTCGAGTTGCTTGATAGGCCCTCGCAGCGGCCAATTCGTCCCTTAAATACTGCGATTTGCGATTGCCACGCGTGATAGTCAACTCGTCTTGCATGCCGGACGGCAATTCATACCGTGTTTCGAACTCAAGGGCCGGACGCGTTCCTCGCTTGATTACTCTCACTTGCGTTGATGCGCCCATTGCCTCTGGATAGTACAGGGTCGTCACATCCGACTGCTTCAGCCCTCGCAGTCCGGCTCCCTCCACACGATGTGACGGTAGCGTCGAAGAATCCGTTATGTCGACGCGAATGTTTTCCAGCTCTGGCATGTATTCGCACGTAAAAACGGCCAACACCCTTGGCTTCTTCAAGTCGATCGAAAGAGCGTCTAAGTTTTCGGGGATACGGAGTGCAGCGTAATGCGGCGTTCCTGCCACGCGAATTGTCAGCAATGAATTGCGAATCGCCGTCTCCGCCGGCTCCGTTGCCTCGGCAGCCCAAGCAAAACAGAGGAAATTTGCAATCCGCGAGAACCTGCCGACTTCGGTTCGATCTGCTTCATTTATCTTTTCTTGACCGGGCGAAGATGGCATCCAATGAACGACCCATGATTTATTCTCACTCACAAGCGACAATTGCCCGTCAGTGAAATTGCTTCCTTGGGACAGCGAAAAAGCGATATCATGATCCGCAACCTTCCCGCCGTTTTCCAAGGAAAGCGCCGTCAACATCGCCGGTTTGCCATCGGAATCTCGAGACGGCAGTCGCAGAGCCTCAGGAATCACGACTCGGAAAGGATTCGGAGCTTGGGGTGTCGAGCGTCGCGGCAACGGTTCTGCTGATGCGATTTTGAGTGGCTGTACCGAATCGAATGCATCATCGTCGGCCTTTGGGTTTCGATCGCTTGGCAGGGCATTTCGCTCCCTATTCCGTACGCGCGATTCGCGCTCTGGAAGCCTTGGCCGTTGTAAGCTCTGAGCAATGGCCGGTGGTGTTGCAGCCGCATCTGTTGCGGACGATGCCCGATCCTCCTTTGAAAACATTACATTTAAAAAATCATACTTGGGATCGATCATGCATAGCACGCAATAGCCCGCGAGCAACCCCATCGCGCCGCCTGCGAACCAAAGTATTAAGAACGCAAGCGGAGAACTTTTGGATCTTGGGCGATATGATTTCCTATACGCCACAATGGATGGGACAACTGCTGAACTTGCGTTTGAAGGAAACTGTTCGTTTGCACCCAAGTTCGACGGGCCGAAATTCTGTTCGGCTTGGACCGGGAAATTTGTCAAGGCAATATGAGGACCGCCGGCGGCGGAAACCGGGCTGGCTGTCGTGCGCGTGGCGCGGGTTACTACTCGCTGCTGAACGCGCGAAGAGTTATCGGTAGTCGGGCTGTTGAGATGTTGCTCGAGCCAAGAGTCGTACGCAAGCTTCGCTTCCGGGTCCAGCAGACACTTGCGCGCAACGTCGAGTTCGCGAATCAAGTTGGTCGCGTACGGTCTCAGCGGCAGCTGTAGATGCGGACGAACGTGAGTGATCTGACGTTCGGCGGCATTTCCGATGACCTCGAAGCTGGCCTCAAACTCTTCCAGTCCCAGCAGCCGATAGTGGTTCGGCGGTTGCTCCGACGGCGGAATTGAAAGCCAACGATGGTACGGATCGAAAGCCGTAGCCATGTACTCACCTCCCATGACGCGGTGACAGAACGTCATTCCATGACGCTGGGCTGCCAAACCGCGACAGTCTTGCATAGTAAACAGTCCCCTCTGATGAGGCAATGACTGGCCGCGATTTGAGGTGTTCCGATCGACAGCATTCCATCAGCCGATTGCTAGCAATTACCCCCCGGCGTGGGTAGACTGAGATTTGGAACAGAACGAGGCGAGGCACCTGGGGATCGCATCACGCGCGCTAGATTGTCTGGCCATGATCGACGACGCTGTTTCATCTTCCGGCTCGACCCGCTCGTTGCGACGAGAACGAGTGCTGCGCGACACGCGGCAGCGGCTCAAGCGGCTCGAGATCGAGACGCATCGGATTAAAGCCGAGCTCGCGCGACTCGAGTCGGAGAACGAACACGAGATCGCCGATGAGCTGACGCACGAATTGCGACTCGACGGCGTTGCGATCGCGGACTCTGCGCTGCACGACGTACTTCCACGACGACTTCCCGTGAACGCTCGAGCGCAGGCGCCGCGGGTCGATCTCTCTCCTCAACGGCGAGTCGACAAGGAACATTCGACGGCGCCAAGGATTGCCGCGGCGGAGGCGCCGAGTTCGAACGGCGTGCCGCGCGATCGCAAGGCAACCGCGAAACGTCGCAAAAGGTTGTCGCCCGCCTGGACGCTGAGCCTCGGTCTCCACGCGGCGGTGCTGGCACTCTTGGCGCCGATGACGTACGTGATATTGACGAACGACGAAATGCCGCTGTTCGCCAGCATGTTCGCGCTCGAATCTCCCGACCTCGACGAGCCCGGTGCGGCCCCGATTGAACTGGTGAGCTTCGAAGAGTTTGAGATGCCGGACGAGGCGGTCGACGATGCGGCCGGGCTGGCGGAGAGCGTGACCGAGGAATTTGCGCCGGTGGAGTCGGACTTGAGCGGCGAAACGGCCGCGAATTTGGGCCAGCTCAACACGCTGCCGACCGACGTGGGCACGCTGATGGCCGGCGGTGGGCGGGGCGAGGGGCGGGCACTCGGTGGCGGCGGCGGGCGGGGCGCGGCCGGTGACGAAGCGCGAATGGGCATGACAAATTTCTTCGGCACGCCGGCCAAGGCCAACTGCGTGGTGTTCCTCGTCGACAACTCGGGCAGCATGAAGCAGGGGCGGATGGAGACGACGCTGTTCGAGCTCGCGCGGAGCGTCGCGGCCCTGACCGATAAGCAACGCTTCTACGTCGTGTTCTACAGCGACCAGGCCTACCCGATGCTCTATCCGAACAACGTGATGGAGCCGCTCGCCGCGACGCGCTAAAACAAAGAACGGCTCTATCAGTGGCTGCAGACGGTCGAGCTGTGTGTTGGCGGAGCGCTCGTCAAGGCGATGGAGCTGGCCGAGTCGCTCAATCCCGAAGTGGTCTACGTCCTGTCGGACGGCAACATCGCAAGCGTCCGCACGATGGAAAAG
>JANNTD010000513.1:0-9073 GCA_031403315.1 Planctomycetota bacterium
CGCCGCTCGCCTGGAGTGCGTCGCTCGGATGCAGCTCGCCGCTAAGCGTGCCGCCCGAATGGTTCGATCAGGAAACGGTACTCGGCGATTTCGTCCGCCAGGTGCGAGCCAGCGAGCAGGACGAGCGGATTCCGTTTGAACTGAAGCGGTTTTTACCGGCCGATTTGCGCGACGAGGAATTGGCCGCGATTGCACGAATCAATTCACCAGCCGAGCGTGCGACCCTGATCACGCGGGCAGCGAAGCTCGGCGTGGATTTACTGACTTTGCCGCTTGAAGAGAGCGAATTGGAAGACGAACAATAGCGCCATGAAGATCACCGACATTCACATCGACGGCTTTGGCGTGTGGCACGACCTCACGCTGCGCGGCTTGTCGCCCGAGTTGACGGTGTTCTACGGGCCGAACGAAGCGGGCAAGTCGACCCTCATGAATTTCCTGCGGACGGTGCTCTACGGAGTCACGCCGCAACGCCGCAAGCGATACTTTCCGCCGCTCGCCGGCGGCCGGCCGGGCGGTTCGCTGAAAGTGCTGGGCGAGCACGGGCCGTTCTCGATCGCCCGCTACGCCGATCGCAGCCCGGACGATGTCGGCAAGGTGACGATCACCACCGCCGACGGCCACGAGCAAGGCGATCGTCTGCTCTTGGACTCGCTCGAGCACGTCGACGAGCAGACTTTCGTCAACATTTTCGCGGTCGGCCTGCGCGAGGTGCAGGAGCTCAACTCGTTGAGCGACACCGCCGCTGCCCAATGGCTCTATCGGCTCACTTCGGGGCTCGACCGCGTGTCGCTCTACGACGTGATCCGCATGCTCGGCCGGTCGCGAACGCGGCTCTTGAATTCGGCGGACGAACCCTCGGAGATTCGCGCGCTCGTCACAAAGCGGGAGCAGCTCCACGGCGAACTCGACGAGCTCGTTGTGAAGGGCCGCCGCTGGGCGCAGTCGGCCGTGAAGCTCCGCGAGCTGGCCGACGAGGTGGATCTCCGCCAGGCCACGTCGAAAGAGCTCGCTGCCCGGGCGCGGCGGCTCGAAATCGCCATCAACCTGAAGCCGCTCTGGTTGAAACGCGACAAGATCGACGACCAGCTCGAACGCTTCGTCGGCCTCGTGCCGCTCGAAGAGGGCACGCTCGACACGCTCGACGAGCTCAACCAGCGAGTCGAGGAGCACCAGCGGCAGCGCGACATCCTCAAGGGTCAGCGGCAGCAGCTCCGCGACGAAGCCCAGCGGCTCGGCATCAACGACCTCCTGGTCCGCAATGGCCAACGGCTCGAAGCCCTCGCCGAGCAGCAGGAGTGGTTGATCTCGCTCGAAAAGCAAGTCGACGATCTGGCCGACGACGTGAAGTTGCTCGAAGCCCGGCTAGGAAGCGAAAACGAGCGGCTGGCCCACGAGTGGACCGGCGCCGGTAAGATTCCGCCGGCGATCACCACCGAGCTCGTCGAACAGCTCTCGCCGCAAGCCAAGGCGATCGAGGCGACCGAGCAAATCCTCACGATTGCCAAGAGCGAGCTCGAACATCGCCGCACGGGCGAGCACCAGTACCGCTCGCAGATCGAATCCGCGATGGCCGGTGGCGACAAGATGGGCCTCCCCATGACGGTCGACGAGGCGGGCGACCTCGTGGCTCGGCTGCGGCGGCGGTTGCTCGTCGAGCAGCGGATCGAAAAGGCTCGCGAGCAGGCCGAGGAAATGCGCGACCAGGGCCAGGATCTGATCGACCGGCAGGTCGTGCCGATCGGGCTCTTCCGATGGTTGCTGGCCGTGTTTGTAATCGGCTTCGTGATGATGGCGGCCTGGTACTTGTTGCCCAAATCGTTGCTCGGTCAATACGGCGGTTTGCTGGCCGGGATCGGCATCGTCAGCTCGATTTTCGCGTTGGTGTTCAAGACCTACATCGAAAGTTCAGCCTCCAACCAGCTCGACGACTGCCACCGCCAGCTCGAACTGCTGGCGAAGCAATTGCACGGTGCCGAAGAAGAGCGGCAGCAGCTCGACCGCGAGCTGCCGCTCACCGAAGGCTCGGTGCCGATGCGATTGCAGCACGCCGAGCGGCACCTGGCGGAGCTGGAGCGCGTGCTGCCGGTCGAGAGCAAGCGGCGCGAAGCGGCCCAGGAAATCACCGCGGCCGAACGGCGATTGGAGTTGGCGAAGGAAAAACACGCGGCGGCGCTCGCCAATTGGAAGAGCAAATTGCGAGCCTTGGGCCTGCCGGACGACGTCCATCCCAACGACCTCGCCACGATGGCCGGACAACACGAACAGCTCGAACAACTCCGCGAAAAAATCGAGAACTGCCGCGATGATGCCACCCGCCGCCAGCGCGAGCTCGACTCCGTCACCCGACGGATCGTCGCGCTGGCCGAAGAAACCGGCCTGCGACTCGAAAAAACGACGACTATCGAACAGCTCGACCATCTGCTCGCCGAGTACCGGCAACAGCAGCAGCGTGTGGCCCACCGCGAATCGATCCGTGAACGGGCCAAAGCGCTCAAGGCGGAAGTGATCAAGCACGCCCAGGCCGCGATCGGACATCGCCGGCGGCGGGACGCACTCTTTCAAAAATGCGGCGTCGACGACGAACGCGGCATGCGGCAACTCGCCGATCGACTTTCCGAGGCCGACGAGTTGCGGAAGAAGCGCGCCGGTGCAACCCGCGAAATCGCCGCCGCGATTGGTAAGCATGGCAGCGAAGCCGATTTCGCGCCGTTCTTGACCCCCGACACGATCGGTCGGCTGGAAGGCGATTGGGAGTCCCTTTCCGCACAAGTCGAAACGATTGACAAGCATCTCAAGGAGCTGTTGCAGCAGCGCGGCGCGCTCGTCGAACAACAGCGGGCGGCCGCGGCCGATCAGTCGCTCGCCGAGAAGCAACTCGATCTGGACATCGTCACGGCCCAAATCGTCGAGAAGATTGATGCTTGGCGCGAGCGGGCGGCAGTCGGCATCTTGCTCGACGAAATCCGCGACGAGTACGAAAAGTTCCGCCAGCCGGAAACCCTCCGCGAAGCCTCGATCTACTTGGCCAAGCTCACCAGTGGCAAGTACACGCGGATTTGGACGCCGCTGGCCAACGACATCCTGCTCGTCGATACCGAGGACAGCACCGCCTTGCCGGTCGAAGTGCTCAGCCGCGGCACCCGCGAGCAACTGTTCGTCAGCCTGCGGCTCGCTTTGGTCGCCGCCTTCGCCCGCCGCGGCATCCACCTGCCGATGATCCTCGACGATGTGTTCGTGAACTTTGACGCCGGCCGGACGAAGATCGCTGTCAGCGTGCTCCGCGAGTTTGCCCGCGAAGGGCATCAGCTCCTGGTATTCACCTGCCACGAACACGTGTGGCAATTGTTTGGCGAGGTGAAAGCCGACACGCGACGGATTCCCAATCGCTACAACAAGAATGAAGAAATCGTTGAGCCGGAACTCGAACCGGAGCCGGAGCCTGTTGCGGAGCTACCTGCGCCCGAGCCGGAACCGACATTCGATGGGATGGATGCGACCGAACGGGTGCCCGAGCCGGAGCCGGTGGCCGTCGTCGAAGAGGTGATCACGGTGTACGACCGCGAACCGGCGCCGCTCGCGCCGCATCTCGACGAAGTGGAATACTCGTGGCAGGACTGGCCGCGAAATGGGAAAAATGGCAAGGCAAGCACCAACGGTCGACACCCGGTCGAGACGCCGACCCCGTCGCTTCGTCCCTGGCCCGCCGAGCCGATGATCCATCGGCCCGATTGGTGGTAACGCGCAATCGCGGAGCGCGTCTTGGGGTCGGCAGTTCAAGCAGACACCGAATCCTTCTATTTCGGGGACTTCGGTCGCCGAGTGCTTGACATCGCTTCACTAATTCTGGCGAAAATGCTTGAAACTGTGTGCGCAAAGTGCGCTTTCATTTCCGTCGATCGGGGCGTGAGGGCTGATATTGAGCATTTGACACCAAAAGTGAGGAGCCAACTCCAATGCGGTCCGTCAATTTGATACTCATCGGCCTCGCGCTGGCCGGCTTCCTCCGTCCGGCTCACACCGCTTGGGCCCAAGCGCCCGTTCCCTCCGGCACCGTCATCACCATCGCCGGTAACGGTACACTTGGCTTCGCTGGCGACGGTGGGCCGGCCACGAGCGCCACACTCCACGACCCTCATGGCCTGGCGATCGGACCGGACGGAACCCTGTACTTCGTCGACGCCGTCAATTTCCGCATCCGCGCCGTTGATCCCGTGACCGGAATCATCACAACGTTCGCCGGCAGTGGGAGCCCCGGCGACTGCTTCGACTGCGGCTACGGCGGCCCGGCCACCGAAGCCAACATGAGCGTCGTTAACCTCGCGGTGGACCGCGCCCGCAACGCGCTCTACTTCTCCGACATCGACAACAACTGGGTCCCCAAAGTGGACCTCTCGACCGGCCTGATCTCAGTCTATGCGGGCGAAGGCCCCAACGGCTTCGGCTTCAGCGGCGACGGCGGACCGGCCAACGGTGCCTTTTTCGTGTTCCCCCAGGGCGTCGCCGTCGATGCCAGCGGCCGACTCTCCATCGCCGATCTTTTCAACGACCGCATCCGCCAGGTCGATCCCGACACCGGCATCATCACGACCATCGCGGGCTACGGCGGCCCCCACGTCACGGCGGGCGACGGCGGACCCGCCACCGCCGCCTCATTCGCGGGGAGTGCCGGCATCGTCAGCTCCGACAGCGCGGGCAATGTATTCGTCACCGACCAAAGCGCGAGCACCCACATCCGCCGCATCGACGCCGTCACGGGCATCATCACCACCGTCGCGGGCGGCGGTGCGAACCCTCTCGGCGCTGGAACGGCCACCGATATTAACCTGGGCAATGTCCACGCCTATACTGCTGTCGACGACGACGCACTCTTTTTCGCCCACGGAAACCGGGTGTTCAAGGTGGACCTTGAGACCGGTCAGCTCAGCCTCTTCGCCGGCGCCGCGGACTCGGGCTTCAGCGGCGACGGAGGCCCCGCGCTTGACGCCCGCTTCAATAGCATCGGCGGCCTGGCGCTAGCGCCCGGCGGCGGCCTCCTGATCTCCGATACGGCCAATCAGCGCATCCGCTACATCACCGTCGGACTGGCCGGCGACTACAACCACAATGGCGTCGTCGACGCGGCCGACTACACCGTGTGGCGCAACACGCTGGGCCAAGTGGGTGCTGGGTTGGCCGCGGATGGCAACGCGAGCGGCGAAATCGAAGCTGGCGACTACGACGTTTGGAAGTCGCACTTCGGCGCTGTGTCTCCCGGAATTGGCGCTGGCAGCGGGTCGTTTACCGGCGGTACCGTCCCCGAGCCGGCGTCGGGTATGCTGCTGCTCGCCGCGAGTGTAGTCTTCACGCTCCGCGTGAAGAAATCGAGTGTAGTCTGCTCGCTCCGCGAGCAGAAATCCTCACGCGGAGCGTGAAGACTACACTGGCGATTACAACGCCAACGGCGTCGTCGACGCGGCCGACTACACCGTCTGGCGCGACACGCTCGGAGAGTCTGGCACGGGCCTCGCGGCCGACGGCAATGGCAACAGCGAAATCGACGCCGGCGTCTACGCTGCGATGCCTGCCGCTTTCTGAAACGAGTGAGTCGTCTTGGCCACAAGAGAGCGGTAGCGGTGGCGAGCTTCCGCGTAGCTCATGCCAAGAAAGACATTCGCCCCCAACGAACCGGCAAGCGCCAGGCATACGGCCAGTAACGGCTTCCAGGGCACTTCTTCCGCATTGGCTGCGGCTGGCGCTGGCTGTGTTGCGAGCGGTTGAGTGCCAATCGCCGGCTGGTTGATCGGGCCTTGTTGGGCAAGTGGTTGATTCTGAGGAACGGTCGCAATGGGTGCCTGTGGTTGCGGCGGAGCATTGTGGCTCGGATTGTTCTGCGGCTGCCCGAAATTCGCCCAGGCGTCGGCCGCACTATTCGTGGCGGCGGCTGGAGCGGCGGGCTGGCTGTAACGGTCGTCGAACGGCGATGCCACGGGAGTGGTCCGCGGCCGCGGTGGCACGGGCTCGAGGCCCACGCCGGCGTCGTTGTAATTCAAAGCAGTGTCGCTCGGCGAAGTGTCTCTCAAAGCAGTGTTCGATGCCGAACCTGTACCCCACGACGACCAGTCCTGATCGGCAGTGCGGCTACTGGTCGCGGCTGGGTCGGAGAGTACGCTGTGGAGCGGCGGAGCCATCGACGTTGGCGGTGGCGGGAATGCCGGACCGGACGACGTGCGGCCCGTCGACGGATTGGCGGCCACGCGCACGCTGTTCGCCATCGGCGGCGTCAATAGCCGCGGCGGCGCAAGTTGCGGCTGGATGCTGGTCCACGCGGCGGGCGTGGTGGTGCGGTTGGCCGGCGTGCTCGACAGCGGTGGCGGGGCCGGCCAGCCGGATTGCGACGAGCGAGATCCCGATGAAGCAGTCGGCGGCGCCGTCTGGCCACCGAAACCGCTCATATTCTGTAATTGCTGGCCGAAGTCGCGGCCCGTATTTTGAGCGCTATCGCGCATCTGCTGCCCGCCTTGGCTGAATTGCTGATTCGTCTGCTCGATGCCGGAGTTAACCGAATTGCGCAGCGAATTGCCTGCATCCGTGGCCGTTTGTTGCGCTCCATCGAGTGTCCAGGGCGACGCTTGGGCGGTGCGAATTGGCTCGACGCCGATCGTCGCACCGCGCTGGTCGAATTGCCGGTTGCCGCCGGTCGTGGTCGGCGCGTAGCGATCACCGCTCCAGCCATCGTCGCTTTGGAAGCGCGCGGTGTGCTCGATGGGGGCTACTTCCTGACCGCGGACGATCCGCTCCGCTGGAGTCTTCGCCGTGCTCGTCTCGCTCTTGGCCACGATCGACGTCCGCGGCAGCTCGTCGGTGCCAACGACGACACGGATGTTGCGAATCGGCGTGACGCTCGCCGGCACGTGGCTCTCGATCTGAATCTGCCGGCCACTATGGAGCACGTCGACCAGCTCTGGCTCGACTTGCATCAAGACTTCGTAGGCCTGCGGATCCTCCTCGGACGGCTGCCAACCGAAGCTCACACCCAACGCGGCCACCACGAGCGCTACCGACGCAACGTCCATCGCGAAGTCCTTTCCAGCTAGAATCCTGCGGCCGACGGGGCAACGACCAACTCGGCCGCCGGCCATTCTAAGCCAGAATCGCGCGAATCTGCTAGACAGGTCGCTAGCGGCCGTTGACCACTAACGCCCCTTTTTCTTCTTGGGCGTGAATCCTTTGCCACCCTTCGTCAGGCTGGGCTTCTCACCGGCGCCATCGCCTTCGGCGGCTTCGACGGCCGCGTCAATCGTTTCGGCCAGGGCCTGGGCGCCCGGTGATAGCACGAGCGAGCGCTGCGTCGGGTCCTCCCAACGTTCGATTTCCTTGCGAAACATGCTGAGCAAGGCCTGCAGAAACGAAACCAGCATCGGCCCAATCAAGATGCCGACTGGTCCCAGCACTTGGATGCCACCCAAGATGCTCAGGAGTGCTAGCAGCGGGTGCAAATTGGCCTGACCGTGCAGGACCAGCGGCTTGATCACGTTGTCGATGCCCGAGACGATGACGGCACAGTAGATGGCCAAAGCGGTGGCGACTTTCCAATTGCCCCCGTCGACCGCCTCGCCACCGACAACGAAGACCTGCTCGCCGAACAGGAAAATTATGGCGCACGTCGGAATCCAGACGCCGGCCGCCCCGACGAACGGCACGATCGCCAGCACCATCGTGAGTGCGACGAGGAGAAAAATCGGCGCGCCGTTGGGAAGTGCAAAGTAAAAGCCGATGCCGGCCAGCAGACCTTGCACCACGGCCGAGAGCAACGTGGCCAACACGACCGACCGGCTGATTTCGCCAAACCGCGCGAGCAACTCCAACTCGTGCCGCCTGTCCATCGGCGAGAGCCCCATCAGGCCATTGATCATCGCCGGACCGTCGGCGAGGAAATAGTACAGCGCGACGATCATGATCGCCAATCCGACGAGGATCCGAATGGCGGCCCCCGCCACGAGCGGCAAAAAACTTGCCACCCACGCGACAGCCGCTTCGAGCAACTCGGCCGGCTCTTTTTCAATGTTAAGCCCAGTCCTCACTTCCAGCATCGCGACCCACTCATCGGCCTTCGCAATCAAGCGAGCATACAGCGTGTTTTTACTCACATCTTCGGCTCGGGCCACAGGCTCGGACTGGCGTTTGGTTTCCGATTTCTGCTGCACTGCTTCGATTCGGTGCGCACACTCGAAATACGCATTCGAACCCAGGTAAATTGTCGGCACCAACACCGTGAGCATGATCGTAATCGTGGTCAACAGCGCCGCGATGCGCGGCCACTTCGGCAATTTGCCGAGAAACCAGCGGTGCAGCGGCTGAAAAATGACCAGCAGCACGCACGCCAGGAAAAGCGGCACGATGAACTGGGCCATCACCTGGAAAAACACGATGCCAACCAGCAGAATAATCGCCAGCAGCACGATGAACGAGACTACGCGCGGCACGTAGAGGTTGGCAAAATTGGTCGGACGGGTCGCGGCCATGGGCCTCACCAGGGAAAGTTGCCCGCATTCTAACAAACTCTATTCGCTCGGCCCATGAGCAATCTTGTCTTCGCACGGCGAACTGGGCGACAATGCGGCCTGCTCATCCCTCCAGCCCCTACGGTTTAACAACTGCCCACCAGCAACTGTCCGTGACACACGATCCAAAGAAGCGTCGCCGCCCGTGGTTGCCCATTTTGAAATTGGCGGTCGTGGTCGTGGTCTGCTTCTCCGTCCAGGGCACGGTGCGCGACGCAATCAGGAAGCTCAATGAGCATCCGTGGCAGATGGAAGTCGGCTGGCTCGTCTGGGCCGGTGTGTTGTACGTCGTCGCCTGGGTGCCGATGAGTTGGTTCTGGGGCCGAGTCCTCGCCGCGCTCGGCCAGCCGATGAAGTGGCTCGAAACGCTGCATGCGTACTTTCTCGGGCACCTGGGCAAGTACGTGCCGGGCAAGGCGCTCGTGCTCGTGATTCGCATCGGCTTGTTGAAGCCGCGCGTGATTTCGATTCGGCTCGGCATGGCGAGCGTGCTCTTGGAAACGCTGACGCTGATGTCGGTCGGCGCGGTG
>JANNTD010000514.1:0-2511 GCA_031403315.1 Planctomycetota bacterium
GAAACAGATAGAGCGCGCGAGCCTGTGGATCGGCGAGCGCCGCTTCGAGGATCGGCAGGTTGTAGCACAGCGTCTTGCCGCTCGCGGTGCCGGTGACGACGACGAAATCTTGCTGCGCTCGCGCCGCTTCCAGCGCGGCAACCTGATGCGAATAGAGCCGTTCGATGCCCCGCGACGCGAGCAGTCGCACGAGCAGTTCGGGAAGCGGACGCTCGGGCTCGGAGAACTGCCCGGCGCACTCGGGCAAGACTTCGACGTGTGCAAGTTGTCCCGCATAGTCGATCCGCGATCGCATCCGATCCAACAACGCCGCCACGTCCATGTCACTCGCCCTCCGGTCGCCTACTAAACGGGCGTTTACTATACCGCTGGCCGCTCGCCTCCGGCAAGCTCAATCGACTAGGCCGGCTGGGCCGAATGTACGGGTGACGATGACGAAACTGTCCAGCCGCCTGCTGGCCGCACGATTCTCCGGCCCACGCTGGTACATTTGCCGAGGGGGTGGGAAATCCGTGTCGTCGAAACGCCGGATATTTGTTGTCGGCGGACGGAAATGGCGATAAGATTCACTAGACGCGCCACTGTCGGCGCACTCGGCTCGACGGAGGAGACTTGCCATGTTGAACCCCTCACTTTGGTTGTTCGTGGTCGCCGTGGGCTTGTTCGCAATTGGCTCGACGGCGCAAGCTCAATCGAACTTCGTCACCGGCACGAAACCGCGGGCCGGTAGCGGCGGAAACTCAAGCCGCGAATTGCGCAACGTCTATCAGGAGGACGTCGGCGAAGGCTACACGAGCTCGAGCCTGAACTCGATATCGCTGCGAAACGCCCAAGCTCGAGTCGGCAATTTTGGACAGACCTCCGCCAATCAGTCAACGCCCTCCTCGCTCGGTTCGAGCCGAGTGCAGAGCTTGGCCCCGGGACGAAGCTCGAAGCCGTTTTCGTCCGTCACGTCGTCGCCGACCGTGAGTCCCTATTTGAATTTGTTCCGCGAAGACTTCGATGGTGGTGGCGACTTCAATTACCAGACGCTCGTCCGGCCGCAGTTTCAGCAGATGGCCACCAATCAGCAGTTTCAGCGGCAGAATACCGAGTTGTCTCAGCGCGTTCAGTCGATTTCGGCGCAAAGCGCATATCAGAATCCGGCCGGGTCCGAGAGCGTGTATCCCACCGGACATCAAACCGCATTCGGGTACTACGGCCGCTACTATCCGGGCATGACGCAGCCGCGCGGTAAATAGTTCCGATGGTCTCGCAACTAGCCTACGCTTGCGGCGTACGGCTCTGCCGGTAGTACTTCCAGCCGGGCAGGAAAAACGCTGCCGCCGAGACCAGTCCGTAAAGTGAAACGCCAAAGTCGATGCCTCGTCGCTGGAGTTCTGCCATCACCAGCGCCGTGGCGAACATCGCGGCCGCCTGCAAATAGAACACACCGGACAGGATGCCGGCCTTCGCCACGAACACCGCGCCGCCGATCAAGCCCAGCACGGGCGAGAGCGTGAGCACCGGCAGTCCGAGCAGCGACTCGACGACGAATAGCAGCACTACCGCCGCGACACTTCCGCCCCAGATGTGTGCGATCTGCCGCTCGACGGCCGTCACCGGCCCGATCCGATGCCGCAGCTTCCAGAAGATTGGCGCCCATAGCGCGAGCCCACCGCCCCACAACAGCAAGTACGGCCAAGGTCTCGCGCACTGGGGCCATTCGACGCGCATAGCGTGCAGCCAATTCGTCACCAGGCACATCACCAGAATCACCGCCGCGTGCCACATCCACAACAGGCCCCAGTTTTCGAGCACGGTGGCGTGGTGCGTCTCGCGAAACACGCGGGCGAAAACCTGAGAAAACTGCCCGCTGCGGGCCGAGATCGGTTCGTCGTGGAGATAGGCCGTGAGATCGTCGGCGAGCGCGGCGGCCGACGCATAGCGCAACTCCGGCGGCTTTTGCAGGCATTTGAGTACGATCATCTCCAGGTCGCGATCGAGCTTGCGATTCAACAGCCGCGGCGGCAGCGGGTCTTGCTCGAGGACCATCAGCACCGTGTCGACCGGCGAGGGACCTTGAAATGGCGGCCGGCCGGTCAGGAGCGCGTAGAGAATCGTGCCCAAGCTATACACGTCGCAGGCCGGGCCGATGCTGCCGCGATCGCCGGAGGCCAGTTCCGGAGCCATGTAAGCCGGCGTGCCCAGGACCGCGCCAGAGCGCGTGAGGCTCGCGCCGCCATCAAGCTGCCTGTCGAGCTGCTTGGCAAGGCCAAAATCGGTGACGTGCGGCTCGCCCACCGCGTCGATCAGAATGTTGGCCGGTTTGAGGTCGCGGTGGATGATGCCTTGGGTGTGTGCGTAGTGAATCGCGCGGGCGACTGTGGCGATCAACTCGGCCGCTTCGAGTGCCGGCAGCGGACCGTCGGCGAATTTCTCGGCGAGCGTCACGCCGTCGACCAACTGCATGCTGAAATAACACTGGCCGTCGTGGCTCGCCACCTCGTAGATTGGCACGATGTGCGGATG